>JBIIGI010000048.1:0-19517 GCA_044236545.1 Chthoniobacterales bacterium
TGCGCAGGGACTCTCCATCAGCAACGCCGTGGCCATTGACTCCGGGTCGACCGCCACCATTGATACCGCCACCACATCGATGTCCATCTCTGGAGCCATCGCAGGGAGCGGATCGCTTGCCAAAGTCGGCACAGGGACACTCTCGATCCCTGGTAACAGTCAGTCCTTCACCGGAGCCACGGCTGTGAATACGGGCCGCCTGCAGGTGAGTGGAAATCTCGGAACGGGAATGGTCACCGTGGGCACTGGTGCCTCCCTAGCTGGGACTGGAACGGTCGGCGGCATCTCCGTGGCATCAGGAGGAACGGTCATGGCCGGGACGGATGCCGCGATCGGTACACTTTCGGCAATCGGTAACGTCCTCTGGAACGGAGGGGGGAACTATCATTGGAAGATGTCTGACGCCACGGGAAGCAAGGGGGTGGGATTCGACACCCTCTCCATCGGAGGTGGTCTGGATCTTTCCGGGCTGACGGCATCCAACCGATTCCAAATCAATCTCTGCTCCCTTGGAGGGAATGCCTCCAACTTCAACAAGGATGCCGACGGTGACTGGCAGATCGCATCCTTCAATTCGCTCTTGGGGAGCTTCTCCACCAACCTCTTCAGCATCAACCTTGGGGCAACGAATGGAACCGGGGGGTTCCTCAACGCGTTGAATGGGAACTTCAGTCTGACCGCCTCGGCTAATGCCCTCTTTCTCTCCTACAAGACGCTAGCCTCCACCGATACCGGGGGGATCTGGTCAGGAGGCTCCGGAAATCTTACGGGAATCACCAACGGCTCCCTGCTCCAGTTCACGGGTGTTGGGGGTTCCGTCACCAATCAATCCGTCACGAATTTGACCGGGATCCTCTACGACGCGAGGGCGGGTGGCTACACGCTCTCCGGGACAAATCTGACGCTTTCGGGCAATGTGACGAATTCCTCCACCGCGCTACAGACCATCTCCTCGGGATTGCGACTCGCCTCCAACGCGGTTCTGCAGGCCCAGAACGGGGCGATTCAGATAGGCGGAAGCCTTGATCTTTCCTCCAACAACCTCACGATCGCCGGTGCCCGGCAGTCCACGCTGGCCGGTGACATTGCCGGATCCGGCACACTCATCAAGCAGGGAACGGGCACCCTGGTCATGACGGGAGTCGCCTCCAATGCCGGCGGTCTGACGGTGGAGTCTGGTCGGACGATCCTCTCGGGAGGGGATGACAGGCTTTCATCAAACGGGAGGCTTTCAGTCTCCAGCGGTGCCGTCGCCGATCTTGGCACCACGAGCCAGCGCCTTGTGGCACTCTCCGGTTCGGGAACCGTCACGGGCGGCGGCGGGACGATCACGCTGGCTCCCTCGAACACCATCTCCTTCGCGGGAACCATTGCGGGTCAGGAAGCCCTGCTTCAGTCCGGATCCGGGACGACGATCCTCTCGGGTAGCAACGCCTACAGCGGAGGAACCATTGTCAACTCGGGGACGCTTGTGGCCTCGAATGCGTCCGCATTCGGCTCGACGAACGGATCGCTGAATGTCGCCGGTGGAACGCTTGATCTGGGGAGATTCAACCAGAGGTTTGGCTCGGCGACGCTGAGTGCTGGATCCATCGGCAACGGTACGCTAACGGCCCCATCCGGTGTGACGGTCACGGGTAACTCCAACTCGACGATCAGCGCCACACTCGCCGGCAACGGAGGGTTGACCAAATCGGGTTTGGGAACGCTCAATCTGGCAACGGCACTTCCCACCGGATCGGTCCGGATCACGGGTGGCACCATGCAGAGCATCGCCTCCGTGGTCGGTGCCACGGCTAATACTAGGGGGAACGTGACGGTCAGCAACGCGGTCTGGACGAACAGCGGCCAACTCACCGTCGGCGGATCGGGCTCGGGTTCCCTGACGGTCGGATCCGGAGGAACGGTTGCGGCATCCGGGCTCCTGATTGCCTCGAATGCCAGATCCGTAGGAACGGTGACGATCGGCGACGCCGGCGGGGTCGGATCCCTGACGCTTGGCAGCGGATCAATCAGCTTCGGAGCGGGAACGGGAAGCCTCGTCTTCAACCAGAGCGGGGAATCGACCCTTTCCAGCACGATCACTAGCAGGAGTGCAGGCAAGGGAACGATCACCGGTTCCGGAACCGGAACCACCACGCTGAGCGCGAACAACATTGGATTCTCCGGTACGACCCGCCTCTTGGCAGGAACAGTGGCGCTCGGGACGAATTCCCGGCTCGGCGGCACGGTGAATGTGGCCAACAGGAACGCCTCCGTAGTGCTCCGGGAGGGTTCCACGCTCACAGACAGCAAGGTGACCCATGCGGTGGCCGGCAAACTGGTGGACAACACGGGACTGGCATTCACCAATGCGATCCGGGGGAGGGTTGCCTTGTCCGAGACAGGATCCCTTGAAAAATCGTACACAGCCAATAGTTCCGTTGCCGGATTTGGTGCCGGGATCGGTGCTGGCAAGAGTTTTTCGCTCCTTTCCGGATCCGTCACGAACAGCGCGATCCTGGAGGCGAAAATCACCGGAGCGGCCTTGGATTTCAAGGGGACCTACTCCAATAACATCGTGATGGCGATCACCGATCCCAGCTTCAGTGCCATCAGGAACACGATCCAGTGGTACGATCCAGTCACCAAGACTTGGAAAAACACAGTCGAGGGAAACACCGGCAATAAGACTGCCGCATTGAATGGAATGAATGGAAAGAGCTTTGCGGGAAGTTTCAACACCTTCCTGCTGCAGGCGGGAAGGGGGGGCATTCTTGATGCGGCGAGCGACACCCTGGCTGAGATCAACGCCCTCTCTGCCATCCAGATCAACACGACGCTCGCCAAGATCATGGGGGCCTTCGGATATGACAAATCAACCAAGACCTCTTGGGCGGTCATCAATCACAACAGCCTCTTCTCCGGCCGGGATTTGGGATACTCCTCGGAGTATGATGCCGCAGCGCTCAACCATTCCCTATCAGGAGCCGCGGCCGCGTCAACGATCCAAACGGTGCCCGAGCCGGGTACTTGGGCGCTGATGATCGTGGGAGGAATTGCTCTTGGTATGGCGTCGAGAGTGCGCCGCCAGAAATAAATCCCCCGGAGGGGGGCTGACAAAAGTTCGGAAATAGAGGGGAGATGGGGGTAATGTCTCTCAGATAAAAAACACACACGATGCCTCAGAAATCACTCTTGATGCTGCTGATCGGCCTTTCGGTTGTGTTGATTGGCACGCTTTTTATTCTGTGCAATGATCCGACAAGCTCTGCAAATGCCCCCGGCGGCCTAACCGACGATAGGGTATCCGGGCGGCATGGAACGCATGAAGATATCGTTCAAGCGACCAGCAGCGAGGGCGCGGGAACCATTCCAATATTCAACGACGCCACCCGTGGTAATCCTCAAGAAAGGATTATTGAACCGATCAGGGGTGATGCTCGTATTGTTCGAGGAATCACAGATAGTAACCCACTCCCTTCACCGATCACATCAATATCCCTTCCCCAAGGTAAGGAAAGTGGGTCGGCGATTGGGGACCAATCGCAATCGCCCCACAAAGATCAAGGCTTACTCTTGTCGAGGACGCCCTTTTTTTCGACGACATCCCCGCCAGTCTCATCCTCATCCACTGCGAACCCCTCAAACCCACCGATGGAGTCCGATCAGGCAACCTCGGTGAACGTAACGCTTGAAGAGCCTCCTTTCTACCGGGTAGATCAGGGCCAAGTAGCAAAGATGAGTCCCGAGGGGCAGCAGGCTTATGCCGCAATTCAGGAGAGTTACATCGATTTTTACAATGATTGGAAGAATCATTATCCGAATGATCCTCGGATCTGGAATGAGCAAATGAAGAAATTTCACTTCCAGATGCTCCTTCAACTGGGATCACGGGAGGTGGATCGTCTCCTCAGGTGAGCGGGCTCGTGGGCGGAAACTAAGGAAGGATAAGTCCAAGTGGTGGGGTTGAAGTTGAAACGGTGGGGCTCAAGGGGATCGGGGAGGATTTGCACCGCCAATGGCAACCGAAGAAACCTCCGTCATTTTCAGTAAATCTTTGCCGGTCCTTGGCTGTTTCCTTCGCGGTAAATTTCTTCCAAGCCCTCGCCCCTTGTCCTTCGGACTGCTTCACAGGCTACGCTGTGCCCAACCGGGCACTCGGCGTTGTGGTAAAACAGCAGTCTGCTGGCCCGCAAAAGTTAGATTCAGCCTCCAACCCATATTCCCAGTCTTCTTGAGGTCACTGTCCATTCCCCAATCGAGTCCATTTTATGTCAAAATTGTAACGTACTGATAGGACATTTCTGATCTAGTCTTCGAGCTTCCGATGCCCTTCCGTTTTGCCATTCCCAAGCAGGTTGCCCATCTCTTTCGAGAGATGGTTGGAAACCAAGTAGAAGATGGAAGATGCAAGATGGATGATGGGGAGTCTGAAATGGAACATGTGGTTCCCCGCCGATTTATGACCTTCGACCTTCGACCTTCGACTCTGCCATCTCCCATTCGGGTTTCCTTGCCCGCCCGTTGCTTTGCATCCGATACGGCAAGTTTGCTGGCCCGGCCGTTGCTGCGCAGCCGTTACGGCAGGTCTCATCCTTTTCCGGTAAGGGCCCTTGCCGGCTTCCTCTCCGCCCTCCTTTTCTTTACCTCGAGTCCCGTGGCGCTGGCCATCACGATGGCGGAGGTGCGTTCCGGCGTGGTTCCCGGTCAGTCCGGGGGACGTGGATCTGCCTCCAATCTCCAGAACGCGGGAGCCGCCTCTGCCGCCCTGACCGCATCCTTGGCGCGGCAATCGATCCGGCGGAGCGACACGGCAGTGGGGGCGATGAGGGCCATGCAGCAGAATGCGGCGGCTGCGGCCAGAGCGGCAGCGCGCACCGGCAATCCCATTCTTCCCAACGGTCAAACGGTAAACGGTTCAGCCGTGATACCCAATGGTCTAGCCGTGAACTGGCTCCATCCCCACGACGGATTCGACGGGAACGGCAAGCCGCTCACCACCTCCTGGAAGGGAGCCTCCATCAACATGGCCAAGACAACGTCGGCGGGTTCCTCCGGAGATCACAACATCGAGATCACCCAGAACGCCCAGAACGCCTATCTCTACTGGAAGGATTTCAATGTCGGGCCCCGGACGACCATCAACTTCGACCAGAGCAAGGGAGGAGCGGATGCAGGCAAGTGGATAGCCTTCAACAAAATCACCGGAAACGCATCACCATCATCCGTTTACGGAAAGATTCAGGCCCAGGGCCAAGTCTACATCCTGAACCAGAACGGGATCATGTTTCACAACGGCTCGGAGGTGAATGTCCACGCCTTGGTCGCCTCCACCCTGCCGATTAATCCCTACTTCGCCGGTGATCCCATGCAAGGGATCGAGGGGCGTGGCCTGCTCAACAACACCGACTACCAGTTCCTCTTCTCGGCTCTGAAACTTTCCTCATCGCAGAATTATCCGGAATCCTGGGATCCGGGAAACGGCACTCCGATTGCCGCTTCTGCCATCGGGGGTCTGAAGGTGGAAAAGGGTGCCTCGATCTCCACAGCAAAGCCTAATGGAACAGGAGGGCGCGTGATGCTGGTGGGACCGAGTGTGCAAAACGATGGCACGATTTCCACACCCGATGGCCAGACCATTCTTGCGGCAGGCCTTCAGGTGGGGGTGAATGCCCACCCTTCCTCGGATCCGAGTCTTCGCGGGTTGGATGTCCATATAGGTCGTGTCGTGGATGATGCGGACAGGACTGCGGGAAAATCCTTCTCCACTGACCAATCGGGAACCCGGGTCGGGACGGTTGTGAACAACGGCTTGATCGAGATGCCTCGAGGCCATGCCGCGATGGTCGGACGGGATCTGACGCAGAACGGCATCATCGACAGCTCCACCTCGGTGACACTCAACGGCAGGGTGGATCTGCAGGCGGCCTATAATGCAGTGGTGCCCGTATCCACTGGATTCAGTCCCTACTGGTATGACCAGACCCTGCCGGGTGGCACCACGGGAACTATTCTACTGGGTTCCTCGGGCGTTATCAGGATCCTTCCCGAGACAACGAGTTCCGAAACCTTGCCCGGTACCAAGGTCTCACTTTCCTCAATAATTGCCATGATGGGAAACTCGGTGAGGGCCGAAAGGGGCTCCATCGTGCTGGCTCCCGGTGCCAAACCGGTAACCGGTGAGGCAAACGAAAATATCTATTATGACATGACGCGTCCGGCTCGTCTTTCCACGGGTGATTCTTCGAGTGTGTCGGCGCGACTCGACTCGGGGATCAGCATTACTGGCGGTAACTGGTATCGCCCCGCTAACCAGCAATTCGGGATGTTTGTCACCGGCGCGGTGGGCACCTCCGCCGAAGGGAAGATCACGCTTGATCCGGGAAGCCTCATCAGCGTCGCGGGTTCCACCGGAACGGAGATCGACGGGGCCAGGAATTTCCAGACGATCGAGTTGCGCGGGCCGGAATTAGCCGACTTCCCCCTGCAGAGGGAGAGTGTGTTCCGTGGGAAGAAAATCACCATCGATACAAGAATCACAGGAACCTATGACGGGAGGGAGTGGGTGGGAACTCCGTTGGGCAACGCCGCGGGCTACGTGAGCCTCATCGGCAAGACGGCGGGGGAGTTGACGGCGGATGGAGGAAGCATCGCCCTGCGGGCAGGTGATCGCGTGGATGTTGGAAGTGGTGCGGTTCTGGATGTCTCTGGAGGCTGGGTCAGGTTTAGCGAAACCACATACGCCACCACAAAATTGCTCTTCAACGGATTGCCCATCGATATCTCCAAGGCCACGCCGAACATGGTGTACGATAGGGTTGTTGAGAATGCGGGAAGCATGACGGAAATCCCCTACTATGAGGGGGGGAGTGGAGGAAGTCTCACGATCCAGGCACCGATGATGACTCTGGAGGGTACGATGAGGGGTGGAGTTGTGACCGGTGCCCGCCAACTCCGTCCGGTCTCCGGTGATATTCATCTTCCCGATCCCGCTTCCTTGAAGCTCTCGATCCTCCAAAGCAGGATTTACTCAGGTGCATCGCTTGTTCCCGACTCCCCCTATGCGCCGCAGTTGGCCATTGGATCAGCCGGGTCTTCCTCTTCCGGCGTCATCAATCAGATCAGGCTTAATCCAGGAGTCTTCGGGAGCGGTGGATTCGGCCACCTCTCTGTTCTCAATCACGACGGATCGATCCTGCTACCCAAGGGTGTCAGCCTTGATCTTGGACCTGCAGGTTCCGTGAATCTTTCAGCTTCCTCCCTTGCCATCGATGGCACGGTATCGGCTCCCGGCGGGAGGATCTCCCTGAGCGCCTACAATGTCAGTTATGACGATCTGATTCTCTTGGACGCGGCCAACTCGTCCCGCTTTGAGGCATACGACTCAAGTGGAATCATTAGAATTGGCAGTTCCTCGATTCTCAGCACGAGGGGGTTGGTGGCCAATGATTTCACGGATCGATCGCTGGCGGGTACAGTGATGCTGGACGGTGGAAGTGTCTCCATCTCCGCGCTTGATGTCGGTATCGAGAGGGGAAGCCTGATCGATGTCTCAGCGGGAGCATGGGTTCGTTCGGATTCTGTCAGATCTGCTAAGCTTACCGAGGCTGTTCGCGCCACGCAGGTTCAATCGTTTGCATCGGCATCCGTGGGTTCTGGAGTGAGCGTTGGCGCCGGTGGAAGCATATTGATCGAGGGAGGACAGGATCTTGAAGTCAAGACCATCCGCGATGGTGCCATCACGATTGCCGGGCAATTTCGCGGATTTGGCGGGGTTGGCTCCCGATCTGGAGAACTCTCCATTAATGCGCCTGCCATTCAGATCGGTGGTCTTACGGGTGACGCTCGCATCCTGAAGCTAAGCCCCTCCTTTTTCAGCACCGGAGGGTTCTCCAACTTCAACCTTAAGGGTATCGGCTTTGAGGCGGGATCAGGAAGTGCCGATGAGGAGATTCCCGGTATCCGCGTGGCATCCGGAGCGGTGATCAATCCCTGGGTAAGAAATGTTCTCTACCTCCCCACCACCGGCTTCAGCGAGCATCAGATGTCCTCCGGGATGTCACCCGCTGTGAACCTGAAGCTTATCGCCCAGGGTTTGGTGGATCCCAAGGGGGCCACCTCTCCCGGATACGTGGTGAGGGGAAAGGTCGCCATCGACAAGGGCGCTGTCATCAATCTCTCCCCATCGATTGCTCTCCCGGTATCGACATCGACAACACCGGTTGCCACCACGGGTTCGCTTTCAGTGGAAGGGAAATTGATCAATCTTGAAGGAACCCTTTCCGTCCCGGGTGGAGCGATCTCAATCAAGGGTGCCGAGCGCTTCCCGGAGAATCTGACCTCGGATCCTGACATGGCCTACGCGACGGTGCAGATCGGAAGTGGGGCACGAATCAGTGCTTCGGGATCCGCCCTTTTCATGTCCGACCCGCTCGGTCTCGGGCGTAGGCTGGGAGCGGTCCTCGAAGGTGGGAATATTTCCTTGGAGGGAAATCTCCAACTCAAGGATGGATCGGTGCTTGATGTCTCCGGCACGGCGGCCAACCGATTTGTCGCCTCCGGGTTGTCCCGTGCCGATGGAGGAGACTTGATGGTCCAGAGTTCCGGTGGAAGCATCACGCTGAGCGGTGGCCAGATGTTGGAGAGTCAGGGAACCTTGCTCGGAAGGGCGGGTGGCGCATCAGCCTTGGGCGGGACTCTCTCGGTCAGTTCCGGGAGATTCTACAATCTCAACAACTCCGCCGAGCAGATTGCCGACCCCCGGGATGTGAATCTGATTGTCGCTCAGGATCTCAAGGGGCTTGGAGCAAGGATCGAGGCCGATCGGAATGCGAAGATCTCGTCCAAAGGATACTTTGCCGCTGATTCAGCAAATACCGGAGGGTTCGAGAACCTGACACTCGCCGGCAATGTCGAATTCTCAGGCCCCGTATCGATCACTCTTCCCGGAAATCTTCGGGTCGCTTCAGGAGGAACAATCCGCGCTGATTCGCTCGTGACGCTCAAAGCCGGCCATGCGGCGCTGGGAAGTTCCATGGTTGGAGCCAGAACACCGGGTGACACGAAGCTGAGCAAGGCCTTCGGTGGTGATAGTGACCCGTATGTAGGCCCTTCCGGTGGAAATGGCTTCCTGCAAGTCGAGGCGCGCCTGATCGAGCTCGGCAATCTTCTGCTGGCGAATTTCTCTTCCGCATCCTTCCTTGCGCCTGGAGGGATCATCCGGGGAGATGGCGCGGTCAACATCGCGGGAAACCTGATTCTTCGTGCCGCCCAGATCCACCCGGTGACTGCATCACGCATGACCTTTGCCGCTTATGATCCCGCCCAAGGAAAAGGATCGATCCTGGTGGAACAATCAGGTGGACCGCTCTCACTACCCCTCTCCGCAGGAGGAGAGTTGAGTCTGTATGCTTCCACCATCACCCAGAACGGCACGCTTCTCTCACCCTTCGGAACCATCAATCTCGGTTGGGATGGGACGGGTGCTTCACCAAGGGATCCTGTGAGCGGAGCGGGGATCCGTGACGGCGTTTCTGTCCCAGTCACGGAAACCCTCACGCTGGGTTCTTCAGGCAAGACTAGCATCTCCGCCATCGATCCGCTCAGCGGAACGGGAGTTGCCATTCCGTACGGCATCATCATCAACGGAACCCAGTGGATCGATCCGACCGGCGTCGATATCGCCTCCGTGGGATTGCCCTCCAAGGGGGTAAATCTTTCCGCCCTTTCGGTGAACACACTCGGTGGTTCCTCGATTGATCTGCGCGGAGGTGGGGAACTTGCGGCCTTCCAGTGGATCAGTGGCCTCAAGGGAACGCGGGACATCGCGGCCCCCTCCTCGGGAAGCTACGCGATCCTTCCTTCGTTCGGATCGGAATTTATCCCCGTGGCGAACTTTGCGGACCGCTCGCGCACGGGCGGCGATCCCGGATATCTCTCGACTTCGCTTGCAATCGGCGACCGGATCACCCTGGCGGGGGGATCCGGCCTCCCTGCCGGCACCTACACGCTCCTTCCTGCTCGCTATGCGCTCTTTCCCGGAGGCTTCCTGATCACACCGACCGGCATGGCCCAGGAGAGGAATCCTGCAAGCTGGCAGATGCCGGACGGCACCGCCATGGTGTCGGGCATCCGCTACAACGACACGAGGGGTGGCCGCCCTGTCCAGGACATCACGGAGATTTATAAGATCACGTCGCCTTCACTCCTCGGTCAGAGTGCGGATTACCGTCTCCTAAAAGCTTCGGAATCACTCCCCAAGACGCCCTTGGCAAGCCCCGTGACCGATGCCGGGCGACTGGTGATCAAATCCACGGGGGCGATGAATCTCCTCGGCGGTGTTCAAGGCGCGGGCAGGTCGGGAGGTCGGGGATCCTCCATCGACATCAGCGGTTCAAAAGATTTCCAGATCGGCGGCAATGCGACTGCCGGAACGATCGCCTTGGATGCTGCGGCCTTGAGTTCCTGGAATGCGGGAAGCCTGCTGATCGGAGGAATCAGGAGCATCACCTCGACCGGCATCTCAGTCACCCCGGGCACCTCCAAGGTCATTGTTGACAACGCAGGGGCTCCCCTCACGGCGGCTGATCTCATTCTGGTCGCGAAGGACGGGATTATTTTCAAGGATAACGCCGTCATTTCCTCCACTGGTTCCGGCGCCGCCCCCGGAATTGACATCAAGGGAAACGGGGCTGTGGTGAGGACCAGTGCCGATCGCTCGGCCACGGTGACCAGAACGGAATCTGACAAGGGGGCAACCGTTACCGGTTACGAGATCGGTAATGGAGCACGCATCAATGGCGGATCAATCATCCTTGAATCCTCGGGACTTGGATTCATCTCCGATAGCGCCGACCTTTCCGCGGATGCCTATGGCATTGTGGCGGGAAGTATCGCGGTGGGATTGGACGGGACGAAACGTGAAGGGGTTCTGAACCTCGTTGGCACGACGCTCGAAAAGTTATCTTCGGCTAAAAAAGTCGACCTCAAAAGTTACGGGTCGATGGAGTTTCTGGGTGGGGGCGTGTTCGGATCCGATGCCACGGAATCGATCTCACTCAATGCCGGGGCAATCTTGGGAACCGGGATGGGCGATGGCATCCTTTCCCTGAATGCCGGAACCATTCTTCTTGGTAACAGTGAGGGGGCTTCGCGCGCACCCATGGAGGCAAAAGCCGACGACGGATCGCCACTCACGCCTTCAGGAACCCTTGAACTTAACGCCCGGACGATTCTGATCGGGGAAAACGATCTTTCCCTGGATGGCTTTTCCTACGTCTCGTTAAACGCTTCCGGAGTTCTGGCGGGAAGCGGAAAAGGTGGACTCCATGCCGGCACAACGCCGATGACTTACACGACGATAGCCGGGGATAGTCTGGAAACACTTGCGGAAACCTACGGGGTGACCACCGAGGTGATGGCTGCTCTGAATCGGGATGTTCTTTCGGGACAGGATCTCCAAGCCTTGTCGGAAGGGCTCCCTATCCTGATATCCCAAACGACCCACCTTTTTATCACCACTCCCTTTGTCACGGGTATTCAGGGTGCCAAAACAACGATTGCCTCGTCGGGCGTCATGAGTTTGATGGCGCCGGATCCCGAATATGTGACTCAGTCATCCGTGACCCCGGGTCTGGGATCCAAGTTGACACTTCAGGGCTCATCCCTCTCTATCAACACTTCGATCATGCTGCCGAGCGGGGAACTTGCCGCGAGGGCAACAGCAGGTGACCTCCTCATCGGAACCGCGGGAGTTGCCTCACTCAATGTAGGCGGCGCTTCCAAGACGATCAACTCCGTGACCCAGTTCACGGATGCCGGTAGCATGGAATTCTCCTCTGCTGGCGGAGATGTGATCGTAGGTCAGCAGGCGAAACTCATGCTCAATGCCGCGGCGAAAGGGTCGGCCGGGTCATTGGCGATCCTGACACCATCGCTTGCCGATACCGCATCAGGCAGGGAGGCGGGGCGTCTTGTTTTAGAGGATGGAGCTCTTATTCAAGCGCTTGCTGGTTCTGGCGGTGAGGGAGGATCGCTGAAGCTGGATCTTGGTGAACTTGCCTCAACCTCGGAGCTTGGTTTTGGAAGGACTGAGGAAGGCGAAGTGATTGGTATTTCTGACGCGGGATTCACCAAATCGATGGACTTGAGGGTTCGCACCGGTGATTTGGCGATCGACAACTACCTTGTGAACCGCAATGTCACCGTGACTACTGACAACGGTAGCATCACCGTGACCCCGGATGGTGTGATCGATGCGTCCGGAAAGACGGGCGGAAACATTGCCCTCCAAGCATCAGGCAGCGTGATCCTGATGCCAAATTCAGCCCTGACGGTCCGTGGCGACACCTACGATAACGCAGGTAAGGGAGGCTCTGTCTTCTTGAGTGCGGGAGCCGCAGTGGAGCGGAGTGAGGAGGATGGCAACACCTACCTCGACATCAACAGGGATGCCGTTCTCGATCTTCAGACGGCTTCCTCCATCGACCTCGGAGTCACGGCCCCTCAAACTCGGCGTGATCAGTTTGAGGGGACCCTTCACCTGAGAGCCCCGATCACTGCAGATCTCTCAGACATTCAGATCGGATCCTTCGATGCCACCATCACGGGAGCATCAAGCATCGCAGTCGAGGGATACAGGGCGTATGATTTGAGCGGCTCCTCAGGGGAGATCACAGGTGACTTGCGTTCCACCATTGCCGCCGATGCCTCCGCTTTCTTTGGAGCATCCGGAGGGAATTCTGATGCGGCGACTGCGATCCTATCGCGCCTGACCGCCAATCAGGAAACGGCAATCAGAGATATCCTGAACCTTGCTCCCGGCGTCGAAATTATCAACCGATCTGGAAATCTACTGCTTAATACTGACTGGGATCTATCAAGTTTCAGGACAGGGGAGAATAAAGCATCCGGCTTCCTAAGTTTGAGATCGTCCGGGGATATTCGTTTTGAGGGAGCGCTCAGTGATGGATTCCAAAACGCCACCTACACGGCCAACCTTATCGCACTCAATAATGCCCTTCCACAGAACTTCCAATCATGGTCCTATGGGATCGGCGCTGGGGCAGATCTTGCTTCGGCATCTTCTGAAACCTCACTGAGGGGGGGGGCTGGAAGCGTCTGGATAGGAAAGACATCACTGACCGGGAATGTGGTCATTCCAGCAAATGAGCAGGGAAAAGCCCAAACTGCTGAAGCGATCCAGGGGTTCTTCCAAGTTATCAGGACCGGCACTGGAGACATCAGGGTAAGTTCGGCGGACAGCATTCGTCTGATGAATCAGTTTGCCACGATTTATACTGCTGGCGCTCCTGATGCCGATCAGAATTTGAATGGTTCCTTTGACGATCCCCGTTTGGCTAATTCTTCAGGCCGACTCAATGCAAACAGCACGGTTCTCGGCAGTTCCCAACAGAGTCAGTTCGTGCCTCTTTACTCCTATGGAGGAGGAAATATCTCCTTAAAGGCAGGGGCGAACGTTGAGCACCTTCAACCTGATCCCGACTCTCCTGGTGGATTTGCGGCCGATTCTTCGCGTCAATTGCCAGTGAATTGGCTCTCCAGAAGATCCGAAATCGCTCCGGAAGGGACATGGAACTCAATCAATCTGAGAGGAGAGACCGAGGCATTGTCCACAACCTGGTGGGTGAATTTTCCAAGTTTCTTCCAAGGAATCGGCACTCTTGGAGGTGGGAACATCACGATGTTGGCAGGAGGGAATATCAGCAATGTTGATGCATCACTCCCCACCCAAGGGCGCATGACTGGACGAGATGGGATGCGCCTGCTGACTCCAGGTGAAAGCACCCTCGTTGAAACCGGCGGCGGTGACCTGCTGCTGCGTGCTGGAGGTAATCTGGATGCAGGCGTCTACTACACGGAGCGTGGAAACGGTGTGATCATGGCCTCCGGCGATATCGTATCCAACCCGACAAGGGATGTGTACGGGGATTACCTGCACTCCATTGTCAAAAAGGACCCCTCATTCCGTTCACCCGAACGCCAAGAATCCCTCAAGGACGCCATCCTCCCCACCTCATTCTTCCTTGGCAAAGGATCCCTCTCGGTGACTGCTGGCGGTGACGCTCTACTTGGGCCGGTCGGAAATGTCTTTCTACTACCCCCGGGCATCAATAACGACCTGCGCTACAAAACGTATTTTTCCACTTATGGGCAGGATGCTTCCTTCGCTGCCACCGCTTTGGCGGGCAATCTGACCCTGCGAACAAAGATCCTTAACGATTCGGCCTACTCAACCTGGCTCTATCATAGCGGCATGGGAAACGCGGAAACTGCTCATCCCAAACCCGGTGTCTATCAACCTTGGTTGCTTATAGCCGAAAAAGATCCTTTGGATGCTCAATTTCGAATACTGCCTCAGATGGCCTCCCTGCTTCCGGGTACGATGAATCTTGCGTCGCTATCAGGCGATATCAATCTCCAAGGCGATTTGACCCTCTCGCCTGCGCCTCAAGGCACCCTGAACATGCTTGCCGCCGCTTCCATCAGAGGTGTTTCCCGTCAGATTCCCGGAACCGTGTGGTCCGGTTCAGTTATCAATGTCTCCGATGCATCGCCTGAATCAATCCCGTCGCTCATGGCACCACGATCTCAGCCGGTACTACCCAGCGGACTTGCCAATCTCCAAACGGATACTACCTACCTCGGGGCTGTCGGTGCCGCGCTGACCGAGACCGCATCCTATACAGGCATCAATGCAATCCTTCAAGGAAAGGTGGCACGGCACGACCAGACACTGCTCCATCGCAATAATCCCGAGCCAATCCGCATCACTGCCGGCACTGGAAGCCTCTCTGGTGTGGAGCTCTTTGCCCCGACAAAGACGGAGATCAAGGTGGGTGGGGATCTCTACGATGTGGCCATCGCTATCCAGCATCTTTCGCGATCCGATGTGAGCATTATCTCGGCAGGCGGGGAGATGCGTCTCTACGATGCCAATAATCCCGATCTGCTTGCTGCAATTCTGGATCTAAAGAGCCTTCCGCCTGAGTATGCCCGCCCACAGCCACGCAGTGGCGATATCCAGATCAGTGGACCGGGAACGCTGCAGGTGATTGCAGGCGGGAATATCGATCTCGGCACTGGTGATGTCAGAAGCGATGGAACGGGCGTGGGCATCACCAGCATCGGAAATGCCAGAAATCCCGCGCTCCCCTTTGAGGGTGCATCGCTGATCACCGTTGCTGGGGCCTCACTACCCGGGTCGCTCGCTGCCGCAGGCCTCGATGAGGATGGGCTCTTTGGCAAGGTTTCTGCGATGAGAGGTGCCGGTGATTATTTCAAGGAGTTGAAGAATATGGTTCTCGGAAACTGGGAAAGTTCGATCTCCTCCAAGCTCGCAGACATTCAGTCCGTGCGCGAGTTGCAGGATGATCCTTCGTTGACCGCGGATGAGAAGAGCCGGCTTGCGCTCTCCCTTTTCTATATCGTGCTTCGCGAATCGGGGCGCGATTTCAATGATATCGGTTCCCCCACATACCGGACCTACAAGAATGGTCAGGATGCCATCGCGGCCTACCTGCCTGGGGAACAGCAGGGATCCATAGTGCTCAATTCACGCGATATCAGGACAAAAAGCGGCGGGGCAATCAGTATGCTGGCTCCGAATGGAGGAATCACACTCTCTCCCTTTGCCGTCAGCCAGAGCCTCACTCCTCCTGGTATCGTCACGGAAAGCGGCGGCCCCGTGAACATCTACACGAAGGGGAACGTGGATATCGGTATCGGACGTATCTTCACTCTCCGTGGTGGCGATATCACGATCTGGTCGAATCTCGGAAATATCGCCGCAGGCTCCTCGGCCAAGACCGTGGCCACGGCACCGCCAACCCGGGTCCTTCTGGATCCCCAGAGCGGTGATGTGCAGACCGACCTCGCCGGATTGGCGACCGGCGGTGGAATCGGTGTACTCGCGGCGGTGGCCGGTGTTCCTGCTGGCAATGTCGACCTGATAGCACCCATAGGGTTCATTGATGCCGGTGATGCCGGCATCCGCTCCACCGGCAATCTGAACCTCGCCGCCAAGGAGATCCTCAATGCCGACAACATCCTCGTCGGGGGTATCGCTGTCGGAGCCCCCCCTGCGGCTCCGCCCGCGGCGGCCCCCGCGGCGGCCCCTCCCGCATCGGCGCCTCCTGCCGGTGCAAATTCCGCGGCCGCCGCCAACAACAACACTGCGGACACGGCTTCCAGGAACAACGCCGCTGCGGGGCAGGGCGATCAGGCCCCCTCGATTTTCAGCATCGACATCCTCGGCTACGGCGGTGGGGATGGAGGAGAGGATGATGAGAACAAGGCGGCCAGCCTTCAATCCGGACCGGCCCAGGCCTCATTGTAGTAGTTTAGGGTAAGAAGATCGTGGCGTCGGAAGGCCCCCTGTTGGGGGTGTTTTTCAGGGGTCTTGTAGGGATTGCGGGATGCTGCTGAACAACCATCCCTGCCGCCCTGATCACGACGGGCTTGTTGCAGGCACCTCTAGCAAGGTTCAACGCCCCCCCCTCCCGGGGGCCGATTCATCCTTCAAAATCCCAAAAGTTTCATTGGGATCTGAGAGCTGAAGTCGAGGAGGACGAGTGACTGCACCAAGGGACAGGATGCATGGCCGAAGTATCCATATCGAACTCAGCAACTCGCTAACTCAGTAAAAAATCCGGATGTCAAAAGTCACTCCCTTGGAGCGATTGGTCTTTTCATAAAGGGAATGCGGGTCGAGGGAGGATGCATCCTTTCATCGTATCTTTTCATGAGTTCATGAGTTCCATATTATTTACCTCTTCGTCTTCATACTGCATCATTCTCACTCTCGTATATGTCGCTCCAATCCACCCTCTCTTCCCGCGTCGCATCTGCCCTTTGTGCCGCCGGGATCGATGAGTCGCTTGCCGTGGTGACTCCTGCCGCGGACACCCGATTCGGGGACTACCAGACCAACGCGGCGATGGTCGCGGCCAAGTCCCTTAAGAAGAATCCCCGCGAGGTTGCCGCGCAGATCACGGCCCATCTCACGGTGGGGGATCTCTGCGAGACGCCGAGCGTTGCCGGCGCCGGATTCATCAACTTCAAGATACTCGACACCGCCCTCTCCGATGCCGTCAATGCCGTCCGCGAGGATGATCGCCTCGGCGTTCAATCCGTCCCGGCACCGAAGGTCATCATCGTCGACTTCAGCTCGCCCAACGTCGCCAAGCCGATGCATGTGGGCCACATCCGCAGCACTATTCTGGGAGATTCCCTCTCCCGCATCGCCCGCCATCTCGGTCATCATGTCGTCACTGACAACCACATCGGCGACTGGGGGACCCAGTTCGGCAAGGTCATCTACGGATGGAAGCATTTTCTCGACAAGGAGGCCCTGGAGCGCGCCCCGATCGCCGAACTGGTCCGACTCTACCGTGAGGTGAACGCCCTCGAGGAGAGCGACGCCGCGCTCAAGGAGACGGTCCGTGGGGAACTCGTGAAGCTCCAGCAGGGTGACGCGGAGAACCTGGAGATCTGGAAGCAGGCGGTGGCCCTCTCCTGGAAGGAGTTCGAGCGCCTCTACGGACTCCTCGAGATCACCTTCGACGAGCGCCTCGGCGAGAGCTTCTACAATGATGCGCTGGGCCCCTTGGTTGACAGACTGCTTGCGCAGGGGATCGCGAGGGACAGCGAGGGTGCGATCTGCATCTTCTTCCCGGAGGTCCCGGCCCTTGAGGAAAAGCCGTGCCTGATCCGCAAGAGTGACGGCGGCTTCCTCTACGCCACGACCGACCTTGCCACCCTCGAGTACCGAGAGCAGCGCTGGAAGCCCGACGCCGTCTGGTATGTCACGGGAGCCCCGCAGCAGTTGCACTTCGAGCAGGTCTTTGCCTCGGCCCGCAAGCTGGGCATCACCACTGACCTCAGGCACATCGCCTTCGGCAGCATCCTCGGCGAGGACCGCAAGATGATGAAGACCCGCTCCGGCGAGAACGTCGAGTTGGGCGGTCTGCTGGGTGAGGCGATCGAGCGTGCGCTCGCCGTCGTCACGGAGAAGAACCCCGACCTCTCCGCCTCGGAGCAGCAGGAAGTCGCCCGGATCATCGGACTCGGTGCGGTCAAGTATGCCGACCTGATGCAGCACCGCCTCACCGACTACCTCTTCTCCTGGGAAAAGATGCTCTCCTTCCAGGGGAACACCGCACCGTACTTGCAGAACGCCTACGTGCGCATCCGCTCCATCTTCCGGAAGGCAGCGGCCGAGGGGATCTCCACGGAATCAGCCAAGATCATCATCGTCGATCCCGCCGAGCGCGCCCTCGCTCTGCAGATCCTGAAGTTCGGAGAGGTGCTGCACGCCGTGCTCGAGGACCAGCGCCCGAATCTCCTCTGCCTCTATCTCTACGAACTGGCCGACTCTTTCCACCGTTTCTACGAGGCGTGTCCGATCCTGAAATCAGAGGGTGACACCCGTTCGTCACGCATGGGGCTGGCAGGAGTGACGGCCAAGGTGCTGAAGACGGGGTTATCGCTTCTAGGCATCGGCGTCCCCGAGCGTATGTAAAGGGCTAGGTTCTTTGCGCCATCGTGGCGTTGTGCTTCGCTGGCAGAAGAATTCCCGCATCCTATTGCGGGAATTCTTCTGGCTGCTTCTGGCCTTACAGCCTTCAGTCTAAACCGCTAAACACCTTTTTGCGCGTAAGCACAAAAAAAGGCGACCCTGTGACAGGTCGCCTTTTATTTTGGTGGGAAAGTCTCTTCCGTTACTTCATCAGGAGAGCGGCGCGGGAGCGCTTGATCTCCTTGGTGATCTTGCGGTGGATGTGGGCGGCCACACCGGTCATGCGGCGGGGAAGGATTTTGCCAGCCTCGGTGGTGAACTTCTTCAGGAGGTCGGGGTTCTTGAAGTCGATCGCATCGGTGGAGATGTCGAGGCGACGACGCGGCATGGAGCGGTTGGCCTTGCGGAAGTTGCGGCTGCGCTGCGGGGTCTTGGGTGTGCTCATGGGTGAGTGGTGCTGAAGTCCTCTTCGGAAGGTTTACTTGGTCTCGCGGTGGAGTGTATGGCGGCGGAGATTCGGATTGTACTTCTTCTTCTCCAGACGTCCAGGGGTGTTCAGGCTCTTTTTGTTGCGGGTCGAGACGTAACGGGAGACTGGCTTCCCTTCGGCAGTCGCCTCAGTGCACTCGAGGATAATGATGTCGCGTGGCATAAATCTATGGTGATTAGTTGTTTTCGGTGATGTCTTCCTCTTCGCTCTCGGACTCCTCCTCCGTCAGGCCGAAGAGGGAGTTTATCGGAAGCCTGGCGCGCTGGTGGTGCTGGCGCTTCTCAAGCTCGGCCTGACATTCCACCGTGTAACGGGTGAACGGAAGGGCTTCGAGGCGGGCGTGCGGGATCGGCTTTTCGCTGATCTCGCATTTTCCGTAACTCCCATCCTCTAACCTTTTGAGGGCCTCGTCAATCTCGTAAAGCGAGTTCTGCTCCTGGGAGAGGATGCTGAGGGCAAAGTCCCGGTCATAGGCATCGCTCCCCGCATCGGCCTGGTGCATGCCGA
>JBIIGI010000049.1:0-19261 GCA_044236545.1 Chthoniobacterales bacterium
ATCTCCGACGAGTGGATCACAGGAAAAATCTACCTCAACATGAACCCCATCGACTCTCCACTCCCTTAACCCATTTTACAGAAACATCTTTACGCAACCTCGGCACCCGCCTTTTCCAGCCTCTTTTTCCTGAGTTCTTGAGTTCCATATTCTTTACCTCTTGCTTCACTTCACCCACTTCAAACAGCGAGGAGCCAAAGGTTAAAAGGGGCTGAAGTCCGAGGCCGAATGGAACTCATGCAGGCATCTTTGGACGACGCTTTCCCTGACATTCCCCTCCCGAATCTCGGGTCAGGGATCTCCCGGATCCACCTTGTAACATTGACGCCACATCCTCCCGGATGCCGTGGCGCCCCTTCAGGGCTACCTTCGGTAGTCTTCCGCGGCTCTTCCCAGAGCCTTGGTTGTAACGTTTCTAACCATTTTAACTCCCCGCTCCCGGAATCCTGCCCCTAATGCAAAATCTGGGTTTAATCAGCGGTTCCCTAGCGGCTTCTTTGGAGTGAAAGCTTGGCCATCAAGTCCGTCGTGAGTGATTCCAGTTCGATCGACACCACCTCCACCCGGCGGGTGAAGTAGTTGTAGGTGACAAGGGTCGGCACCGCCACGCCCAGGCCGATGATGGTGCAGTTGAGCGCCTCGGAGATGCCGTTGGCGACGAGTTGGGGGTCGCCGTGCGCACCGATGTTGCCGAAGATCCCGACCAGTCCCGAGAGGGTGCCGAGAAGTCCGAGCAGGGGGGAGATGCCGGTGGTGATTTCAAGAAAGACGAGCCCCGACTCCAGGCGCGAGATCTCGTGTCGCGCCCTGATCTGGATGGCGTCGATCGCCTCGGCCCGCGGCCAGTCCCTGTGCTGGATGACGGTCTGCAGGACGCGGGAGAGGGGGGATGGCTCGGCGGCCAGGGCGCGCTCGAGCGGCTCGGAAGAATCTCCCGCCTTCATCGCGGAGAGAGCACGCAGCTGGGATGCGGGGAAGATGCGGTCCATCTTCAGGACAAGCCACCGCTGGAGGATCACGGCGAGGGAGAAGATGGAAAGGATCACCAGAACGAACATGAAGAAGCCCCCCTTGATGAAAAATTCCACAAAGGCGGGTAATCCGGCGGCGAGCGGGGCGTGCATGGTCATGGAGTCGGTGCGGTGTGTCAGTAAATGGTGAAACTGTAGTCGATCTCGAGGCTGCCGTCCTGAAGGGTCCGGGCCACTTCGGGAGGTATGGGTGGCAGCTTGGCATCCATGATTGAACGGAGACTGCAATCAGTCAAAGACTCATTCGAGTTACTGGAGAGTACGCGGAGTCCGGTGACCTGTCCCGAGGAGTTTACCTTGAAGGAGAGATTCACGGTGCCGAGGCCGAGCATTCCCATCCGCTCGTTCACGTAATAGTACCAGCGGGAGCCGATGGCGTCGGCGAGCCTCTTCTTGTAACGGCCGATCGGGGTTGCCTCGGCGGCAACCGAGGATCGGCCGCGGTTGGAGATATTGCCCCGGATGACGGTCTGGTGTGTTTCGGGTTGGTACCCCTTTCTCCCCGATGCGCCGGTCTGGGAGGGCGGCTGGGAAGGGAGAGAAGGTGCGGGCGTCTGGGGCCTGGGTGTCTCCGGCCTGGATTCCTGCGCTGGAGCTTCCAGTAGTCTGACGCCGTTGGGCTGTGGCGGGGTCGTGGGGGACGACCGGGGCGAAGGTTTCGGCGAGGGAGTGGCCTCCGGTTGCCGCTGTTCGGGCTTGGGTGCTGGGGGAGTCTGCTGTTCGGGCTGCGCCTGCTGAGTCGGTGGCGGGGGAGGCACGGGTGGAGCGTCCGGGCCCGCGGAGCTTCCGGGAAGTTCGCCGGGCGAATGCCTCTGATTCTCAAGCTCGATCGCAGGCTGGGAGACTCCCTGCTGGGTGGGGAGGGGAAGGGAACCCTCGGGCGGTTGTTCACTCGCGGCCGCCGTGTTCTCGTCGGACTCGAAGGGAGCCTTCTCCGGCGCCTTCTCGCTCACATCCCTGGCAGGAATGAACGGACGTTCATTTTTCGGCGGCGGGATGATCTCGAGCGTGACCTCCGGAGGCGGGACGGGTTCCGTTGTCCGGCGCCCGTGCCAGCGCGAGGCAAAGAAAGCCGCCAGCAGGAGGAGAAGCGTCAGGTGGATCAGCGTGGAGAGCAACAGCAGGATGGGGAAACGCTCCCGTCTGCGGGGCGATCCCTTTTCCGTCCGCGCTCTTGTGAGGAGATCCTTCACGATCCGATCAAGGGCGCGCCGGGCGCGCTTGGGAAGTCTTTTTCGCGGCCGGTAACCGGATGTTCCCCGTCCGGGCCCGGTGGAAGAGCCACTGCTGGATGTAACCGGCGTAGGGGCCTAGCAGGCGCTCCCCGTAGCGCTCAAGCTGTTCGGGCGTGGCCTTCTTCGATTTCGGGGAGCGGAAGGAGGAGAGGATGCGCCCGATCCAGACATCGACGGGAACGGCCTCGAGGCGTTCGTAGGCGAAGAGCAGGATGCAGTTGGCGACCTTCCTGCCGATGCCCGGCAAGGCGCAGAGTGCGGCGCGGGCCTCGGCGGTATCCATCGTCACCAGCGCCGAGGGGTCGAATCTTCCCTCGGCGATCATCCGCGCGGTACCCAGCAGTCCCTTGGCGCGGAAACCAAGCCCGCACGCGCGGAGGGCCTCTTCCGAGGTTGAGGCGAGGGCCCCGGCCGAGGGGAACGCCGGAACCGGGGTGTCGGTGAGTTGTCGGCCGTAGGTCCTCCGCAGGGCGAGGCTCATCTGCCTGATGTGGGCCACCTGCTTCATGGGGGAGAGGATGAAGCTGGCCAGGCACTCCCAGTGAGGCTGTCGCATGATGCGGAGTCCCCGGCATGCCACGGCCGCTTCATGCACCGCGGCATGACCCGCGCAGGAGTCCCGGATCGCCTCCAGATCATGGTCAAGGGCGAAGTAGTTCCAAAGAGCCTCCCCATTCCCTCCCCGGTAATGGAGCCGGGTGCCCTCCTGACGGAGATGGTAGGCCTGATCGCCGATGCAGCCCGTGTATCCCCCGTCCAGGGGTGTCCAGTGAAAGGTCTGACCGCTCTCCAGCGTCATCGCGAGGTCGAACTCGGGGCACTCGAGGATTCCCTCACCGGCCTTGGCCCGGCTCATCGGGCAAAGTAGCTGAGGTTTTCCAATTCGATGGCCAGGTTCACATTGTTGACGGCGATGGATTCCGGCAGGTGAAGCACGGCGGGGGAGAAGTTCAGGATCGCATGAATGCCCGCCTCCACCAGATGGTCGGCCACACTCTGCGCGGCGTGACCGGGGACGCAGAGAATGGCCATGCGGATTTCCCTCTTCCTGACGGTCGGAGCGATGCGGCTCATCCCCTGGACCGGGATCTTTCCCATCCGGGATTTCTGGGGGTGGAGGTCGAAGGCCGAGACGATCTCAAACCCCTCCCGCGCGAATCCCCGGTAGCTGAGCAGGGCCTGTCCGAGATGCCCGGCGCCGACAAGGATCACGGGTTGGAGCCTGGCGCGTCCGAGGATCTCCCCGAGTCGCTTGCGGAGGAACTGGACCTCGTAGCCCGTGCCCCTCTTCCCAAGCGGGCCGCAGAAGGCCAGATCCCTGCGCAGTTGCGCCGGTTGCACGCCGGCCACGCTGGCCAGTGCCGCCGAGGAGACGATGCTTTCACGGTTCGCCGCCATCAGACCAAGGCAGCGCAGGTAGAGGGAAAGACGGTAGACGGTCTTGCGGGGGATGTCGGCGGCCGTCTGGGGGATGCCGGGGGGAGTGGCGCTCCCCGAGGAGGGGGAGACCGGGGGCCGTTGCCTGCGCATGGAGGGCGCTTTTCTGATGACGCCCTTGGAGGTCATGGGAGGAGGGGGTGTCCCTCATGGATGGCTGGATCCCCATAGAGGGTGGAGGCGCTGGCGGAGGTGATCGCGACATCGAAGATCTGGCCGTGAAAGCGGCTCCCTCCCTCGAAGATCACGATCTTGTTGGTCCGGGTGCGCCCGGCCAGTCTGGTGGGATCGTTCCTGCTAGGGCCCTCGCAGAGGATCTGCTGCCGGGTGCCGACGCACGCCTCGAGGTGGCGTGAGGCGGAGGCGTTGACCACCGCGAGGAGATCCTGATTACGGAACTCCTTCACCTCTTCGGAAAGCTGTCCGTCCATGACAGCGGCGGGTGTGTCGCCGCGCTTGGAGTAGCGGAAGACAAAGGCACCGTCGAAGCCGATCTCCTCCGCAAGGTCGCGCGTGGCCCTGTAATCCTCCTCCGTTTCGCCCGGGAAGCCGACGATGATGTCGGTGCTCACCGCAATGCCGGGACGGGCAGCCCTGAGGTCGGCCACCAGCTTTCGGAAAGCGGCGGCCGTGTAGGGACGGTGCATGGCCTTGAGGATCCGGTCGCTGCCCGACTGGAGGGGAAGGTGGACATGCTCCATGAGCTTCGGAAGGCGCGCGAAGCACTCCACGAGATCCTTGCGGAATCCCATCGGATGGGGAGAGGTGAAGCGGATACGCTCGAGTCCCTCGACGGCGTTGAGCGCCTCCAGGAGTTGCACAAAGGGACTCTTGCCATCCACCTTGGGGAATTCGTGGCGTCCGTAGAGATTGACGATCTGGCCGAGCAGCGTCACTTCCTTGATCCCCCTGCCGGCGAGGGTGCTGGCCTCCTCGACGATTTCCGCAATCGGGCGGCCGCGTTCGGGTCCGCGCGTCGTCGGGACGATGCAGAAGGTGCAGTGCATGTTGCATCCCTGCATGATCGAGATGAACGAGGTGGCGGCCTTCTTCTCCGTGGGGAGATGCTCGCGGATGGTGTTCTGCGAACCCTCCTCGGCGGCGATGTCGACGATCGGGGCCATTGGGGCTAACTGATTGATGCTTCCGCCCAGTTCGGTTGCATCCTCGCTGGCAAATGCCTCCTCACGACGGCGGAGCGCTTCCTCCACATGGTCGGCGACACGGTGAAACTTCTGGGTCCCCACCACGAGGTCGACATGGGGTGATCGGTTCCCCAGGTCATCCCCCAGGCGCTGCGCCATGCATCCCATGTAGCCCAGGACGAGCTTAGGCTTCTCACGACGGAGCTTGCGGAGCATGCCCATCTTCCCGATCGCTTTCTGCTCGGCCATGTCGCGAACGCTGCACGTGTTGAGCAGGATCACGTCGGCATCCCGCTCGTTGTCAACGAGACGGTGACCGCGGTCCTGAAGATCGCGCGCCACCTGCTCGGAGTCGCGCTCGTTCATCTGGCAACCGTAGGTCTTGATGAAGACGCTGGGCATAGGGTGACTGAGGAGGTGAAAGGTTAAAAAAAGTTAAAGTGTTAAAAGGTTCCCGAGGCTATGGGAGCGTTGGAAAAAGAACGGATGAGCGATCTCCACTTTTTTAACATTCCAACTTTTTTAACGTTTTAACCACCAGACTGGGGAGAGACTTCCGAAGGTTGAGGCGACACTTGGGTGCTGCCACCCCCGTCGGTTTCCTTCGCGTCGGTCTCCTTGGAGATCGTTTCCGGCTTATTTCCCTTTCGGGGGTCGACGCGCTTCAGGCCGATTCTCTGGCCTGCGGCCTCGACCAGTTCGGCGGCACGCCGCTTGAGGCGGTATCCACGCCACCAGATTGAGAGCATGATTCCGGCGTAGACCAGCGTTGGCCAGAGCATCCCGTGACCGGTTGCGGCCCAGTAGATCAGGAAACTGATCATCAGGAAGTTCGCGAGGAAGGTGGTCGCCACCATCCTTGTGGCGAGGCCGACGCGGGTCAGGCACTTCGGGCCGCCATGGTATTCGGTGACGCTTCTCATGGTGACGCCCCACCAGAAGCTTCCATAAATCTGGACATCCCAGGCCTTCCAGCCGGTATCCATGGAATAGCTCCATCCCTCGGATTCCAGGAGTTCAACGACATTGGTGAGCAGGAGTTCCCGTCCTTTCCCCTCCTCGTTCCAGAAGGTCATTTTCGAGGTTCCGCGGATCTTGCTCGGGATGAAATCCTTTTCCTTGGTGGCGATGACCGACTCCGGGGTGCGCTTGAACTTCAACCAGGTGAAGTAGCGGGCCCAACCCCTGACGAGCGGTTGGCTCAATGCAAGGAAGGCGACCAGAAGCCGTGCCCGAATCGTGTCGAATCGCGGTTCCAGCTTGGCGTGGATCATGTAGGAGAGGGCCACCAGGAAGGTGCCTCCGAACATGAGGTATGCCACGATCCGTAGAGCGGGGAACGGGATTGAGAGAAGGAAGAGGAAGGAGGTCAGGGTCACCCACTCGATGCTGCTCAGGTAGGCGGCGAGCTCCGACTGCGGGGTCGGGTAGATGCACTGGAAGAGACCCTCGCCGAAGACGCCGTGATAGATGACGGGCTGGTTGATGAGCCAGGTGAAGCGTGGAGCCCCGTAGACCTGTCCCTTCCATTTTGCCGTGCCGGTCGGGCCGAAGAAGACAAGGTGCTTGAAGCGCAGGAGCGACTCGGCCTCCCCGTATCCCTCCTGTTGCTTGCGGAAGGCCTTGAGCGTGAAGCGGCGGTAGTGCCAGACGATGGCCGAGGGGCTGAAGGCGATGACCTCGCCCTCCTGCTGGAGGCGCCAGCAGAAGTCGACGTCGTCCCCCGCCTTGCGGTATTCCGGATCGAAGCCGCCGATCCTGTCGAAGGCCCAGCGGTGGAACGCCATGTTGCAGCCGGGAATGTGCTCGGCCACCACGTCGGTGAGGAGCACGTGGCTGGGGCCGCCGGGCGCGGCCGCCACGCAGGCCTGCTGCCAGTTCTGGGCCGGCGGGGAAATATTCGGGCCGCCGACACCCGCGTAGTTGCCTGAGAGGAGGGTGCCGACCAGATAGTAGAGCCAGTCGGGATCGGCCATGCAGTCGCTGTCGGTGTAGGCGAGGATCTCACCGGTGGCGTGGGCCGCTCCGACATTGCGAGCAACGCTGAGTCCCATGTTCGGCTGGTGGATCGTATTCACCCAGGGGTGGTGGGCGACGATCTCCTTCGTGTTGTCGGTCGAGCCGTCGTCCACAAGGACCACCTCGTAGTCGGGATAGTTAACCTTCTTGAGTGAGCGAAGGCAGGCCTCGAGGGTCTGGCCGCCGTTGTAGCTGCAGACGATGACCGAGACCTTGGGGACTCGGGGGAGGGGTGCCCCCTCGATGATTGATCCGGTCTTCCCGTAGAAGCCCCTCACGGTCTCAAGCGCCTTCTTCGGGGTGCGGTCGCGCTTCACCAGGCCGAAGGCCCAGTCGAGGATGTCCATGCCGCCGCGGTGCCACTCGTCGGTCCACGCATAGAGGATCGTTCCGGCCAGACCGCCGCGGACGACCGCATCGAGATGCCAGCCGATCATCTCGGCCTGTTCCTCCTCGGTGTGGCGGATCGTGTCCATTCCGAACTCGCCCATGACCAGGGGCTTGTCCTCCGCAAGATTCTGCAGGCGGGCCAGGTAGCGCTCGAAGTCCTCGCGGCGGTGCAGGTAGACGTTGAAGGTCAGGAAGTCGACGTTCTGCGGCAGCAGATACTCGGTCGGCGGATAGCTCGCGTAGGAGTAGAGGGCGCGGGGATCCTCGCGGCGGGCGATGTTGACCAGATGCTCGACGAATTCCGTCACACGCTTCGCGCCCAGCCAGCGTACCATCGAAGAGGGGATCTCGTTGCCGAGCAGGTAGCCGAAGATCGCGTGATGCCCCCTGTGCTCGCGCACGGCGTCGACGACGGCCTTCTCCACCGAGGCGCGAACCTTCGGATCGTTGAGGAACTCGACATGCTCCATCCAGGCGATGCTGAAGAGGACGCGGATGCCGTTCTCCAGGCAGAGATCGAGGAACCAGCGGGGAGGGGTCGTGTAGATGCGGACCAGATTGGCCCCTGTCTCGCGGATGGCTGCCAGATCCTTGGCGACCTGCTCCTTCGATCCGAACTGGTATCCTTCGGCGTCGGGCGCGAAGGGGGCGTAGGTCACCCCCTTGACAAAAAATTTCTTTTCACCCTCGAAGAAGAACTTCGAGCGGACAACGACGCGCTCAGTCACCGGAAAGTGAGTATCGGAGAGAGGGGACGAAGTCTAGCCCGAACCCCGTCCGACCCGAGGACCGGTTACTTGAAAAGTCCCGGCAGCACCTTCTTGAGTTCGCCGGCCCCGCGCTTCTGCAGTTCCTGAAGGCCTTGCTTCGCGAGGACATTCATCCCCTCCCTGATCGAGGCGTTGATCAGGGGGGTGAGGATCTGGCGTGAGAGATCGGCGGCCGAGACGCCCGCCCCGTCACTCCCGATATTCCGGAGGGTGATGTCGGGGATCGGCAGCGTCTGCTGGATCTTCTGATCGAGGGCGCTCGCCGCGACATCGAGCGTGGCGCCCGAGATGACGACTTCCTTCACGAAGAACTTTTTGGAGGCTCCGGACGGGGATGGTTTCTCTTCCTTGGTCTTGGAGGAGTCCTGGGACTGGATGTTCTTGAGAAGCTTGCCGAGGTTGTTCCCCGCGGGGGTCCCGATCAGGGACACCGCCGGGTTGCGGATGATGATCGAGTTCACCACGATGGTCTCCTTCAGAAGCGAGGCCTTGTCGACGCTCACCGCGATGCTGCCGAGTTTCAGGGCGTAGGGGCCGCGGAATCCCTCCGGATTGCCAACCACGAATCCGGTGAGTCTGCCGCTTCCGGAGAAGGGGGAGAGGTTGGCCGATGCGAGGCGCACATCGGTCCTGGTGATCTGCGGCCCGACCGTCTCGACGGCTTTTTTCACGAGGTCGTTGAGGGAGAAGTAGAGATAAGCGAGCCCCCCGATGAGGAGCACGAGGATCACGGTGACGGAGGTGAGAAGGATTTTTTTCATGGGGGTTCCGGGAGTCAGTAGAGGGGAGTCCGCGGGGTTAAGGCAAGGTCAGTCTTTCCGGAAAAATTTGTCCGGCGCGTCGATGTTGGGGAAGCGCTGATGAAATCCCATGAAGGCAGCTGAAGACCTTTTGCTGATTTTTGAAGGCGTGAGCGCTGGGCGATACCCGCAGCGGTCTCGCCCGAGCGAGCAACGCAGAAAAAATCGACAAATGGCTTCAGCCCTTCGGGTTGCGGAGATAACAGGCCGGGGGCTGCGTTGGCTTCGCAGTCACAGCCCGCTGCGGGGATGCGCCCGCGAAGCCGCCTTGCCCGCGGCCCATGGCTTGCCCGGCCGTTGCTTCGCATCCGTTACGGCTTTCCGCAACGGCCTCTATGCGATTAAATCAGCGATTCCCTAGGACAGAGGGATCGAAGTTCGCATGACGCGCAGTCGGGATTGCGGGCCTTGCATCTGCGGCGTCCGTGCCAGATGAGCCAGTGGGAGAGGAGTGTCCATTGCTCCCGCGGGAAGAGTTTCATCAGGTCCTGCTCGACCTTCACGGGATCGGAGTTCCCTGTGAGCCCGAGCCTCAGGGAGAGGCGTCCCACATGGGTGTCCACAACGACTCCCTCGTTGATCCCGAAGGCGTTGCCGAGCACGACGTTGGCGGTCTTCCGGCCCGCGCCGGGAAGAGCGGAGAGTTCCCCGATTGAGCGCGGGACTTCGCCGCCGTGGCGCTCCGCCAGCGCGGCACCCATGCCGCGGATCGACTTGGCCTTGTTCCGGTAGAATCCCGTCGAGCGCACGATCTCCTCCAATTCCTCCTGCGGGATGGCCGCGTAGTCATCGGCCGAGCGGCAGCGCCTGAAGAGCGCCTTGGTCACCATGTTGACCCGCACGTCGGTGCACTGGGCGGAGAGGATCGTGGCGACGAGCAGTTCGAGGGGGTTCGAGTAATCGAGCTCGCAGTGGGCGTCGGGATAGATGCGCGGCAGTTCTCCCAAGAGGGCCGCGGCGCGTTCCTTGCGTGTCATGGGTGGAGTGAACCGGAATATCCGGCCCGGAAAACAGCAAAAAGTAGGGAGCCCCGCGCAGGGTAACGAATCCCCACGGCGCCCGTTGGGAAAAATACGAGCTCACGAGAGGATTTATTTTCCGGATTCCCGAGTTCCGGATTTACTTCCCTGCCTGACCGCCATGAGCAACCGACCGACACGCATCTTCCATCACCGCGAGTTCCTTGATGCCTCGGCGCTGGCGGAGTGCAAGGGAGCCAATACCATCGCGCTGGTCATTCCCACTCTGAACGAGGAGGCGACGATCGGGGAGATCGTCACGGTCCTGAGGGTGGCGCTCAAGGAACGTGTTTCCCTGCTCGACCGGATCGTCGTGGTCGACTCGGGCTCCTCGGACGGGACGGTGCGGCGTGCCATGGGCGCGGGGGCGGAGGTGATCGTCGCCTCGGAAATCCTCCCCGGACTCGATCCCACGGGCGGTGGTGCGCGGGGAAAGGGGGAGAACCTCTACAAGGCCACCCATGCCGTGGAGTGTGACATCCTCTGCTTTCTGGACGGGGATATCCGCGGAATGCATCCCCGGTTTGTCCTTGGCCTGGTGGGTCCCCTTCTTCTCCATCCCGAACTGCAGTTCGTGAAAGCCTTCTACGATCGTCCCGCGCAGGCTGCGGGGGAGGGTGAGGGAGGCAGGCCTCAGGGCGGGGGACGCGTGACGGAGATCCTTGTCCGCCCCCTCTTCTCGATGTTTCGTCCCGAACTCAGCGCGATCATCCAACCGCTCTCGGGCGAATACGCCGCGCGCCGCACCCTCCTCAGGCAACTCCCGTTTCCCGTCGGTTACGGTGTCGAGATGGCCCACCTGCTCGAGATCTCCTCGCGCTTCGGGATGGGGGTGATCGCGCAGACCGATCTGGAGGAACGTCTGCACCGCCATCAGGGGACGGCTGATCTGGGAAGGATGGCCTTTGCCATCCTGCAGGTTTTTCTGAGGCGCCTTCCCTCCGGAACCTTTCCGCGGGAGGCGGCTCCCGATCTCTACCGCTCCTTTCTCCTCAGGGACGGGATGTACGAGGAGATCGCGGAGCGGCGTTTGGAAATCGAACGCCCGCCGCTCGATCCCCTCTCATAGGCGCTTCCCCCGTGCGCATCGCGATCCTTCATTATCATCTTGATGCCGGCGGGGTGAACCGGATCATCGATCTTTCCGCCCGGGCCCTGACGGAGGCGGGACACGAGGTGGCGGTCCTTGCCGGAGGTCCGCCCCATGCGCGTTCCCTGCTGGATCGACGGCGCGTCGGGGTCGTTCCCGGACTCAACTATGCCACCGGGTGCGGTGACCTCCTCTCGCTGGGCGCATCACTCGACGCGGAGGCGCGGAGGATTCTGGGTGGGGATCCCGATCTCTGGCACTTCCACAACCACTCGCTGGGAAAGAATCCGGCTGTGCCGATGCTTGCGGCGCGCTGGGCGCGCGAGGGACGGGCCCTGGTCCTGCAGATCCATGACTTTGCGGAGCAGGACCGCCCCGGGAATTACCGGCTCCTGCGCGATGCGGCGGGGGGGGAGGGACTGCGTTCCTTTCTCTACCCGTCCCATTCCCGCGTGCGCTACGCCGTGCTCACCTCGCACGATGCGGCGATCATCGACCGCGCCGGTCCGTCCTCCCGCGCGACGGTGCTTCCCAATCCGGTGGAGCCGCTTCCCGTGGAGTCCCCGCTCGATCCGGCCGGGATCGATGCGACCGGCTATCTGGTCTACCCGACCCGCGCGATCCCGAGGAAAAATCTCGGTGAGGCGATCCTCTGGTCCGCGCTCCTCCCCGAGGGCGAGAAACTCCTGATCACGCTGGCCCCGGATCATCCCGCCCACCGCGCCGAACACGATGCATGGGTCGAATTTGCACGGCGCCACAGGCTCCCCGTCCTCTTTGACACGGTGACGCGCCTCAAACGCCCGCTCGGTGATTTCATCAGCGGGGCCAGGGCCGCCATCACGACGAGCACCGGGGAGGGGTTCGGCATGGCTTACCTCGAGCCATGGCTCCTCGGAACCCCGGTCGTGGGACGCGACCTGCCCAAGGTGACGGGGGATTTCGCGGCATCGGGAATGAGATTCGACTGGCTCTATCCCGGCATCCCCGTCGCCCTCACGGAAGCCGAGTCCCTGCAATACGAGCGCCTCGAGCTGGAAAGTCGCCGGGAGAGGGCGCGCGCTTATGGTCTGACGGGCACCGATGTGGGGAACGGGATGCCGCCGCGGGGAATCGCCGATTTTGGATTTCTCCCGCCCGCCCTGCAGCGCGGCCTGCTGGAGAGATGGTTTGCCGGAGGCGGGGCCGTCATGGAGCCTCCCGACCTTCAGCTCGCGCGCGCCGCATCCACGCTCGATTCCCAGCGGCGGAACCTGACCGGGAACTTCGGTCTCAATGCCTACGCCGCACGCTTGGAACATCTCTACCGGCAGGCGGTGGAATCGGATTCCTCCGTGTCGGAAGGATACTCCTTTCTGGATCCGCAGAGGGTGCTCGAAGGATTTGGCCTGTCCGTGGACCGGTTGCCCTGATCCGCACGAACCAGGAACGCCATAAGGCCTTGGGAAGCGGTTCCCAAGAGTCGTGATGACTGAAGGAAGAAGTTAAAACCAGAATTTGCATTAGGGAAACGCTGATTAAATCCCATGAAGGCCGCTGAAGAGCATTTGCTGATTTTTGAAGGCGCGAGAGCTGGGCGATACCCGCAGCGGTCTCGCCCGAGCGAGCAACGCCACAAAAATCGACAAATGGCTTCAGCCCTCCGGGTTGCGGAGATAAAAGGCCGGGGGCTGTGTTGGCTTGGCGCTTACAGCCCACTGCGGGGATGCTCGCGCCAAGCCGTCTTGCCCGCGGCCAATTCTTCACGCAACGGCCTCTATGCGATTTAATCAGCGCTTCCTTAGGAACCCGAAGGTCCGGGAGGGAGTTAAAATGGTTAGAAACGTTACAACCAAGGCTCTGGGAAGAGCCGCGGAAGACTACCGAAGGTAGCCCTGAAGGGGCGCCACGGCATCCGGGAGGATGTGGCGTCAAGGTTACAACGTGGATCCGGGAGAGCCCTGACTCGGGATGCGGGAGGGGAAGTCAGGGAAAGTGCCGTCAAAAGATGCCTTCATGAGTTCAATTCGGCTTCGGACTTCAGTCCCCTTTTAACCTTTTAACGGTGTAACGCTTTTAACCCTTCAGGGACTCACCATCCGGGTGAACCGCTCAAACCTGTCAACGCCGCTCTCATGCAAAATCTGGGTTTAACCCTTTTAGCACTTCAACTTTTTAACCCGATCGACTCACGCCATCTGGGTGAAAGCTCCAGATCTGTTGGCGTGATTCCATCACAAAATCCGGGTTCCCTTGGGAAGCTACTTCTCCCGGACCCTCTTCATGTCGTACCCTTCGACCAGGGTGAGGGTGAGGGGACGGGTAAGGCCGGGGAGCGCGACCTTCTTCGTCCACACGGTCCTTGCAAAGAGCCATGCGTAGTTGCATCCGCTGCGGGGCCACTCCGCGACGAGCGCCTTTTTCCCGTTCCAGGCCCGTTCATCGACCCATGGGAAGCGCTTGCGCCCGGTTTCGGGAAGCCAAAGCGAAGGTTCTGTTTCCGGAGCGTAGAAGGAAAGAACCCCGAAGAACTGGTAGGTGTCGGCGCAGAGGAAGTCCGCCCCCGACTCGCGGAATGCCTGGCTCGCTGCCCTCGCCGCCTCCTGCGGCCCGAGAAACTCGGAAAGGCGAGACTGCAACTCGGCGACTCCCCGGCCTGCCTCCGCAGCGATCGCTTCGGAACCCGGAAAGCCCCGGATGCACGATGTCTCCATCCTCAGGGTCATGACGGTGTCCGTCCATGCTTTCGGCAGGGAGAGGAAGACGACCCCCGCCACGGCGGCGATGTCGGCGACCAGGAGAACGATCAGCGCGGCTTTCCTCCAGCCCCTTCCATAACGATTCCAGTCCCCCGCGACCATGATGAGGCCGGAGATGAAGGCGGTCATCGGCCAGTTGGCCTCGATATGGGCCTTTGCGGCGGAGAAGCCGAAGAACAGGACGACTGTCCAGAAGAAGATGGCAAGATAGCGGAAGCGTTCGTCGGAACGTCGCGTTGCGGCGGAGCGGAAGCAGAGAAGTCCGAGAACCGGCGAGACCAGCACCACAAGGAAGGCTGCATAGTCCGCGAGGTTTCCGAAGTTGATCAGCATCCGGTGCTCGTTCCTGAACCCATGGTTGAGTTGGTGGGCGAAGGAGACCCAGTCATGGCGGCTGTTCCACCAGATCACGGGAACAAAGAACATCAGGGCGACGATCCCGGCCATCAAGCCACCCAGAAAGAGTCGCTTCCGCTTGCCGGCGCTTGTCAACCAGAACAGTCCGAGTCCCGCAAAGAAGAGAACCATGGTGTACTTGCTCAGCATCCCGATCCCCGCGGCCGCTCCCGTGGCCAGCCACCAGGCCATCGGTTCCCCCGTGCGACTCCCCTTCCAGGCGAAGAGAAGGGCCAGGCCCCACGCCGGAGCCAGAACGGTGTCGGGCGTCATCAGCAGGGAGTTCCCCGCAAAGATCGGGGCCAGCAGGAGGAGGATCCCGGCGCGATTGCCCGCCGCCGGGCCGAACATCTCGCCTGCCAGGAGACGGCCGGCAACGCAGAGAACAACTCCGGAGACCAGCGCCCAGAAGCGCACGGCCATCGGGGTGTGCCCGAAGAGGGAGTGAGCGCTCGCGATGAGCCAGGCGGTCAGCGGGGGATGGTCGAAGTAGCAGGCCTGGGGGTGGAGCGACCAGGCCCAGTAATAGCATTCGTCAAAGATCAGCCCGAGGTTCGCGGCGGCAAAAGCTTTCCAGGCCGTGACGGCCAGCAGGAGCCCCATGAACCATCGCCGCTCATCGATCCACGCGGGGTAACGATGCGGGCTTTCCGGAGTTGTCTGTGAGTCGGCCATGTTGAGCGGTCGGGTGGTCCGGCGGATGCGGAAAAAAGAGGCGGCTGGGCAGATTGGATCCGTGTTCCTAAGAGGTCAAAGGGAATCGCCACGGCTCTTGCCGCGTGAAAACGGAATTGCATCTTCACCGTGGGACTGGCTTGATGGACGATTCATGAAACCTACTTTGCTTGTCTTGGCCGCCGGCATGGGCAGCCGTTATGGAGGACTCAAACAGCTCGATCCCGTCGGCCCCTCCGGTGAGGTGGTCCTCGACTATTCGGTGCATGACGCCTTGGCCGCCGGCTTCGGCAAGGTGGTCTTTGTCATCAGGAGGGATTTCGAGGAGGAGTTCCGCCGGGTCGTCGTCTCCCGCTACGAGGGCAAGGTTGAGATTGGCATCGCCTACCAGGAGCTCGGGGCTCTTCCGGAGGGTTTTTCCCTGCCTCCTGAACGCGAGAAGCCGTGGGGCACCGGACACGCCATCTGGTGCGCCCGCAATCAGATCAAGGAACCCTTCCTCATGGTCAATGCCGATGATTTCTACGGCAGGGAGGCCTTCGCCATCATGGCCGAACACCTCAGGGGGACGGCGGAGGGAACGCCTGCGCAGTTCTCGATGGTGGCCTACCTCCTGAGCAACACGCTCTCCGAGCACGGAGCCGTCTCTCGCGGCATCTGCGAACTCTCCCCCGACGGGAAGCTCAGGACCGTGGAGGAATGCACCGACATCCGTCGCGGCGTCGATGGAGTGATCACCGGCACCGACACCAAGGGGAAGGTGCGGATCCTGAGCGCCGAGGCGATGGTCTCGATGAACTTCTGGGGATTCACCCCGGCGATCTTCCCGATGCTGGGCGATCTCTTCACCACCTTCCTGAGGGAGGGGGGACTGACCGCCAAGAAATCGGAGTTCTACATCCCGAGCGCCGTCACCTCGATGATGGCATCCGGCGCCGCCGAGACCGCGGTGCTCAAATCCAACGGACAATGGTTCGGCGTGACCTACCGCGAGGATCGCGACGCGGTGGCCGCCGCGATCGGGGGCATGGTGACGGGGGGTCTCTACCCGACACCACTCGCAACGAGCAATTCATGAGCACAAAATCCACCATCACCAAAGAAGCCGTCGCCAAGGTGGCCCAGGGGTTCAGGATCTACGGATCCCTCCTCGAGAGCCATCCTTACGGAAGCGGCCACATCAACGACACGCTGGCCGTCACCTTCAGCCAGTCGGGCACCCGCGTGCGCTACATCCTCCAGCGCATCAACCACCGCATCTTCAAGGATCCCGCCGCGCTGATGGAGAACATCCTCCGTGTCACCGACGAGGCCACTGCGAGCCTCACCGAGGTGGGTGTGCCGGATGCCTCGCGCCGTGCCCTCAGCGTGATCCCCTCGCTCGACGGGAAGCCCTACGTCACCGACGGGGAGGGGAACACATGGCGCTGCTATCCCTTCATCGAGGGGGCGCGGACCTACGACATCATCCGGAACGAACGCCAGGCCACCGAGGTGGCGAAGGCGTTCGGCGAATTCCAGAGTCTCGTGGCCGGCCTCAAGGGCCCGCGCCTGCACGAGACGATCCCCGATTTCCACAACACCCGCTCCCGCTTCGAAAAACTCCGCTCCATGGTGGAGGCCGATCCGCACGGCCGGCTTGCCGGGGTGCGGAAGGAATGGGAGTTCCTGCTTGAGCGCGAGTCGCTGGTCGATGTCCTGCTCGACCTCCAGAAGAAGGGGGAGATCCCCGAGCGGATCACCCACAACGACACCAAGCTCAACAACGTCATGATCGACGACGCCACCGAGACCGGGATCTGCGTCATCGATCTCGACACGGTGATGCCCGGGCTCGCCCTCTACGATTTCGGCGACATGGTGAGGACGGCCACCAGTCCGGCGGCAGAGGACGAGACCGACCTCTCCAAGGTGCGCATGCAGATGCCGATGTTCCAGGCGCTGGTAAGCGGCTACCTGGCCACGGCCGGAAGCTTCCTCAACGAGGCCGAAAAGGCGCACCTCGCCTTCTCCGGCAAGCTGATCTCGCTGGAGATCGGCATCCGCTTCCTCACCGACCACCTCGAGGGGGATGTCTACTTCAAGATCAAGCGTCCCGGACACAACCTGGACCGCTGCCGCACCCAGCTCGCGCTGGCCGCCAGCATCGAGTCCCAAGAGGAGGAGATGCGCCGGTTCGTCGATTCCCTGGGGAAGCGCTGATGAAACCGCATAAAGTCGATTCCCTATGAAGATCCTCATCACCGGCGGAAGCGGCTTCATCGGAAGCCATGTCGTGGAGCACTATCAGGACCATGCCGAGGTCGTGGTCCTGGACAACCTGCGCACCGGACGCCGCGGGAACCTGGATGGGTTGAAGTGCCGCTTCGTCGAGGGATCGATCCTCGACCGCGCGCTCCTGGACGAGCTCATGGCCGGCGTTGATTATGTCTTCCACCTCGCCGCCATGGTGAGCGTACCCGAGTCGATGGCCCTGCCCGGAGAGACCGTCGACCTGAACGTCCACGGCCTGCTTAACGTGCTGGAGGCCGCCCGCAGGCACGGTGTCAAAAAACTCTGCTTCGCCAGCTCCGCCGCCGTCTACGGTGAGAACCCGATCCAGCCCAAGGTCGAGACCATGGCGCCGGATCCCCGCAGTCCCTACGCCATCACCAAGCTCGACGGCGAATACTACTGCGGACTCTACGCCCGTGAGGGATGGCTCTCAACGGCCTGCCTCCGCTTCTTCAACGTCTTCGGCCCGCGTCAGGATCCCGGCAGCGCCTACGCCGCCGCCGTTCCGATCTTTCTCCATCGCGCGCGCAACGGAGAGCCGATCACCATCTACGGCGACGGCGGACAGACCCGCGACTTCATCTTTGTGAAGGACATCGTCGGGGCCCTGGCATTCGCCGCGGAGACCAAGGGGGTGGAGGGGGTCTTCAACGCCGGATACGGCCATTCCATCACCATCGCGGAACTGGTGGCCGAGATCCTGAAGCTGACCGGCTCCTCATCCGAAGTGCGTCACGAACCGGTCCGGGCCGGCGACATCCGCCACTCCACCTCCGATGCATCGAAGCTCCTCGGCGCCGGCTGGAAGCCGCTCTTCGATGTGCCGACCGGCCTAGCCTGCCTCATCGGAACGACGTGACAGCGAACCCATGAGTAACTCCACCAGACTTCCCGACATCTTCATCCCCGACGGCTTGGCCGGGGATCCCGCGATCGCCCGCACGACACACCTCGGGATCGGCGCCCATCAGGACGACCTCGAGTTCATGGCGTTCCACGGGATCGCCGAGTGCTTTTATTCCACGGAGAAATGGTTCGGAGGGATCACCTGCACCGACGGGGCGGGAAGTTCCCATTCCGGCCCCTATGCCGGCGTCACACCCGCCGAACTCGTCTCAATCCGGATGCAGGAGCAGCGCACGGCGGCACTTGCAGGCAGGTATTCCTTCGTGGCACAGCTCGGCTATCCCAGCAAGGAGATCACTCGTCCGATCGGCTCCCCGCTGGTCTCCGACCTGGTCTCGTTCCTGTCGCGGATGAAGCCCTCCGTCATCTACACGCACAATCCGGCCGACAAGCACGAGACCCATCTCCGCGTCCTCGTCGCGGTGCTCGAGGCACTGAGGGAAGTCTCCCCTGCGCACCGTCCGGCCAAGCTGCTCGGCTGCGAGATGTGGCGCGGCCTCGGGTGGATGCAGGACGGGGACAAGATCGTCCAGGACCTCGGAGGACACGAGCATCTGGCGGCCGCCCTGAACGGGATCTTCGATTCCCAGATCGCCGGCGGGAAGCGTTACGACCTTGCCGTTGCGGGCAGACGCCGGGCCAACGCCACGCTCCTGGCCTCCCACTCCGGAGACGAACTCTCGCAGGTCGCCTTCGTCATGGATCTCTCACCGATGATCGGGGCCGAGACATCCGATCTTCTTGATTTCACTCTGGCTTATGTCGACCGCTTCCGCGACGACATCAGGACCAAACTCGAACGCACCCTGGCCCCGTAGGCCCCCGATCCCGAACACGTCATCATGGAAGTCATCATCACGCCCGATCCCGCCGCCGCCTCCCACCTTGCCGCCCGCCGTATCGCCCGTCTCGTGCGCGAAAAGCCCGACGCCGTCCTCGGTCTTGCCACCGGAAGCACGCCCGTCAGCCTCTACAAGGAACTCATCCGCATGCACCGCGAGGAGGGCCTCGATTTCTCCCGGGTGCGCACCTTCAACCTCGACGAATACCTCGGCCTGGCCCCGGGTCATCCCGCCTCCTACCACCGCTTCATGGAGGAGAACTTCTTCTCCGGGGTGAATATCCCCCGGGAGAACATCCGGCTTCCCGACGGTCTGGCCACGGATGTCCCGGCCCATTGCGCCGCCTACGAGCAGGCGATCCGCGACGCCGGGGGCATCGACCTGCAGGTCCTCGGCATCGGTTCCGACGGACACATCGGCTTTAACGAGCACGGCTCCTCGCTGGCTTCCCGCACGCGCATCAAGACCCTCACCCGGCGCACCCGCGAGGACAA
>JBIIGI010000050.1:0-19198 GCA_044236545.1 Chthoniobacterales bacterium
TCTCTGCCGAGAAGCGGTGCCGTCCCCCATCGGGATGGGGGATCATACCTTTGGTATGCTTCTCCGCGCCTCTTCCCAGAGGCTTGGTTGAAGGCGCGAGCGCTGGGCAACACGTAGCTGCGGGAGCGGCTTGGGTAGATTTGCCGCAGGCAAACCCGTCAGGGCGAGCCTCGCGGGAGCGAGCGAGTCAATACCCGCAGCGGTCTCGCCCGAGCGAGCAACGCCACAACGACAAGCGGCGGGAGTCGCGTCGTAGCCTGCGAAGCAGTCCGCAGGACGAGACCGTCGGGAGACGGCGAGGCAAAAATCGACAAATGGTTTCAGCCCTCCGGGTTGCGGAGATAACAGGCCGGGGGCTGTGTTGGCTTGGCACTTACAGCCCGCTGTGGGGATGCTCGTGCCAAGCCGCCTTGCCCGCGGCCCATTCTTCCCGCAACGGCCTCTATGCGATTTAATCAGCGCTTCCATAGACGCCTTGGCAACCTCAGCTTCGTGCTGGGATTCGCCTCCATCATCGCCTCGATCGCAATCTGGTTCACCCAGGGAGGTCAGGCCGCCACTCCGGAAGCCCGCACGCATGCCGAACTCTTCGGCATCTTTGTCGGTCTCTGGGCTCCGACCTTCTTCATCCTCTCCAACCGGCTCGACCGATACGGGGCTTAGCCCCCCCCCGGAGGATGATCAGGGGAGGGTTATACCATCCCCACTCTTATTCCGGTGGAATCAGCTGGTTCTTTCGGCGATGGGCGTTGTTCTCATCCCCCCGGGTTACTTACAGCTTGACCCCGAAGCGCTCCCCTTTTTTCGCCGAGAGGGCGAAGGCGGCGAGCAGTTCGGCAGTCTGTTCGAGGTCGGAATACTGGATCATCTCGACGGGAGAGTGCATGTAGCGGTTCGGAACGCCGATAGAGACGGTAGGGATGCCTCCCTTCTGCTTGAAGATCGCGTCGGCGTCGGTGCCGGTCCAGCGGGGGTTCACTTCGACCTGCAGGGGAATGCCTGCTTTCTTTCCGGCCTCGCGGAGGCGCGTATTGACGACGGGATGGTTGACGCTGCCGAGGCTGATGACGGGGCCCTTCCCCATGGAGACCTCGCCATGCTTCGCCTTGGAGCAGTTCGGGATGTCGGTGGCGTGGGTGACATCGACCACCAGCGCCACGTCGGGATGGACGCTGTAGCCCGCCATCGAGGCTCCGTAGAGACCGTTCTCTTCTTGGATCGTGGAGACGGCCACGACCTTCGCCTTGAGTGATCCCTTCTTGAGCGAGGCGATCCGGAGTCCCTCGGCGGCGGCCCAGGATCCGATCCGGTTGTCACAACCGCGCGCGGCGAAGCGTCCCCCGGCGAGTTCCTGGAACTCGGCCGAGTAGGTGATGGCATCCCCGATGGAGACCAGTTTCTCCGCCTCCTTGCGGGAGGAAACGCCGATGTCGACGTGCATCGTGTGAAGGTCTGGAACCTTCTTGCGGTCGTCCGGTTCCTGCAGGTGGATGGCGAGCAGGCCCGTGACGCCCGGAACAGGCCCCTTGGCGCCGTGGATGGTGACGCGCTGGCCGCGGACCAGCGTGTTATCCACGCCCCCGATCCCCTTGATCGAGAGGTATCCGTCATCCGAGATGTGGGAGACCATGAAGCCGAGTTCATCGACGTGGCCGCTGATCAGGATGGTTGGGTCTCCCTTTCCGGTCCCGGGATTCAGGGTCGCGTAGGCATTTCCATAGGAGTCGACCTCCACCGAGTCGGCAAACCGGGAGGCATAGTCGACCCAGACCTTCTGACCCCGTGTCTCGAATCCCGAGGGGGAGGGAGTGTTGAGCAGGGTCTTCAGGAATTCGTAGGGAGAGGAGTGCTTCATGTGGAAAGGATGGGGGATGAGGGATGAATTATGAAGAGGGAAAATCAGGAGTTCAGGAGCTTCACCCGGCTCCATGGAATCCAGCACCCATCCCTTCGCTATTTTGAGTGGGTGCCCTTTGACCCCAGAGGGATCCGAGGAGAGGTAAATAATCTGGAACTCAGAAACTCAGGAAGAGAGTAGATGGAAAATTCACCAAATGCAGAGGAGATCGGAGCGGAGGAGTCATGGGACCGGTCTGGCCGGATCTGGAATGCCATTCCCTGACCTCCATTCGGTCCCTTTCTTTTTCAGATCCCTGGATGGGCCTCGGCTGATTGCCTCGCTCGCTCCCGCTCAACTCGCCCTGAAGGGCTGTGCCACCGCGCAGGCTAAGCCATGCATCCCATCACTCGGCGGTCCTCGGTGGTACAAATCCTACTTCCCTCCGTTTCTTTTCCTGAGTTCTTGAGTTCCAGATTTCCCCCTGTCTTCCTTCTTTACCCACTGAAAACAGCGAGGATCCAAAAGTTAAAGCGTTACAACGTGGATCCGGAGCATCCCGCTCTTATTCTTTGGGATGGCAAGTTCAGAGAAATCATAGTCCCAGCATGTCACGAGGAACCGGAGCAAGGTGCATCATTCAGCACGTTGTAACCTTTCTAACTTTCTAACGGTTTTAACTTCGGAAAGAATCACCGATCAGGTGAAGCGTCCCAACCTGTGAAACCCACCCTATCGCAAAATCTGGGTTCAAATGAACTCAGCATTTTTGGCCTGATTCATCCATCATCCCTCATAATTCATACTTTTCATCTTGTCCCATCGCTCTCAAAGCCCGATTTTCCACCCTTTATGAAAGCCGTCGTTACCGTCATGCCGAAACCCGCCATCCTTGACCCGGCCGGAGTGGCCGCAGGCCGCGCCATGGAGCACCTGGGCCTCAAGGGAGTCAGATCCGTCCGCATCGGCAAGTCGATCGAGATCGAGGTCGATGGAGCTGATGAGAAGCAGCTCCACGAGATCTGTCACGACCTCCTCTCCAATCCGGTGGTCGAGGATTACAAGCTCGAGATCCTTTCCTAAGGTGGCTGCCACGATGCCCTCGGTCATGAAGGTGGCTGTCATCCAGTTCCCCGGGTCGAATTGCGACACCGATTGCCAGGCGGCCCTGGCCTCCTTCGACGGCGTGAAGGCCGAGATCGTCTGGCACAAGGAGACCTCCCTTGCCGGTTACGACGCCATCGTCCTTCCCGGCGGATTTTCCTACGGGGACTACCTCCGCTGCGGATCGATCGCCCGATTCTCCCCGATCATGGGGGCCGTCCGTGCGGCGGCCGAGGCCGGCGTGCTCGTGCTCGGCATCTGCAACGGCTTCCAGATCCTCTGTGAGGCGGGTCTCCTCCCCGGCACGCTGATGCGCAACAAGGGACTCCTCTTCCGCTGCGAGAACCTTCATCTCCGCGTGGAGAACAACGACTCCCCCTTCACCTCGGCCCTCCACAAGGGGCAGGTGCTCGAGATCCCGATCGCCCACGGCGAGGGGAGCTACTTCGCCGATCCGGAGACCCTGAAGCAGCTCAACGCCAACAACCAGATCCTCGTGCGCTACTGCGACGCAAAGGGAAATGTCTCCCCGGAGGCGAATCCCAACGGTTCCTTGGAGAGCATTGCCGGCATCTGCAGCCACGGCCGCAATGTCTTCGGCCTCATGCCCCATCCCGAGCGTGTCTGCGATCCTCTCCTCGGCGGAACCGACGGCCGCGGCATCTTCCAGTCGATGATCGAGGCGGTTCAAAAGACGAAGGCAAAATGAAGAATGAAGAATGAAAAAGAGAGTGATGCCTCCACGTCACCCCTCTTCGCATTCTGCCTTTTAACCTTCTAACTTTTTAACCTGTCACTTTCCCACTCTTCCCCTTTTGCAGTTTCTCCGCCTAACAGCCTAATAGCCTTTCACCCATGCCCAATCCCGCGATCACTCCCGAACTCATCGCCAAGCACGGACTCTCACCCGAGGAGTACGAGAAGGTGCTCTCCATCCTCGGCCGCGAGCCGAGCTTCGAGGAACTCGGTGTCTTCTCCGTCATGTGGAGCGAGCACTGCTCCTACAAGAATTCCCGGCCCGAGCTCCGCAAGTTCCCGACCACCGGTCCGAGCGTCCTGGTCAAGGCGGGCGAGGAGAATGCCGGCGTCATCGACATCGGCGACGGATGGGCCGTGGCCTTCAAGATCGAGAGTCACAATCACCCGAGCGCCGTCGAGCCCTTCCAGGGAGCGGCCACCGGGGTCGGTGGCATCATCCGTGACATCTTCACCATGGGGGCTCGTCCCGTCTTCCTCATGGATTCCCTCCGCTTCGGCTCCATCGAGGGTGAAAGCGAGCAGGCCAGGACCAACCGCCGCCTCTTCGCGGGCGTGGTCGCCGGCATCGCCCACTATGGCAACTGCATCGGTCTGCCCACCGTCGCCGGCGAGGTCTACTTCGACGAGAGCTACAGCGGCAACCCGCTCGTGAACGCCTTCTGCCTCGGCATCCTCCGCCACGAGCAGATCGCCCGCGGCGCCGCCGAGGGTGTGGGCAATCCCGTCTTCTATGTCGGCGCCGAGACAGGCCGTGATGGTCTCGCCGGTGCCGCCTTCGCCTCGCGCGAGCTGACCGAGGAATCCAAGGCCGACCGTCCAGCCGTCCAGGTTGGCGATCCTTTCCGTGAGAAGCTTCTGCTCGAGGCCTGCCTCGAGCTGCTGGCCACCGACGCAGTCGCCGGCATCCAGGACATGGGTGCGGCCGGACTCACCTGCTCCACCTGCGAGACCGCCAGCCGCGGCGGCACCGGTGTCGAGATCGACATCCAGCTCGTGCCCCAGCGCGCCAAGGGCCAGACCCCCTACGAGGTTCTCCTGAGCGAGTCGCAGGAACGCATGCTCGTGATCGTCAAGAAGGGTCAGGAGGATGTTGTGAAGCGGATCTTCGAGAAGTGGGACCTTCCCTACGCCGAGATCGGCACCGTCACCGACGACGGCATGATGCGTGTCCGCAACGGCAAGGATGTCGTTGTTGAAATTCCGGCCCGCTCTCTTGCCGATGACGGCCCGCTCTACCACCGCGAGGCGGCTCCCTTCACTCCACCGGCGCAGATCGATCTGGCAAGCGTCCCACAGGCCGATCCGACCACGGCCCTGCCGAAGCTCCTTTCCCATCCCAGCATCGCCAGCAAGCGCTGGGTCTGGCGCCAGTACGACCACATGGTCCGCACGGGAACGGCGGTTCTGCCCGGATCCGACGCGGCCGTCTTCATCGTCCGCGAGGCGAACAAGATCCTTGCCGCCGCCACCGACTGCAACGCCGTCTACTGCCGCCTCGATCCCACGGTCGGCGCCCGCATCGCCGTCGCCGAGTGCGCCCGCAACCTGGCCTGCTCGGGAGCCGTTCCTCTCGGTGTCACCGACAACCTGAACTTCGGCAACCCCCACAAGCCCGAGAACTTCTACCAACTCCGCGCCGCCGTGGAGGGAATCTCCGAGGGATGCCGCGCCTTCAACGTCCCCGTCACCGGCGGCAATGTCAGCCTCTACAACGAGAGCCCTGCCGGGGCGATCGACCCGACGCCCACCATCTCGATGGTCGGCCGCATCGATGACGCCTCCCACATCACCACCCAGTCCTTCAAGGAGGCCGGCGACCAGATCCTCCTGATCGGCGAGACCGGCAGCGAACTCGGTGCTTCCCACTACCTGCTCGCTATTCATGGCCGCAAAGAGGGCGCCCCTCCGGCGCTCGACTTCGAGAAGGAAAAGGCGATCCACGCCGCGCTCCTCGGACTCATCCGCAAGGGACTCGTCCGCAGCGCCCACGACTGCTCCGAGGGTGGTCTTGCTGTCACGCTCGCCGAGTCCTGCTTCGGCAAGGGACTGGGTGCCTCCATCGATCTCGGCGCCAGCGACCAGCGTCCCGACGTGGTCCTCTTCAACGAGACTCAGGGCCGCATCGTCATCTCCGCGAAGGCCTCTGATGCGGCCTCGCTCGAGAAGGAACTCGCCGCCACCGGCGTTCCCTTCCGCAAGATCGGCGAAGTCACTGCCAAGGCCGACCTCTCCATCAAGACGGGAGCGAATGCCTACAGCTGGAAGGTTGCTTCGTTGAATGAGACCTTTGAGTCTGCGATTCCAAATCTGATGGAGAGCTAAAATCTGGGGCTTTTAATCTCTGGCACTGTTGGTCTTCGCTTGGCCTGACTACCTCCGCCTCCCGGCAGGAGGTTTGCGTGAGAGTCATTCAGTATTCAGGACAACTCCACCAGACCCTTCGCGTAAGCTCATTACTTCTCGCGTCCGGTCAGTTCGTCCAAGTGAAAGAGCTTTTCACCGCGCATGACGTGCAGGATGAGGGTCTGTTTTTCCGCGATGCGGTAGAAGAGGCGCAGGGGGCGATCACGAGTTGCCGGTAGGGGGTGCCTTTGAGTTCCTTGGGCTTGGAGGCTGACTCAGGGAAATCCGTCAGTCGTTCCACCGATTCCATGACCCGCCGGACGAGGTTCCGGGCTGCAAGGGGTTTATCCAGCGCGATGTAATCAGCGATCCTATTGAGATCCTCGAGAGCAGGTTCCGCCCAGCGGATGATTAGTCGAGCCATCGGGAGAGACGCTTTCTGGCGTCCGAATGCGTCACGATCCTGCTTTCTTGGAAGGCCTTCTCTCCTCGGGCGATCCCCTCGAGCAACTCGAGCTTTTTGCGCATCGCGGCAAAGGTATCGACATCCACGAGACAGGCGGCTGGCGAACCGTGCCGGGTGATGAGGATAGGTTCCCGATCCTCGGCAAGCCGTTCGATCACATCCGTGGCCCTGCGCTGCAGGGTGGTGACGAGTTCCGTTCGCATCATAGTGATGCTCTGTTCGCCAGTCGCTGATTTGCTGAGGCTAACCGCAACTTCCTCCATTCGATTGATTCAGTGCTTCCCTAAGAATTCAGCGGATTTTTCCAGCGGATCTTCGGAAAGCGGGCGAAGTCGGTATCGGCAGTGTGGATGGTTGCATCGAGTCGGAGCGAAATCGCCGCGATCTGGGCATCGGTGACGAGATTGCCGCCGGTTCCGGCGTTCAGCAGTAGCCTCCGTGCCACGGCAATGTCCTCCTTGCTGGAATCAATCCAATGGACGGAGGGGAAGGCGAGCCAGTTCTCCACATGATCGAAGGCGCTTTCCACGGACAAGGGATGAGGGAAAGCCATCCGATGGGTGCTGATTCTGACAAAGGCAAAGGCCACTACCGAGCAGAGTCCGACTTCCACTCCCCCCTCCAGTAGCCCCCTCCACCACTTCCGCGATACGGAATGATCCGCACTATCCGAGTTGAGAGCGTGGAGCAGTAGATTGGCGTCGGGGAGGATCACTGCACCATTCCTTTCCTCGGGCTAGATAGCTTGCGATAGGCATCGACTTCGAGCTCATCGGCCAGATTGGTGAATCTGGCCGGATCGACCCCGGGCATGATCCCCATGGATGCCGGGGGGAGTAGCTTGGGGAGTTGGTTGGATTTTGGCTTGAGGGCCGTTCTGACGGCATCGTTGAGGATATCCTTGAAACTTCTCCTCGAACGATGGATTTCATCACGCAGGATTCGTTCCACATCGGAATCAAGCGTCACCGTGGTTCTCATATGAGGCATCAAAGCATCATAAAGAAAAGCTGTCAAGATGATCAGAATCAAAAAACACCCCCCAAAGGACCAATACCATTGTCACGATTAGTCTGGTGAAATTGACGAAGGGATTTTGTTGATGGGCTAGGCGTATGACCGTGCGGCGCATGCCGCAGCCTCGAAGAGGTGGCACCGTCCGCCGAACGCCGAGTGACGCGAGTCACGGAGTAGCCTGTCCCGCTACTGCCGGGACAGTCCCGAAAGGGACGAACCAAACACCCGGGAGGGTGTGCGGAAGACTGCGACTCTGTCGCTGCCCGAAGGGTGCCGCGGCTTCCCGGGAGGGAAGCGGCATCAATGCATCGGGAGATGCTAAGGCAAAGGCGGGTGCCATCAATCCGAAGATAACCCGAGGGATGACCACAATGCCCATTGCCGAAAGAATCAGCTGACTCCACCGGAATCATTGGAGATGGTATCTGGGGCAGACGGCACAAGGCCGTCTCTCTCAGTGCTCCGTGGCCTGTTCGGCACCGAGACCCGTGTTGGCACGGACAACCAACTCGGGATAGAGCGCTTCCGCGGCGCGTTCCCTTGCGAAGAGGGATCCGATGATCGCACCCAGGAAGCCCAGGGGGATGCTGATGATGGCGGGGTTTTTGAGCGGGAAGAGCGGATCCTTCATGAAGTCGGGTCCGACGGCGATCAGGAGAATGCTGGAGAGAAGTCCGACCAGAAGTCCCCCAACGGCTCCCGCGGTGGTGAAACGCTTCCAGAAGATCGAGAAGACGATCACGGGAAGATTGGCGCTCGCCGCCACGGCGAAGGCGAGGCCGACAAGGAATGCCACGTTCACGGCGGGCCCGAGCAGGATCGCGATCCCGATGGCCAACGCACCGACAACGAGTGCGGTGACCTGCGCAACCCGAACCTCCTCGCCGGGCAGGTGATCCCTCCCGTGACGGATCACATTGGTGAAAAAATCATGGGCGAAGCTGGTGCTGGCACTGATGGTCAGGCCGGCGACCACCGCCAGAATGGTCGCGAAGGCAACGGCGCTGATGAACGCGAAGAAGACTTCCCCTCCAAGTGTCCTGGCAAGCTCGGGAGCGGCCATGTTGGTGCCGCCGTGTCCTTTGAGGTAGTCGGGACCGAGAATGCTGGCCGCCCCGAAACCGAAGAAGGTGGTCATGATGTAGAAGAACCCGATGATCACCATCGCCCACACGACGCTGGCGCGCGCGGTCCTCGCGTCGGGCACCGTGTAGAAACGGATCAGGATATGAGGCAACCCGGCGGTCCCGAAGATGAGAGCCATGCCGAGGGAAAGCTGATCCCAGGGGTTTTTGAACAGAAGGCCGGGAGTCAGGAAGTTGCGGACGACTTTCCCTCCGTCGACTCCGGTCGACGTGATCGTCGTGAGCGATGAAAAGAACTTCCCGAGGTCGAAGTCGAAGCGTTTGAGCACCAGGATGCTCAGGAAGATGCTTCCGCTCATGAGAAGCACTGCCTTGACGATCTGTACCCAGGTGGTGGCGAGCATGCCGCCGAACACCACGTAGACGACCATCAGGATGCCGACCCCGACGACGGCTGCCTCGTAGGTTACGCCCGGGAGAAGTTGGCGAACCAGGGTGCCTGCCCCGACCATCTGGGCGATCATGTAGAAGAGCGAGACGGTGAGGGTGCTCAACGAGGCCGCGGCGCGGACCGGACGGGGCCTGAGGCGGTAGGCCAGCAGGTCGGCCATGGTGTACTTGCCGGCGTTGCGCAGCGGTTCGGCCACGATGAAGAGTACCGTGAGATAGGCCACCAGGAAGCCGACGGAATACATGAATCCGTCGTAGCCATTGAAGGCGATCATTCCCGTGATCCCCAGAAAACTGGCGGCACTCATGTAGTCGCCCGCGACGGCCAGACCGTTCTGCCATCCGGTGATGCGGCGACCGGCCGCGAAATAGGCGCTGGCACCCGATGACTTGCGGGCGCTGAAGTAGGTGATGAGAAGGGTCGCAAAGACAAATCCCAGGAACATCCAAAGAGCCGTGTGGCTCACGGGGGAGGGGGTGGCGGCAAGGATCATGGGATTACCCCGCGCGAAATTTGGCGATCAACCGGGCGGCATCCCGGTCCCACCCCGCGGCGACGCCGACGTAGAGGAAGGCGAGAATCCAGGCCATCAGAAATTGTGAAAGGGCAAAAAGATAAGCCACGTTCAGCGCCCCCCAAACGGGAGTCTCCATCAGTTTGGGAAACCAACCGACACCGATCGGCAAGAGGAAATAATACATCATGAAGAAGGCCGTCGCCGGCACCACGAAAGACGCCTTGGAGCGGAGAAGCGCGGCAAACCCGGGGTCGGCCTCGATGGCCGCCCAATCCATGCCGCCGGCTTCCTCCGCAGCGGTCCGCTCATGGAGGGGTTTGGGGGAGGGATGACCCAACGGGGCCACGTCTGTCGGGGAAGCCGAGATGGGCGTCAGATCCTGGGCGTCGGAATCGGGGGAACTCATGGTGTGGATGCGCGGAAGCACCACCTTATGCTCCCATTCGCGGCGCATGACCAAGGAATAATCCCGAACTCCGAAGTTGAGGAGAGCGATTTCACATAATCTACTGCCCGCAAAGAAGTCTTGTCGATTCTCGCCTGTATCAATCGGTTCCGCGCAACCTTATGGTCACAACCGCCCGTCTCCTCCCCCTGCCGGATCACCTGTTTTCCGCAACAACAAGTTCCTGATCCGTCTCCCGTCGCCGGTAGGTGATCCTCGTGTGGAGCATGCTGGCAAGACAGGAGACAAGGGTGCCGGCGATGGAGTGCAACTGGCAGATCGTGACGGGGGCCTCGTCATACTGGCCGTCGTTGATGCGGTCCTGCAGGATGTCGTGGACAAGGTCGTCGATGCGCTGGAGCGTGGGTCGTTCCAGGCTGCGGGAAGCGCTCTCGCAGGCGTCCGCGAGTCCCAGGATCACCGCCTCCAGGGTGCGGGGCTTCGGTCCGGGATAGCGGAAGCTCTCCTCGTTCACGCGGGGAATGTCCCCGGGGCGGACATTCATCAGGCTGCCTCCCTCCCTGGCATCCTGCTCCTGCCTGCAGGCACGCCGGTAGAAATACTCGACCAGCGTCGTGCCGTGATGCTGGCGGATGATCTCGATGAGTCGCCGGTTGAGTTTGTTGCGCAGGCCGAGATCGACCCCGTCCTTCACATGGGCGATGATCACCAGCGCGCTCATCGTGGGGGTGAGTTCGTCGTGGGGATTGCCGCCGAGCGGGGAGTTCTCGGTGAAGTATTCCGGCTTGGTCAGCTTTCCGATGTCGTGGAAGTAGGCGCTGACCCGGCAGAGCGTGGGATTGCCGCCGGTCTTTTCGGCACAGGCCTCGGCAAGGTTGGCCACGGCGAGGGAGTGGTGGTATGTGCCGGGGGCCTCCATGCTGAGACGCCGGAGGAGCGGATGATTGAGGTCCGCCATCTCCAGCCAGGAAATCTCCGTGGTGATGCCGAAGCACTGTTCCAAGAGTGGCAGCGAGCCGCTGACCAGCACCGCGGTGAGGATTCCGGCCCCGAGCGCGGAGGCGCTCTCCAGTCCCAGCGTCACCCAGTCGGTGGATTGGGGAGATTCCCAGACCACGGGTCCGATCACCCCGGTGACGACGGCAAGGACCCAGACGCCCAGTCCGGAATAAAAGCCGGCGCGCAGGAGGCGTAAGCGGCGACGCACGCGCAGGGTCGATAGCACGGCCGCAAGCCCCCCGGCCAGGGGGAGCAGCAGATGGACCGGGTCGATGCTCTGCTGGAGCACGGCCCAGAGGAGAGCGCAGAGGATGCAGGAGGTGAAGCCCACCGGTGCCCCCAAGAGCACCGAAAGAGTCAGCGGTGCAAGGGCGTAGGGAGCCAGCAACGGAGGAAATCTGGCATCGATGACCCCGGCGGCAACCTGGGCCTGGAGAAACTCGCCAATGCCCGACTGGAGGAGGATCAGGCCGAGGAAGAGGGCCAGACGGGAGTTGCCCCCCAGCGGGCTGTCACGGCTCAGCACGGGATGGATGACGGCCAGTCCGAGGATCAGCAGGGCGTAAAGAAGATGCCTGAAGGGCTCGGGATGATCCCCGGTGAGGCAGAAGGCGCCGAGAATAACGGCGGCGACGATCACGATGGCGGCGCGGATCAGGAATCCCTCCTCCAGTCTCCGGAACAGCGTGCTCTCCGCGGGGGAAAGCCGTGTCTTTCCGCAGCTCATCCCGCGGGCCGCGAGGCGCTGTTGTTTCAGGAATCGGAACATGGGAAGGATGCGGGGTGCAGGGTGGAATTCTTTCGCTTTTCCAAGAGTTCAAACACCGCGCTCAAAAGCGGCTTTCGCGGTTGCCGCGGTGCTCCTTGTAGGCGGAGATGATGGCCTTCACGAGGGGATGGCGCACCACGTCGCCATCGTCGAAGAGGTGAAAGGCGATGCCCGGGGTGCGGCCCAGGGCTCCCGCCGCCTCGATCAGGCCGCTCGGCTTGTTCTTGGGGAGATCGATCTGGGTGCGGTCCCCGGTGATCACGCACTTCGATCCGATCCCGATGCGGGTGAGGAACATGAACATCTGCTCGGTGGTGGTGTTCTGGGCCTCGTCGAGTATGATGAAGGCCTTGTTGAGCGTGCGGCCCCGCATGTAGGCGAGCGGGGCGATCTCGATGATGTTCCGGTCGAGGGCCCGCTGGATCTCCTCGGGCTCCAGCATGTCATGGAGCGCGTCGTAGAGGGGGCGCAGGTAGGGCAGGATCTTTTCCTCCAGTTCGCCGGGCAGGAAGCCGAGGGCCTCGCCCGCCTCGACGGCGGGACGGGTGAGGACGATCCGGGAGACCTTGTCGGCCTTGAGCGCGGCGACCGCCTTGGCCACGGCAAGGTAGGTCTTGCCGGTGCCGGCCGGGCCGACGCCGAAGGTGATGTCATGGGCATCGATGGCGCGCAGGTAGTCGCGCTGCGATTCGGTCTTGGGGATGACGGGGGGCTTGCGCGCCGAGCACACGATCCGGTCGCTGAAGAGTCCCTCCAGTCCCGCGGAGGTGTCGCTGCCCGATGTGTCGAGGGCAAAGAGGAATTCCTCCCTGCCGATCACGCCGCCGCCCGAGACGACGCGCCCGAGTTGGGCGAAGCATTTTTTCGCGCGGGCGATGGATGGCTCCTGACCCTCGATCCGGAGCCATCCCTCGCGTGTGGTGATGCGGATGCCAAGCACTTCCTCCATCCGCCGGAGCAGGCTCTCGTCGCTCCCGTAGAGGGACTGAAGGGAGCGCGCGTCCTCGAACTCCAGCGTGACCGTCCCCGTTGCGGAGGAGGGAGCCGTGGGGGATTTCTGTGAAGCTGTCTTCAACTCAAGGGAAGTTCCCCGGGAGCGGCTACTTGTAGCCGTAAACGAGCGCCCACGGGGTGCGTTCCTCGGGGGACTTGAGGATCTGGACGATGGCGAAAAAGGTGCCCGTGGCTTTCGGGGAGACGCGGGCTCCCGCAAAGCGCCCCTTCTGCCAACTCTCGGTTTCGACAAGGTTGCCCTGGTCGTCGTAGAGATGCACCGAGAGGGAGGCACCCTTGACATCCGTGGCCATCAGGAACCAGTAGTCGTTGCCCTTGAAGAGTTGGGAACTGACCGCCTTGCGGTCATGCACCCCGAGATCACCGCCCCAGGCGTCCTTGCGGATGGAGAAGCCCTGCTTGTAGTAGGGAAGCGCCGCCTCATAGGCAAAGGAGAGGGCATCGTCCACCGTGGCCCTCAGGAGCGAGGGGGAGAGGAACGCAATGAGCGAAGCCGACGCAAGAAGCCGGCGGATCGCACGGAGGATGGGGAAGGGGCGGGATGAGGTCATGATCAGTTGCCTCCGGTGACGATCTGCCGGTCCACTTCCCCGGTGAGGTCGTTGATCAATTGGACTTTCTCGGGGGTGATCTGGTCCCCCCCTTCGCTGACCATCGGCCCGATTTTGCGAAGCACCTCGCGGATTCGGGCCACGAGCGGGTTCCTGCGAAGGCGGGCGCTCATGGAGCCGATGCAGCGGTCAAAGTAATTGACGAGTTCCGGTTGGTGGAGCAGTTCGGCCCCATCCTTCGAGAAGCCCTTCCCGATGATCGATGTCAGCACCTCGGTTCCGCGCAGCCAACCGCCAAGGCTCACGAGTTGCGAGAGATCGTGGTCGTTGAGTTCCTCCATCGCGCCGCGGACATCCTGCAGGGCTCCGTCGAACTCGGCTCTGACTCCCTTCCAGTCGCGCTGGTCGGCCTTGTCGGTGATGCTCTTGCTGCGCGCGATGACCGACTTGCGGACATTGATCGCCTCGGCCAGGGTCAGTACCTGACGCCCGAGTTCCTTCACGCGCTCCGCATCCTCGGCCTCGACGGCCACGAATCCCTCGGCGATCACGTTGCCCAGGAGGAGGGCCGTGCGGGCACGGTCATCCGGGGTGGGGGACTTGCCGTTGCGGAGCTGGGCCTTCCAGTTCGGGTTGCCCAGCTTGTCGAGCACCGCGAAGATCTCGCTCGGCACAGGCACAACGACCTCGTCGACCGCGGCGGCCGGGAATTCCGCCAGGTTGATTTTCTTTGGCACATTCTCCGCATGGACTTCGTGGCGGGGGCCGGCCAGCGTGACGGCAACCGCCGCGACAATGGGGAGGAAAAAGGGTTTCATCGGGGTTCCGTTAAAAATACCTTCGCCACGGAGGGCTCGTCCGTTAAGCATGGGTGATTGGTTGGACACACGCTGTTTGTTGAATTCAATCTGTAATGGACCCGCAAAGATTACAACACATTCTTGATGCCGCCTCTTCCAAGCGCCTTCTCGTGCTGGGGGACCTGATGCTGGACGAATTTGTCTGGGGAAACGTCGCGAGGATCTCCCCGGAGGCCCCTGTTCCCGTGGTCGAGGTGCAACGCGAATCGAGCTATCCCGGAGGGGCCGCCAATGTCGCCCGCAATCTACGCGAGTTCACCTCCACGGTGACCATGATGGGAACGGTGGGGGACGACGCGGCCGGTGAAAAGCTCACCCGGCTCCTGAAGGAGGAGGGGATTTCCACGGAGGGTCTCTTCACCGATGAGACGGTGCCGACGATCGTCAAGACCCGCATCATCGCCCAGCGCCAGCAGGTGGTCCGCGTCGACCGGGAACAGGCTCCGGGCTCCGGTTCCCGACGCGACGCCATCATCGCCAAGGCACGCGACCTGGTCTCAGGTGCCGACGCGGTCCTTTTTGAGGACTACGGGAAGGGATTCCTCGACCAAACCCTCGTCGATGCGGTCCTGGAGGCGGCCCGAGCGGCCGGAACGCTTGTCACCTGCGATCCTAACCCCAAGAATCCGCTGGAGTGGCCCGGGATCGCCACCATCAAGCCGAACCGCTCCGAGGCCTTTGCCGCGGCAGGCGTGCCTCCCACTCCCCCGGTTCACCCCGTGGAAGAGGATGCCGCCCTGCTCGAGGTGGGAAAACGGCTCCTGGAGCGCTGGAATGCCGGAGCCCTCCTCATCACCCTGAGTGAGCAGGGGATGATGCTCTTCCGCCGGGGATGCCCTCCCTACCACACGCCGACCCGCGCCCGCGAAATCTTCGATGTTTCGGGAGCCGGGGACACGGCCATCTCACTCTACACCCTGGGCATGGCCGCCGGCGCCACGCCGGAGGAGGCCGCGGAGCTCGCCAACCACGCCGCAGGAGTCGTTGTCAGCAAACTCGGCACGGCCACCTGTTCCCGCGCCGAACTCGAGGAGAGTTTTCGCGATCACTCGTCGAGATGAGCAGAACCATCGGCCTGCGCCCCGCCCTCTTTCTCGACCGTGACGGCACCCTGATGGAGGAGGTCGACCATTGCTGTGATCCGGCTCTTGTCCGCGCCTATGCCGGCGCCGCGGAGGAGTTGTCCCGCGCCCGTTCCCTGGGATGGGCCGCCATCATCGTCACCAACCAGAGCGGCATCGGTCGAGGCTACTTCACCGCCGAGCAGTTCCAAGCCGTCCAGGAGGAGTTGTTGCGCCAGCTTGGCGGGGCCATCGACGCCGCCTACATGGCTCCGGATCATCCCGACACTCCCTCCATGCGGCGCAAACCGGCGCCCGGAATGATCCTGGAGGCCGCCGAGGAGCACGGGATCGACCTTGCCAGATCGTGGATGATCGGCGACAAGGCGCTCGACATCCAATGCGGCCGAAACGCGGGCGTCCGCACCATCCTTGTCCGGACGGGTTACGGCGGAGGATCCGCCGACTGCGCTCCCGACTTCTCGGCCCCCACCGTCACCGAGGCGATCCGCATCGCGCTTGGGGCCTGATTCCGCGATGAAAAAAGCATGCCCCGCGGCCAAAGCCTCCGTTGCCCTGGTGATTCCCTCGCGCTGGGGCTCGACCCGGTTCCCCGGAAAGCCGCTCCATCCCATTGCCGGAAAGCCACTTGTCCGGCATGTGTGGGAGCGTTCACTCCGGGCTCGCAACATCGCGCGCGTCCTCATCGCCACCGATGACGACCGCATCGCGGAGGTCGCGCACGGCTTCGGGGCCGATGTGGTGATGACCTCGGCCGATCACCCGAGCGGCACCGACCGGATCGCCGAGGTGGCCGCGCGACTCCGCGGCATCACCCATTTCATCAATGTCCAGGGGGATGAGCCGCTCATCGACCCTCTCCTGATCGAGGAGCTCGCCGGAGCGCTGCGCCGTGATCCCCGGATCGCGATGATCACAGCGGCCACGCCCTTCGGCGACCCTCGCGAGGCGGATGATCCCAACTGCGTGAAGGTCGTCACCGCAGCCTCGGGCGACGCGCTGTATTTCTCGCGAAGCCGGATTCCTTTCCATCGGGATGCCGGGGACCGGGACGGCGCGCTCACCCCAATGCTTCATCTCGGCATCTACGGCTACCGGCGCGAAACCCTCAGGAAACTGGTCCTCCTCCCGCCGACCCCGCTGGAGCGGTGTGAGAAGCTGGAACAACTTCGCGCCCTCGAACACGGCATCCCGATCAGAGTGATCTCCACCGGTCATCGCGGTATCGGCGTCGACACGCCGGCCGACGTCGGGCGGGTCGAAAAACTGCTGATGGCAGAAGCCAGGTCGAAATCCTCCGCCAAAAAGAGCTAAGGAAGCGTCGCTTCCCTAATTGTGAAGGCTGCGAGGTTTCAAGGTCCGGGCCGGATTTCACCAGCGCTTCCCCAGGGTCCCCTGTTTTTTTACGAGCCTCCGGCTTGCCCGTGGCAACCGGATCGGGGCACGATGAGGTCATGAGCGAAGCCGCCGCACGATTGATTGTGGAGCGGCTTCGTGCCCGCGGATTCGAGGCCCTCTATGCGGGAGGCTGTGTCCGCGACCAACTCCTCGGCCTGACTCCCCACGATTACGACGTGGCGACCAACGCCCGCCCGGAACAAGTCGAGGCTCTCTTCCCGAGGACGGTTCCCGTAGGGGTCCAGTTCGGCGTGATCATTGTCCTGGAGCAGGGAGCGGAGATCCAGGTGGCCACTTTCCGCGGCGATGGAACCTACCACGACGGGCGTCATCCCGAGAGCGTCCGCTTCACCGACGCCGAGGGTGACTCGCGCCGTCGCGACTTCACGGTGAACGGTCTCTTCTTCGATCCGATCGAGGAACGGATTCTGGACTTCGTGGAGGGACGCCGGGATCTCGAGTTGCGTCTTCTCCGCGCCATCGGCGATCCCTCGGAGCGCTTTGCCGAGGATAAGCTCCGCCTGCTCCGCGCGGTTCGTTTCGCAACCACCCTCGGATTTGAGATCGATCCGGACACATGGAGGGAGATCCTGGTCTGGTCACCGGAGATCCATGCCGTCAGCGCCGAGCGGATCCGCGACGAACTCGTGAAGATCCTCCTCTCACCCAACCGTGTGCGCGGCTTCGACCTCCTCGACAAGAGTGGTCTCCTGCGGCAGGTCCTGCCCGAGATGGACGCGCTCAAGGGATGCGACCAGCCTCCGGAATTCCACCCCGAGGGGGATGTCTTCGTCCACACGCGCCTGATGCTCTCGATGCTCGCGCCGGATGCCTCGCTGCCGCTTGTGCTTTCCGTCCTCTTCCACGACATCGGCAAGCCCGCCACGCGCGCGGTCGATGAGACCGGTCGCATCCGCTTCAACGGACACGAGGGGGTGAGTGCCGGGATGACTCTCCGCCTGCTCCAGCGGTTCCGCTTCCGCAATGAGGTGATTGATGCCGTGATCCCCGCAGTGCGTCTCCACATGAGCTTCAAGGATGTCCCGAACATGCGGGTCGCCACCCTGAAGCGCATGATGGCGCGCCCCACCTTCGAGGAGGAACTCGAACTCCACCGCGTCGACTGCCTGGCCAGCCACGGGATGCTCGATAACCACGCCATGCTCATCGCGAAGCGGGAGGAGTTCGGCCGTGAACCGCTGATTCCCGAACCCCTGATCACCGGTCACGACCTGATCGCCCTGGGCATGAAGCCGGGCCCCGAATTCGCGGAAGTGCTGATGTCTGTTCAAACTCGCCAGATGGAGGGAACCCTCAACACCAGGGAGGAGGCGCTGGAGTGGATCAAGTCCACCCTATCCGGAGGAAACGGCTCCACTTGACCGGCACCCGAACGGGTGTGAAAATGATCCGACCCAGCCATCACCCCATGAATCAATTTTCCCGGACGGTTGTCCTGTTGCTGATGGCGGGCGTGTGCGCCTTCCCTCTTCAGGCCGCGCAGCCCTACTTCAAAACCGCCAAGGGATTCGGTCCCGGCTTCTACGTCGGTACCACCCAACCCTTGGTTCTCGATCTGAGCGGATACATCGAAGCCACTCCGGGAACGGATACAAACGTTGTCTATGTTTCCACCGGTGCGGGCGGGTTTGGAATGCAACTCCTCCCCGGAAACGCACCAAAAACAGTCGCCAATTTCCTGTCTTATGTGAGGAGCGGAGCCTATGGGAACACGTTTGTTCACCGTTCCGTCGAGCAGTTCATCATCCAGGCGGGGGGGTACACACTCGACGACGCCCTCAGGCCGATCAAGCAGGGCGACCCGATCAAGAGTGAATTCTCCGTCAAAAACACCAGGGGAACCGTGGCGATGGCCTTGGTGGGAACCAATCCCGACAGCGCAACATCCCAGTGGTTCATCAACACGGCGGACAACACCGCGACGCTGGACGATACCAATGTTGCGGGAAACCCCCGCTTCACGGTTTTTGCCCGCGTTCTGGGTAACGGCATGAGCAATGTCGTCGATAAGATTGATACGGCCTCAATCTACGACCTGTCGCCCAATCTCTACTTTCTTCCATGGAACCAGGCGTTCGGTGAAACGCCCCTTAAGACAAACAACCTGAACTTCAGCAGTTTTTATAATGTCAGGGTTTCTGAAATCCCATTCTTTGCCTATTCCTCAGATCCCTCCTCGTTTTCCACCAAGTTGGAAGGCAAGAGGCTGAAGGTGAAGTTTGAGGCGTATCCGACCAACTCCCCCACATCGCTGGTCACCATCACGGTCGGGGCAACGGACACCAACGGTCTCACCACCAACGCCTCCTTTGTGGTGGCCCCCTCAACCCCTGGAACCCAGAGGATCGCTTTTCCCCAGATTCCACAGATGGTCTTCACAACAAACACAACAAACACGTTCACCATCACGAATTTCCCCTCCGGTTGCGTAAAGATGTTTCTGTAAAATGGGTTAAGGGAGTGGAGAGTCGATGGGGTTCATGTTGAGGTAGATTTTTCCTGTGATCCACTCGTCGGAG
>JBIIGI010000051.1:0-19193 GCA_044236545.1 Chthoniobacterales bacterium
GCGTCTCCCCGGACTCGTTGACGACCCAGACACCGGAGCGGATCCGTTCGCGGAAATCGAGCTCGGGCGTCAGGTAGCGGAAGTTCACCGCGACCGGGGCGAACGCCCGCTTCAGGAAGTAGTAGAGCGCGCGCGGGGCGCCGAAATAATCCACCGCAGCCCATCCGAACATCGCCTGCTGGTCGTTCCAGCACCAGACCAGCGATCCGGAGCAGTGAAAGAGCCGGCTCCGCCAGTTGCCGATCTGGGCCCGGACGGCGAATCCGTTGAAGAGGTCCGAGTAGTAGGAAAGTTCCTCCCACGAGCGGTACGGGAGGGCGTTCGCTCCGGTGCCGCGTGCCGGCAGGGAGCCGGCCATGAACTGTTGCGACCACGGGGAGGTGTTGATCTTGCGGAGATGAACGTTCGGCGACGGGGGCCAGAGGGCGCCGGTCCGGGGAAAGAGCCTTTCAGCCAGCCCCTCGGATGCGACGAAGGCCGTGTGCAGCCCGCTGTTGAACTCCACGCTGAATTTCGGTTCCGCCGCAAGCGGACCAACCAGCGCGTCAAGCGCCTCCGATCGTCTCCCGTAGTGGTCGTATTCGTCGGTGAACCCCGAGCCCAGAAGATAGGAGCTGGCGAAGTGCCGGCGGCCGGGATCCTCCTCCCCGGCGATCTCCCCGCCGAGGGCGGTCAGGCGATCCATCGGGCTGTCCGGGATCTCGCATTGCCGGAGTTCATTGCCCCCCATCCATGCCGCGATGCAGGCGTGAGGGCGCAGTTGACGGATCAGCGAGCGCACCTGGCGCGCGTAGATGTCGCGGTCGACGTTCTGCGCCTGCACCGAGTTGGCCACGGGGAAATCGTGCAGGATCAGGATCCCCATCCGGTCGCACAGGTCGTAGAAGACATCCAGTTCCCTGGCGTATCCACCCCAGAACCGGATGACGTTCACGTTCGCCCCGCGCGCCAGCCGGAGCGACCACTCGTAGCGCTCCGCGGCACCGGTGAAGTCGAGCGTCTTGTCGAGCGTCGGCCAGTTCCCTCCCCTGGCGAAGACCGGCACCCCGTTGACGACCAGGGTCAGCTCCACGTCGGTGCCGGGATTGCGCCGCCATTCCACCTTGCGCAGGCCGACCGACCGGCAGGCCCCGGATCCGGAGGAAGTCCTCGCGGTGAGCCGGTAGAGGGGCTGCTCCCCGGACCCGTTCGGCCACCAAAGACGGGGCGACTGGAGCGAAAGGGTCAGGTCGAACCCGCCCGAGGGCCCGGTCAGGACGCTTGCCTCCAGGCAGGGGGTCCCCTCGGGATCATGGAGCAGGATCTCCACCCTCTCCCCGCCGATCTCCCCGTGGAGCCTTCCGCTGATTCGCAGGTCGGCCCTCCCCTCATGGATTGCGAGCGTTTCGGCCCGGACATCGTGCACAGCCCGGGGCGGACGGGATTCCACCCGCACCGGCTGCCAGATCCCCGCCGAGACAAGGCGCGGAAAATCATTCCCCCCCAGCATCTGGGAGGGTTTCAAATACCTGTCGCCCGAGTGGTGGTCCGCCTGCCTCGGACATCCCGAGAGCAGTGACTGCCTGGTGACTTCCGTCGAGAGATTCTCCGGCCGGATATGGACGAGGATGTCATTCCTTCCGTCGCGCAGGAGATCCGTCACCTCGATCTCCGGCCCCCCGAACATCCCCTCGAACGAGCCCGCTCTCACACCGTTGACAGACACCTCGCAATTCGGATCCACCCCCTCAAAGACAAGCCAGACCGGATCGCCCGATCCCTCCCCCTTCCATTCAAAGGAGCGGGAGAGCCACTTGTGCTTCCCCTCCCATGCCATCGCCTCGATGAAGCCGAGCTCCTCGGAGATGTTCTCCAGCCTGCCGGACCTCATCAAAGCCGCGTGAATCCCCCCCGGCACCTCGCAGCGAATGCCCGGGGAAGAGTCCGCGCACGGACGCTCACCATCCTCGCTGAAAGAGAGCGACCACTCCCCGGCAAGACTCAGCTTCAACCCGCCCGGGGAGGTGGAGACAGCCCTTTCCTTGGCGGATGAACCGACCCGGACGGGGGTCGGTGCTTCGTGGGAAATCAGCACGGGAGACATGGATGGGAGCAGATTTTGAAGATGGGAGTCCGACTAGGTGTTGAAGCAATTGGCTCGTGAGGGTACGTTGACCGGACATGGACCAAGTCCTGCAACCCGAATAGAGAGCAATCTTCACGGAGTAAATGATTACGTCAACATTCTTCCCCTCCTCCCCCACCTTGCGGGGAGACTTCCCTTTAGGGCCTGTTAAGACTAAAAGGCAGGTGGCGGTGCCAGGAGTTTTGCTGCCAGGCGAGGCGCATAAGAGAGGCAATACCCTTGCGGTCTTGACTCTCTTGGGCAACAAAGCATGGCGGCAAAAGAACGGCACCCTAAAGGCGAGGGTTGCTGATGCGCAGGGTCAGCGTTGCTCTTTCGGTCTTGTAGTGCTGTGACTACACTCCCTCTTTCGCGCCTTGTCCTGCACTTCATCTCCTCCTCGCGCCATCCCGCCATTTTAATCTTAACAGGCCCTAGTGAAACGCTGATTTGATCCCATGAAGAACCGCCCGACGATCCGCGATGTGGCCGAACTGGCCAAGGTCTCCGACATGACCGTGTCGCGCGTCCTCTCCGGGAAGTCCAAGCACGGCGTGGCGACCACCGAGCGGGTCTTGAAGGCGGTGGATATCCTGGGCTACCGGCCCAACGGCTTTGCCCGGCAACTCAGGAACAAAAACAAACCCATCGTGGGCGTGATTTTCACCCGGACGCCGGAAAACTCCGCGACGCTCGATCTTTTCGAGTCCAAAATCCTCGGAGCCCTGGAGGCGGAACTCATCGAAAACCGCGTCCCCGTCCTGCTCTCCTCGGTGAGCGCCGACGAGATCGAGGCAGGCATCATGCCCGACATCGTCACCCAGGGCTACGTGGACACCATCGTGTGCCTGTTTCTGGAGAGTCCGGACTACGTGGCCTCCCTGAAAAGCCGGACGCGACACCTCATCCACATCGGACGCACCGACGCCTCCGTTGCTCAGGTCGATGCCGACAACCGCTCCGGCGCACAGATGGCTGCACGCCATCTCCACTCGCTGGGGCATCGTGACATCGTGTTGGTTCGCCCCAGGGAACACGTCTCCGACCACATCGAGCGGGTCGAGGTGTTCTGCGCCGAGTTCATCTCCCTCTGCGGGACGGAGGGGAGCATCCGCTTTGCGGAGTGCAGCGTCTGGAACAACGACCTGGCCGAGCCCGCCGTCACCGGCATCCTCTCACAGCAACTCCCCGATGCCATCTTCTGCACGAACGACTTCATCGCGCTCCAGATCCTCAGGGGCCTGAAATCCCGCGGCATCAGGATCCCGGAGGATGTCTCGATCATGGGCTTCGACGACATGGAACTTGCCGAATATTCCGAACCGCCTCTCACGACCATCGCGGTTGAGAAAATCGCCATCGGCACCCGGGCCGCCGAACTCGCCCTGAACTGCCTACTCAAAGGGACCCCGGCCACGGCGGGTTGCGTCATCATACCCGTCAGCCTCATTGAGCGCTCCACCACGGCTAGGAAAGCGTGATCCGTCTCAGGCGCATCCCACTTCTCAAGCCTCGAACGCCGTCGCCATGATTTCCTGTTCCACCCGCGCGATGCCGAGTGTCTTCGCATGGCTCTGCCAGGATTTCACGGCTTGCTTGACCTGTTGCAGGATGGATTCCGTATCGGCAGGTTTGAGACGGAAGAAGGGCGAAACCTCCAACGCCAGACCATAGTTCAAGGCATTGTCCGTTTCGGAGATATTGAGGCTCAGTCCGGTGCCACCGGGGTCCGGATTCAGATCGAAAGCGGGCGAGAGAACCCACCCGCTCTCAGTGAGCAGGAAACCGTGGTTTCGGAGATGATCGTCAGTGTTTTGGACGGCGATGGAGAAGACAATCCTGCGCCACAATTCCTCAAGGTCCGCTGCCGGCCGTGCTCCGTTTCGGACGATGAACTCGACCAGTTCCAGATAGCTCGCGCCGGTATCATGGCCATCTCCATCGGCATGCCCGAGCAAGGTCATGGCTGAGGCGAAGTGAATGCGTTCCCGTCCGTCGCTGCCGGGAGCCCGGTCGAAACGCCGTGTCAGGAATGTCCGGTGTTCCTGGCCAAACGCATGCAAACCCGACTCCGCAACTTGCAGCCCGGCTTTCACGGCGAGTTGATGGACCAACATCTCCCAAGCCGCCATGTCCCGGGTATCGGATCGCCCGGGGAACTTCGCGATCCAGAGGTCGCCGCCGGGATCCTTGACCCCGGCCTTCGGTCGCGCGCCACCAAGCGAGGAACCCGGAGCCATCAGCAGCTTGAGCCACTCGAGGTAGTGCGGGTCGTCGTATGCGGACTCGTCCTGGATTTTCCAACTGGCGTGTTCGAGTTCCCGTAACGAAGCCCACGGCGGGGTGCGCATCCATGGCTCGTCGCACTGCCACGCGTCGCTCCTGGCAGGTTCCTTGAACCGGAGGGCACCGGTCCGCTGCTCGTCATGCACCCCAAGCAGATAGTCGGTCTCCTGGAGCCGGTGGGCGGAATGCCCTTCTCCACGGGCCTGCGCCGCTTCCCGTCGCTGCATCAGCAAGCGCCCCCAGCGGTCGGGTGACGAATCAAGGAAGATCCCGAAGTTCGGGCGATCCGTCGCATTGAGATACTGGGGGCCGCTGAAAAACCGCAAGTCGGGATCGAGTTGCCGCGAGTGTCCCGCATCAAGCCAAGATTGATCGTAGGAAAACGAGAACACTTCCTTGCCTCGGCTGGGCGTCGAGCGCAGATACCCCATCCGTTGCGGGGCACCCAGTTCCCGCCAGTCGGCCCATACCTCAATTTCCCGGCTCATGGCTTGGATTTGCGTTTCGGTGCCCGCCGCCGGGTTTCGGTGAGGCGGGCATCTTCCAGCTTGCGCCCCAGCACATCGTCAGCTGCAAGCCGGGCGAGGTCGGATTCGAGGCCCAGCACGACCAGGACTTGCAGAAGCTTACCCATTGATGTGCCGGCCGATCCATTTTCCATCAAATGCAGCGTCGAGCGGCTGACTCCCGCCCGTTCCGCGACCTGCTCGGCACTGAGCTGACGCCGCAGTCGCGCCAACCGTAAATTTTCTCCCATCTTGGTCAGGAGACGCCCGTGCTTGGGCAAAAGGCTGGTGGTTTCCCTTCCCATAATGTTTTATATTCCATACATATAATGCGTTTATTGTGCGACAGGTCAAACATTATCGAGAGAAATTAGCTGATTTGGCCCTTATCCTGCAACTCACCTCCTCCTTGCTCCATCCCGCCATTTGGCTCCTCGCTGTTTTCAGTGGGTAAAGAAGGAAGACAGGGGAAAATCTGGAACTCATGAACTCATGAAAAGAAACGGAGGGAAGTAGGATTTGTACCACCAAGGACCGCCGAGTGGCGGGAGGCACGGTTTAGCCTGCGCGGTAGCACAGCCCTTCAGGGCGAGTTGAGCGGGAGCGAGCGAGGCAATCAGTCGAGGCCCATCCAAGGATCTGAAAAAGAGAGGGACCCTATGGAGATCAGGGAATGGCATTCCAGATCCGTCCAGACCGGGCCCATGACTTCTCCGCCCCGATCTCCTCTGCATTTCGTGAATTTTCCATCTACTCTCTTCCTGAGTTCCTGAGTTCCAGATTATTTACCTCTCCCCTCGGATCCCTCTGGGGTCAAAGGGCACCCACTCAAAATAGCGAAGAACCCGCCATTTTAACCCAGAATTTGCATTGGGAATTACTGAGATCAAGGGAGGCGGCGTTAAAAGAGTTAAAAAGTGAAAATGTTACAACCAAGGCTCTGAAACGAGACCATGGGATGGTCGAGTTGTAGCCACCGAAGGTGGACCCAAAGGGTGAGCCTTGCGGGAGCAAGCGAGTACAAAAGAGTCGCGTAAGATCCCGTCCCGCGACTGCGGGAGGACCCAAAGGGCGCCACCGCTTGCCGGGAGGCAAGTGGCGTCAACGTGGATCCGGGAGATCCCTGACCCGAGATTAGGGAGGGGAATGTCAGGGAAAGCGTCGTCAAAAGATGCCTGCATGAGTTCCATTCGGCCTCGGACTTCAGCCCCTTGTAACCTTTTAACGGTGTAACGCTTTTAACCCTTCAGGGACTCACCATCCGGGTGAACCGCTCAAACCTGTTAACACCGCTCTATTGCGCAATCCGGGTTTAACCTTTTAACACTTCAACTTTTTAACCCAGTCGCCTCGCACCACCTTGGTGAACAAGATTTCTCAGTTTCCATGATTCCATTGCATAATCTGGGTTAATCTTAACGGTCTCTTGAGGAGAGAATTTCCTGGTAGAGTTCATAGATCACATCGCGGTTGTTGGCATATTCCAGGAGGATTTCCCGCGGGCTGGTCTGCCGAAAAATGATCCGCAACCCTCCGATCCGAAGCCGGTTGAATCCGGTTAGAGGACCAATAAGCCCCTTGATGTCGCCGCGTCCCCGAGCAAGCCCCCGAAGGGCGAGCCTGACGCGGCGTTTTGTTTCCGGAGGGAGCCCGGCAAGCCAGGACTGCACCTGCTCAGAGGCCGAAATCTTCATCATCGAGATTCAGATCGGCATACTTCGTCACCCCTGCCTGCGATTGCCGTAGGGTTTTCATCGCCTTCGGGTCGGCAAGAACATCCATCGTCTCCAGCAGGGCCTCGAAGTCAGCCACGGGAAGCGCGACAAAGACCGGCTTGTCGCGGTTCGCGATCACAAATTTTCGAGCGCCCCTGCAGAGCTTCGAGAGCTGGGCCTGCGCTTCGCGAATATTGTATGTCATTTGCATGAGGGAAGTATATAGCTTCCCGGCTCCCGTCGCAAGAGCCGGACCCACACCTCCCGGCACGGAGGTTTGCCACCAGTGTTGGCATGACGCGCGGATCGGGTTAAAAAACCCTGAAAAAAATTTCTTGCCACGTTCTGGCCATTGAGGGAAATTGTTGTCGTCAACACAACGGTTGATTCAACCCACCACCCAAAACACGCACACCACACCCTCCATGAAAACACACACCCTCATCACATCAGCCAAATCCGCTTTGGTTCTGGCTGCAGCCTTGGCCCTCATGCCCTCGCTCTCGGCGCAGGTCATCACCTACACCACTGGTGGTGCAGGAGTTTACGAACCCTACGACAACGTGGTTTCGGCCACGGATGCCGCCAATCAGGGAATTTCCAGCTTCGATTCTCTGACTCAGACCGCAGGCACTGCCATCTTTGGATCGAATTTGAACATCCTCAACGACGGTGTCGTCTACAATCCTGGCACGATGAACGACCGCGGAAACACAGTATATTCCTTCACCCCTTCGGACGGGTCTGTGATTGAATTCACGTTCAACTCGGCGCAGAACATTGGAAGCATCAACACCTTCGCGATGAGTGGTAGCGGGCAAACTCGCTCTGCACAGAACTACGGTCTGGAATATCAATCGGCCGGGAACTGGACCTCCCTGTTCAGCAGCCTGGACACAAGCGCCCCCGGCAATCTTAACGCCGGGAACACGACCACCTGGGTGAATCTTGACTTCTCAGGATTTTCGGGCGGCTCCCTGGCCGATGTGACTGCGCTCCGCTTCACATTCCAAAATGTCGGCGGCAACGAGTCACTCTATCGTGAAATCGATGTGAATGCCGTCCCAGAGCCCTCGACCTACGCCTTGATTCTCGGTGGCATCGCCACCCTGCTCCTGATCCGCCGCCGCCTGCAGGCCTAGGCTGAACGGACCAAGACAGAAATAAACATCACCAAAGCGCCCCATGCTTCCCTTGGTGGGTTGTCATGGGGCGTTTTTTTGACCTCATCCGCTGATCCAGTCCACCGTCGGGAGACGGGATCAGGCGGTGAATCCACCACACGACACCACCCTTTTTCATCCATGTTGTTTCGCGGAACCCTCCTCATCGCCACGGCCACCGGACTTCTCTCCACGGCTCTCCCCCTCGGGGCTTCGGAACCCGTCGCCGAGTGGACCTTCTCCGGGAATGATCCCCTGAAGGATGCCAAGGGAGGCCTCGTCGCCACCCCGACCGCATCGAATCCCGAAGGATCCCTCTCGAGCGACGGCGGAGCGCTCTCCTTCACACCACGGGTCGTTGAGGGGATCACCCGCGGCGGAACCCTGGAGATACCCTGGGACAAACTCGTCGCCCGCTTCCAGAAGGGCTTTTCCCTCTCCTTCACCATGACCTACACCTCTCTGGATCGCGGCGCAAACGGGAAGGATCTGGGGATCATCGACACTGCGGGGCGCCAGCCGGGACCCTTCCGATTCGGGGTCAATCAGGGCCCCAACGGGGACAAATACTATGTCCGCCTGACCACGGATCCGACAGGTGATCCGAGCCTGACCATGGTGACGGACCGCCTACCCTCGGAGGTGGGTCGCCCGATCGACGTGCTGATCTCCGTCGGTGAGTTGAAGGACGACCAGTATGAGATCAAGCTCTTCCTCGATGACAAGCTGATCAAGAGCGAGAAGGGGACGGTCTACCCCCTCTTTGAGGATACCTCCCTGGTCATCGGCAGCTATGTGGAGCGGGGGACGATGGAGAACTTCTTCGACGGGACGATCTCGAACCTGAGGATACAGCCCGCTCCCGTGGAAAGGGAGGAGTGAGCATCCCGCCGGACGCTCCACACTCCCGTCGCGCATCAGGCATCCATGAGAGTTTTTTTACCATCTTTTCAACCCATCTTCATGAAACCACACCGGACCCGCAGAACCGTCACGTCACTTTTGGCCCACTTGTCGCTCTTGGCCCTCTTGGCCTCCTTCGTCACCCTCCACGCCTCCCCCTCGCCCGCCGCGACCGGTGAGAAAGAAGCCTCCGACGCTCCCTCCTTGGGGGCGGACGATCCCAATCCCTTCCGCTTCCAGGGATCGCTTCTTGATCCCCTCATCAGGAAGCAACTGGACCGCATCATCAAGATCGGCAAAATGAAGGAAGTCCGTTTCAAGGACTACCCCCGCCGGGACAACTGGGACGTCGAGATCCTGCCTCCGCAGAATGAGGAGAAACTCGCCGTGACGCCCGACGGTGCGGACCTCAAGCGCGGCTTCATCCCCTACTCGCGCCCGGTCACCGACCTGGTCTTCCCCTACAGCAGGCCCCGGGAGAGGAAGGAGCGCTTCGAGATCGCCGCGGTGCGCGGGCAGTATGAACCCTTCACCCTCTGCCTCTACAACGTGGGCGGTGAGCAGAACTTCAGCGTCTCGCTCTCCCCGTTCAGGAGCATGGAGTCCGGTGAGATGCTCGCCCCGGAGAACACCCAGGTCCGCACGACCGCATTCCTTCCCCTGATCCGGATGGAGCAGAACATCTACATCAATCTGCCGATGGCTCTGGAGAAAAAGGAGTCCCTCACGATCCCCGCCGAGGAGACCGGCCAGTTCTGGATCACGACCCATGTGCCGCATCAGGCAAAACCGGGAAAATACGAGGCCACCCTCAAGGTGACGTCCGGGAACGGGACGGAATCGGAGTTCCCCGTGGTGATGACCGTGCTGCCATTCGATCTCGACGAGCCGGCGGCGAACCTCTCGATGTGTTTCCTGATCCAGAACTACAGGGAAATGTATCCGGAGAATCTGGATCTCTATATGGCCGACATGAAGTCCCATGGTCTGAACACCGCATGGATGTGGCCGCTTGGTGAGATCGAAATCGCCGACAAGAAACTGAGCGTGGATTTTTCCAAACGCAGCACGACAAGCTATGAGGGATTGAACTATTTCGCGCATTCCGCGGAGGAAATGATGGCCGCTTACAAAAAAGCGGGCTTCAAGCGCAATTGGATCTACGGCTCGATGGACTCACTCATGCACCTGCTCGAAGGCAAGGGGCTTGCCAAGGTGGAGGATCCCGTCTCCTCGCTGCCCTACATGGAGCAGTACACGGGTGAGTTGATCAAGTTTGCCAAGGAAAGAAACCTGCCTCCGTTCACGCTTCTGTTGAAGGATGAGCCGGGCTTCCAGCCGGATCGCCTCCCCTCGATGAAAAAACTCTACGAGGGAATGCACAAGGCTTTTCCCGACCAGCCCCTGATGGTGGACTGCGGACCCTGGTCCGGTGAGGACAAGCTCCTCGCTCCCTATGTCCGCGACATCTACTTCACCTCACCCACCCGCGAGAAGGAGAAGTTCTGCCGCGACCACAAGATCCTCTTCGGGAACTACAATTCCGGATCGGGCGGGAGGAACCCCCTCATCGACAGGTTCTGTTACGGGGTCTGGCCCGTGAAGGCGGGACTGGAGGCCGTCAGCAACTGGGTCTACACGTGGAAGATCGACCCCAAGGGACCCGACGGGAATTGCTACGTCTTCCCCGCCGCGGACGGCCCGATCCCCTCGCCCGCATGGGAGGGTGTCCGCCAAGGCGTGGACGACCAACGGTATCTCCTCACGTTCCGCAGACTGGCCAAGGAAGCCGCGTCATCAGGCGACGAGGGAAAAAAGGCGCGCGCCAACGCGATGCTTGCCGACGTGGAGAGCTTCATGGCATCGGTTCCCCAGGACCGCTCGGATCGGAGAAACTTCCTGGAGAGCCTCTCGCAGGATCGTCTCGACCGCTTCCGCGCCACCCTGATCTCCAACATCCTCGAGCTTCTCGGGCAAGGCCGGGCGGAGGGCGCCGCCTCGGCGGTCCGCAGTCCCAATGTGCACCCCGGCGTGCTGAGATTCGGCCCCTCCGAAAATCAGGGACTTGAGAAATCGGCCGCGGGCATGGGCAAGTCGCCCGGCTTTCGCTACTCGCTCGACATCAAGCACACCCTGATTCCCGATGACGGCGCCTACTTCGGGGGAATGGGCCGGGAGTGGTTCGCAAGACTCTCGCCGGAGGGAAGGGTGGAGTTCGGGTTCCTCAACGGGACGGCCTGCGTGCTGGAATCCTCCGTCAGGCTGGCACCCTCCCGCTGGTATCACGTCGAACTCTCCGTGCAGGGGAATATGGCCGCCATCAGGGTCGACGGGACGGTTGTCGCCACGGCGGAGATCCCTCCCCGGGAGTGGAATCTCTCCCGTCCGATCCGCCTCTCGGGATACGCCTGGGAACCCCCCGACCAGAAGGGCTATTTTGGAAATCATGGGTTTTTCTCCGGTGAGCTCCGTGATATCTCCCTCAGCGATGCCTGACATGAGCCTCCCCATCACATCCAAGCGCACCGGGGCCGCCGAACGTTCCGGCTTCACCCTCATCGAACTTCTGGTGGTGGTTGCCGTCATCGTGATTCTCCTGGCCCTGCTTCTGCCCGCGGTGGGGAAAATGTCCGCCACCTCGCAGAGGGCGAAGTGCGCGGGCAATCTCCGCGAAATCGGGAAGGGCTACCAGTTGTTCGTCTCCGAGAACGACGGAAGCCTGCCCTACACCTGGGACTACGGCATGGGCGCATGCACGGAAATCGGCCCCTACATCAATGTGCCGGGCTGGTGGGCCATGATCAAGGGGGGTCCCGATGTCGTCACGGTCTGTCCCTCCGATGACAAGTCACGTCCGGACGGCTGGCCGAGCTACCGGTTCAATATGAATCTTGGGGACTCGCGCAACGGCCCCAGGAAGAAGCTCTCCTCCTTTGCCACGCCCTCCAGGACCTGCGTCGCCGGCGACGGCAGGGGCGATCTGTTTCTCTGGCCCTCGCAGGCGAACAATGAGAAAGCGTCCAACCCCTCCTTCCAATGGGCGCTGCGGCATCAGGGAGGCGCCAACGTGCTCTTCCTGGACGCCCATGTGGAATACATGAAGCCCCCCTTCCCCTACGGCTCGACCGACCCGTTCTGGCAATAATACCACCTCCACGCTTTTTACCGGCATGAACATCACGATCGACCAAGGCATCGAGGCCTTCAGCTGCGCGACGATGCCGGCATGAATCGCCGGGATCCGTTGCCGCTTCCCATCGGATAAATCAGTAACGCTGAACGAAAAAATTTCTTGCCAAGTTCTAGTCCTTGAGGGAAATTGTTGTCGTCAACACATCAGTTGATTCAACCCACCACCCAAAACACGCACACCACACCCTCCATGAAAACACACACCCTCATCACATCAGCCAAATCCGCTTTGGTTCTGGCTGCAGCCTTGCTGGCTTTCGCCAGTCAATCTCAGGCCGCTCCTCTTGTTTATTATAACTTGAACTTCAATGGCGGCGTCGGAGGAACCTATCTTCCAAACTACACTGGAACCGGGGCCGCTCTGGGTTCAGGCACCTACTGGAATCAAATTCAACAGACACAGAACGGCATTGGAAACTACAGCGCCTCCTTCAACGGCCTGCTTGCCTCTGATGGGACGACTTCGAGTGGGATTAATGTCCTTGTCGAATACAGCCGCGCTTTCAACGACGGGGGAATCTCTGACAATCTCCTCGGAAGCTGGTTTCAAGCAGATGACAGCGTCAATGGCGCTGGAGTAGCTCGTGTCGTGATCAGCGGTTTGGCGGCAGGCACCACTTACGATCTCTATACCTATGGCATCAATGGCGGCTTCACCGGCCGGGGAACGCGCTTTATCATCAATAACAACAACTGGACCGGCGGCACACCGGATGGTTCCAGCTTCAATTGGCTCCAAACGACCGGTGCAAGTGCTTCTAGTTTCCAAGAAGGTGCAAACTACGTGACCTTCTCTGGGGTGCAGTCCTTCAATGGAAACATCGAGTTTTACATCGGTGCAAACCCTACGGGTGGCAACGATCAAGGCCCTGTCAACGGGTTCCAGCTTGTGACAACAGCAATCCCGGAACCTTCCACCTACGCCCTGGTTCTCGGTGGCATCGCCACCCTGCTCCTGATCCGCCGTCGCGTGCAGGCCTAGGCTGAACGGACCAAGACAGAAAACATCATCTCAGTCTCATCTAGTTTACGCAAACCCGGCGGGCGCAGTGCGCTCGCCGGGTTTCAGCTTCTACCATTCATTGAAAACGCTGCTCCCTTCATTCCTTCTGCTGATTCTGTCGGTTCTACCCGCAAGGGCATCACAATCACCCAGTTGGATGAATATGTCCCAACCGTCAAAGGACACTGGCGACACGCTGCTGCTTCTTCATCTGGATGAGGGAGCCGGGAAGGATGCGAAGGATGACAATTCGACAGGACGGCAGTCCGTAGAGGTCACTCTTACCGGCGAGCCGGTGCCTGGCTGGGAGGAGGGCTACTTCGGAAAGGGCCTTCATCTCCAGGAAGGAAAGACCGGCGGGATTCAAATCGACCCCTCGGTTCTTGAAAACCCAAACACCCGGATCGGATTTTTCTTCAAGTGGGATTACATTTTCAAATCGAATCCCGGCTATTTTTTCAATTGCCCGGGAGAGATTTTTGCACGCGCACAACTGGTCGAAAACGGTGCGCAACCTGCAACGATCCGGGTCAACTTCGGCATCAAAAAGAGTGACGATACCTATCTTGAGATTGTTTCGCCCGAGGAAAGTTCGCTGGATGACCAATGGCATTACCTCGAGTTCGTGCGTGCTTGGGATGGAACCTTATTGGAGGGAATAGTTTATTTGGACGGGGAGCGTGTTGCATCCGGCTCCGCGCAGATGCCGCCACATTCCAGCAATAAGCCGCTTTTCTTTGGTAGTGACGGGTCGGAAAACAGCATTGGTGGAACTTTTGACGAGATTCGCATAGGCACACAGAAATGAAAAAGAAGACTCGGAATGCGACCAACCTGCGCGGCGCGTTCACATTGTTCGAATTACTGGTAACCATTGCCATCATAGCGGTGCTTGCGGCGCTGATCTTTCCCTTGGCGCGAAACTCGATCGGAAAAGGCCAGCAGGCGGCATGCCTGGGCAATATGAGCAAGATCTCCGGATGGATCATGGCCTACGTCGCGGATCATGACGGTGCCTATCCTCCCTCCAACGACTGCGCCTGCTATAGTTACGGGCCGATGGGGGGGGCACCTAACAGATACTGCTGGGACGAGAAGATGGTGATCGAGGGCATCATGACCAGGAATGACCTCCAAACCACCAGGCACGGTTGTCCAACGAGCGGCAAAATACTCACTCAAGGATGCTACGGATTCAACTTCGAGCAACTCGGCAACGAGAACACGGGATTTCCCCAACTTCCCAGAATTGCGTCACCACAACAACCGTCAGAGACGGTCATGTTGATGGAAAACTTTCCGGGCGGCAATGGCAAGGGCTGGTCACTTTTGCCTTACTGGCAGGGGCAGAATCAGAATGCGAAGCAGCCGCCGGGGCATCTTGGAAAGGTCAATGTCCTGTGGGCCGATGGACACGCAACATCCATCTCCATGAAGGAACTTTACACGCATGATCCGATGAACGGGGTCCAGACAGATCCAACCGGCCAAGTGCCGCCCTGGTATTTTGCAAGACAGAAGACCAGATGAAATCCATGCGCCAATCGATTCACATACCATTTTTCAACATGAACAGAACTTTGTCCGCTTCGCCTCTATGGTTTCTGGCTTTGGCTGCAAGCGCGATTGTCGGCATATCGACTTGCAATTGCGCACTTGCAGCCGAACCGTCGACTGCCCAGGAAAATTCCGAACGCGGGAGGATCGTTTCCCTTCCGGACCAAAAGCTCAAGACGTCCGAAGGCGTTAAGGTGGAGGTGAAGGACTCCATGCTTGTTTTCGAATCCGGGAATGTGCAGGCCGAGTTTAACCTCCGAACCGGCATTCATCCCTCAAGACTACGGGAAAAAACTGCTGGAGTTGAGTGTTTGAAGGGTGAAGATCCCCTCCCTCTCTTCATGGTCCACGGGCCGGGCGTCAGTGTTTCCTCAAAGGACTTTCAGGTCCTTGAAGTCAAACTTCGTGAAGAAGAACAGGAGGCTGTCGCGGAGGTTATGCTTTCTTCCGACCAACCAGCCTTGACCGGCGTCGTTCGGATCAAGATGAAGCCCGAGGGCCGAATGACTTGGAATCTAAGTGTCCGGACCGGGAGTGAAGACATCTCAAAACTTCAACTCGTGTTTCCGATTCTCGGGAAGATTGCCTTGGGATCCGATTCATCCGAAAACAGGTTCTTTTTTCCACTGCGCACAGGAATCGAGGGAAAATCCAATCTCGATATTTCCCTGGAGTATGGCGGCCTCTCCTGGATGCAGGTGATCGGCGTTCACTCGCCGGTCACAGAAACCCGCTTGTCGGTCTTTCCAATGGATTCCACCGGAACCTTCAAAGGCATGCGTTTTAAAAAGCTGGGAGCGGAGGGTTCGACAGTCCGGAAATGGGCGGAAATTCTCTATGGGCCTGAAGTGCCCAAACAGGATCCGCTCAACTTCAAGAGCGAGGGCATTGGGATTGCCTATTACTCTCTTCGCGAGCCTCTGATTAACAAGTCGGTTTCGTCGCCCGACTATGTGGTCAGCGTTGGATCCGGCGGATGGAAAGAGTCACTCCGGGAATATAGCGACTGGGTCCGCACTTGGTATCAGCCGCCTACTCCTCCCAAGTGGTTTCATCAAGTGTTTAACTTTTGGAACGTGCATCCATCGCGATTTTGGTTGGATTCCGAGAATCGATACAACGGAACCGAGGTCATCGAAGCCACCAAGGGAGATGCCAAAGTCGACATCGTCCAGTGGGCCTATTGGGAAGACTATGATGAATCGCTCGTCGAAGACCCCGGCTTCAAAAGATATCAACCCGGAGATTTCAATTATAACAAATCGAGGGGTGGGCTTGCTCCATTCAAGGATGAAGTCAAGCGGCACCAGGACAAGGGAATAAGGGTTGCCCTCTACACCGACTGCAGGTTTGTTTATCGCAATTCCGAATTCGGAAAGCAGATGGGTGAAGGCAGGTCAGCAATGCATACCCCCAAGGGTAAAACAGCCATGGCAAACGGGGACATCTATTGCTTCTGCATCTACGATTCCGAAGGGTGGTGGGAACAATACACCAAGTCGCTTTCGCGGATTGTTCGCGAAACCGGAGTTGATTCAGTTTATCTTGACGAGTTGGGAATCAATTTTCCCAACTACAATCCAACGGCCCTTCACTGGAAAGAAAATCCCGTGCCGCAGAGTCCAGGCCGCCTTTCCAAAAATCTGATTCATATGCGTGACGAGATCCGGAAAGCGAATCCCGAAACCGCAGTTTGGCTGGAGCACGCCGGGAACGATTGGCTGACTCAGTTTGCGGATGGTTCCTGGGTGCAGACCTTCTACAGCGACCAATATGAATGGGTCGCGAAGGAGTTCGACGACCAGTCGCTTTATTTCTTCCACTTCTATTTCCCTGAATATGTTCTCGCTGAGTGGGGACCAGACACGGATGGAAAACGCAGATGTTTTTTTAATGGTATCGGAAGAGACAGCGGATGCGGACCGCGCCTGGATGCAATCCTCAGGGAACATTCGGAAACATTTGCCAGCACCAAACCGGAGCCGGCCATTCCGACGCTGATGGAAGGTGTTCTGGCGAACAAGTTTCCCGGCAGGGATAAAACGATCGTGACACTTTACAATAAGAGCGGCGCCGATCAGAAGGGTGAGATTGTTGCCCTCCCGATGAGCAGTAAGAAAAATTGGAAGATCAAGGAACTCGTGACCGGCAAGGAATGCACCTTCCGCTATGACTTGGCTAACAACAATTTGGTCATTTTGTCAGAGATCGCGAAGGACGGCGTCGGGGCGCTTCTGATTCAGGAGACGGAGTAACTGCGGCACGAACCCGGCCCATCCAGTCTTTCGACTTAGCGGGACATTTAACGGCAATTCTCTGTGAACATCACGATCGACCAAGGCATCGAGGCCTTCAGCTGCGCGACGATGCCGGAGGGGTTCTTCGAACTCCTCCCGCAAGAGGCCGTCCGCTTCTCGAAGTTTCCAGTCACCACCAGGCACAACGCCATCTGGGACTTCGGCTTCGGCCACGGCGGAACCATGTATGCCGCCCTCTGCGGCGAGCTCGGCAACGCCGTCGACGTCCAGCTCTACGAATACGACCGCCGCACCGGCGTGCTTGATTTCTGCTTCGACGGCGGCCGGGAGACCATGGCCGATCCCCGGATGATCCCGCCGAGCAAGATCCACACCTCGATCACACCGATCCGCGACGGCAAGGTGATCATGACGACGCACACGACCTCGCGGAGCATGGAGCATCCCTATTGGCTCTTCGAACAGCACTACACGCACCAGTGGGAGGGCTTCCCCGGATCGCATGTCCTGGTGTGGGATCCGGCAACGCGGACCTGCGTCGATCTTGGCGTCCCGGTGGCCCGCGACAGCATCTACGGCGCGGCCTACGATGCCAAAAATCACGCGCTCTGGTTCACCACGTTCCTGCGGGGGCATCTTTACCGCCTCGATCTGGAGAGCCGCAAGGTGCGGGACTTCGGCCAGATCACGGAGTTCGGTTCCTATGCGGTGATCAAGGATCCGCTCGGCAACCTGCTCACCTCATCCCGCTCCGGCCATGTCTTTCATATCAATGTGGATGACTGCCGCATCACGGACCTCGGGGTGTTTGCCTCCGAACCGGAGCCGAACCCGCTCTGGCAGGCTCACCTGCTCTTCGCCCATCACGCCGCCATGCCGGACGGACGCCTCCTGCTGAGCTTTCATTTCAGCGACCGGCTCTACGCCTTCGATCCGGCCACCCTGCGGGTCGAGCGCCTGGGTGATTTCAGGCCGGCCTCCTTTATTGCCTCCGCGCCGTGGATGTCTCAGAAGGGCCTGGCCTTTGATTCCAAGGGCATCCTCTGGCAGGCCACCATGTGCCCGATCAACGTTGCTGCGGGCTCCGTGGCGCACCTCCACCGCTGGGACATCATGGGTGGCGGGGAACCGGAGTATGCCGGCATGCTCGGCATCCCCGACCGCGTCACCTCCTGCATCAGCGAGATGCACATGGATGCCGACGATGTGCTCCACATCGCCGACACCAACCACGGCGAGGACATGCCGGGCATCCTGGCCGTGAACACGCGGGCCCTGCGGCGGCAAAACGCGGATGGCCCTTTCCTGCGCGGCGAGCGGGTGCGTGACGTCACCGCTTACATTCTCTACGCCGACGGCAGGGAGGCTTATCCCGCGGATGACTTCGATCAGGCCGCCGCGCCCTACGCCACCCTTCTCCGCGAGATGGACGAGTACGGGGAGTTCCTGGAGCAGAAGGGATGCTCGCGGGTCCGCGCGGAGGAGACCCACGCCATCAGGCTTTGGGACCGGTTTGGCCGGGGAGAGCCCTCGCGGGTGCTGGATCTCGCATGGACCTCCCCCGATGAGCTGGCCTTTGCGCTGCCCTCGGGCAACTACCGCGCGGGAGCGGAATCGGGATTCCAATCCTACGGGAAAACGGATCACTCCTTTGTTCCACAGGAGGTGATGCCGCCGGTACTCAAAGACGCCCGGCCACCCTCGCGCCAGGGACGGCAATACAAGAGCGGGATCTCCGCCTGGGCCCCGTGGGGATCCGACTCATGGATCATCGGCACCGAGGACGGATGTGTCGCCCTGTTTCATGGGAAAACGGGTGCGACCTTTGCGCTCGGCGCGGTCGGGGTCCACGGCCCCGTGCACCGGATCGCCGTGGCCGACGGGCACGCCTACGGCGTCTCCGGCGATCCGAACGACCTCGGGCACGTCTTCCACTACTGCGATACGACGGGCCTGCGCGAGCTGGGGCGGCTTTTCTTCAAGCCCGCGAAGGGGCCGGTCTTCAGCAGCACGCAGCCGGTCGGCGTCGCCGTCTCCCCCGATGCGAAAAGCGTCGCCGTCAGCGTGGCCGATGCACTCGGCTGCATCTATGTTTATCATCGGATAGCCAGTACCTAGATGGAAAAGACACATCATTTCATCCGTTTGGATCAGCCGGTTCCACTCCCCCAAGACGGTCTCCTCCTTGGTAACGGGGACCTCTCGGTCAGCGTCTATCAGGCGGCCGATGAGATTCGATTCCGATTTGGCAAAGGGGATGTGTGGGACCGGAGGATTGATTTCACTCGCGATGCGAAGCCCGCGCACATTGACGAGGTGCGCCGGGGGATTGAGGTGGAAGGCTGGGAGTGCGGCCCTTATGGAGGAGCGGTTCAAGCCCGGCATGGATCGGCTGACGAGGAACGCATGCGCGGGATCTGCCAGGGCTGCCCGCCCAGCTACCATGAGTTCCCATACCCCTGCCCGAAACCGGTCGGTGAGCTGGCGATGAGGCTGCCGGGGGATG
>JBIIGI010000007.1:0-52727 GCA_044236545.1 Chthoniobacterales bacterium
GGGAGACCGACGAGCCCGCCGTCAGGGAACTCCGATCCCGTCTGCAGCGCAACGCGATGGCCCTGCTCTTCCTGAGCCAAGGGGTTCCCATGCTCTCCATGGGGGATGAACTGGGTCGCACCCAGCGGGGAAACAACAACGCCTACTGCCATGATGAGGAATGGAACTGGCTTGACTGGAGGCAGGAGGCCGTGGGCGTTGGGGATGGCGCGGGGCTCAGGCGCTTTGTATCGCTGCTGGCCGACTTCCGCCGGAGGCACAGCCAGTTGCGCCGTCCGGAGTTCTTCACGAACGAAATAGACCCCCGGCGATGCGGCTTTCCCGACATCAGCTGGCATGGGGTCAAGCCATGGGAGCCCGACTGGGGGGAGGAGAGCCGATCTCTTGCTTTCCTGATCGCGGGGGATATCACGCAGACCTTCGGCCCCGAGACCGATTTCATCTATGCGGCCTTCAACATGTGGCACGAGCCGCTGATCTTCGGCCTGCCGAAAATCCCCGCCGGAATGAGATGGCGCCGCGTTGTCGACACAGCGCGCCCCTCTCCGGATGACTTTCTGGAAACAGGGACCGAGCAACTCCTGGCCGACCAGACGGCCGTGACATTGACGGCCCGCTCCATGGTGATCCTGATCGGAAACAGATCGGGGAGATTGGGGTAGGCTGTTGTAACCCGAACTCCGCGGGATTCGGGTTAAATCATCGGTTCCCTAAGAGGGGGCTTGGTTATGTGACTGTTTGGTCGGTCGATCTCGTTCTAAAAAAATCAATGCGTGCCGCCTTCCCAATAGGCACCATCCTGCCAGGAATTGCCGCAGGCCCCGCCGCCGGAGTTGGCTTCGATCATGACATCCTGGCCTTCGGGCGTGAGCAGGGGGAGATAGAACTTGCTGATGCGCTGCGTGGATTTCGGCACATAGTGGCAGATGAAGGAGCGGCGGAAACGGTCCTTGGAGCGGTTTGGGCCGGATCCGTGGATGGAACTGCCATTGAAAAAGAGGGTGTCACCCGCCTTCATGACGCAGGGAACCGCTTTCTTGCCTTTTGGCGTGGGAACAAAGTGAGTGGTGAAGGACTCTGCGGCATTGGCCTTCTCCGGGCAGGCAATCTCTTCCTCGGCCGTATCGGCGACGAGATACATGCCGCCATTCTCGGGATCGGCATCGTCGATCGCGGTCCATGCGGCCACGCAGGTTTGCGGCTCCACCAAGAGGTAGAAATTGTCCTGATGCATTGCCTGACCGCGTGACCCCGGCGGCTTGTAGTAGAACATGCTCTGGGCGGCCAGCATCTCATCCTGCATGAGTTCTTGGAGGCAGGTCATGACGCCCTGATGGACGAGGTTCCTGCGCGATACGGGATCAAATCTGTGGGGCTGCATGACACGTGGAAATTCCTTCAAGGGATCACCGCCGGATTCATCTTTGGAGACTTGATCAAAGTGGCCGGGGACGGGGCCATTCTCCGCGATGCGGGTGAAGTTGGATTTGATTTCCTCGACTTCTGCTTCGGAAAAGAGGCCGCGTGCGACGGCGTAGCCGTGCTGCGCGAACGAGGCTTTCATTTCATCCAAATCAACGGAGGGGGGAAGTGTGTGTGACGGAGAGGATGAGGTGCTCATATTTTCATCAGACTCGCCTTTTTTCAGGAAAACGAAAATGGACGAACTTGCCAAAAAGATGGACTATCTTACCGTCCATGAAAGCCAAGACACAGGGGTTCCCGGGCCAGATCATCCATTACTTGCCCGCCAATGTGCTCGGCCATGTCGGCCGCCATCCGCTCGGTGTCGGTCTGCATGTCAAATGCCTCGGATGGTATCCCAAAGCCCATCTGCATGGGATCAGGAGGTCTCACGGGCTTGATGAATCCATTTTGATCGTTTGCACCAAAGGAAAAGGCTGGGTCGAAATTGATCGGCGCCGATTCGCCGTCGCAGCCGGTGAAGTTCTCTTCATTCCGGCCAACAAGCCGCATGCCTACGGTGCTGACGATGACGATCCCTGGTCGATCCACTGGGCACACTGCGAGGGAACGGCTATGGCCTCCTACGCGAGCCTGCTGCCAGCCCACGAATATGTGCTCTCGATCCCGTCCGCTGATGCCAAGGAAATCGCACGCATGTTTCGGGAATCATACCGATTGGCATCCACCGGCCTCACCGAGAGCACATTGCTCCTTGTGTCACACATTTTGAGGTATGTGCTGGGACTTTTGTTTTTTCAAACCGGAAGAAGGCCTGGAGGTGGTTCGCACGCCATGGCTCACGATCTGACGAAGAGCATCGAATTCATGCGCGCCAATGTCGCGCGCTCACTGACCCTTCAGGAACTTTCGCGGCATGCCGGACTCTCGCCGACCCGCTACTCCGCGCTCTTTCGCGAGCAGACCGGATCCTCTCCTGTCGAGCATCACATTCGCCTCCGGATGCAGGCTGCTTGCCATGATCTGGACACCACGGCACTCAGCATCAAAGAAGTCGCGGCCAAACTCGGCTACGACGACCCGTACTACTTTTCCCGCATCTTCCAGAAAATCCTCGGCTGCTCACCGCTGGCCTACCGGCGATCGGTCAAGGGGTGATTTTCAGTGCATGCACTGTTTTCATCACTACAGCAGGACCTCTTGTTCTGGTTGAGGGATGGATGTTTGCTGCCCTCACTCCCGTCGCCATCTTGGTGAATGCTCCTGACCTGTTGTCAGGGTTCCATTGCAAAATCTGGGTTTATTGCAAGATTCGGTGTGCCTCGCTGTTTTCAGCGGGTGCCATGGAATGGTCGGCGAGGAGCAACTCCACGAGCCCGCAGTTTCTTTCCGTTGCGCCCTGGTGTTCCTGAAGAACCGCTTGGGCGGTACGGACCATGGCTGTCCGGCGCTCGGGATGGAGGAGGAGATTGCTGGTTGCCTCCGCTAGGTTTGCGGCATCGGTGACCCGGAGGAGGGCCCCGGCCCCGGCGAGACGGGTGGCAAGCGGCTCGAAGTTTTCCGTGTGAGGGCCGATCAGGACCGGGCATCCCGACTGCAGGGGCTCGATCATGTTCTGCCCCCCCTTGTTGGCCGAGTCGGTGAGGCTCTTGCCCACGAAGACGACGGTGGCGGCCCCATACCAGCGGGAGAGTTCACCCGTGGTGTCCAGCACGAGGACGTCGGCCGCCGTGGAGTGTCCTTCCGAACGAAGAATACAGGTGAGGCCGAATCGGCGCAGGATCCCGGCGATGCCGCCGCGCCGCTCCGCATGGCGGGGTGCAATGACCAGGCGCAACCGCGGTATCTTGCCGCGAAGACTCAGGAAAGCCCTTGCCACGGCCTCCTCCTCCCCCGCGTGAGTGCTGGCCGCGAGCAGGAGGGGATCCCCGTCACTCCATCCGAGGGCCTCCAAATCCAGCGAAGCTTGAAACGGGACGGAGTCGGGCGTCCGTGCCGTATCGTATTTCATGTTGCCGGTCCATCGGAGGATGTCGGGGCGGATGCCGAGGGAGTGCCACCGCGCCGCGTCCTCCTTTTCCGTCAGGGTGATCATGTCGAGTCCGTTGAAGAGAGGAGCCGTGATCCAGCGCGCCCGGCGAAAGCGCCCCTCGGAGCGTTTCGAGAGGCGGGAATTGAGCAGAACGACGGGAATGCCGAGGCGACGACATGCCCGCACCCGGTTCGGCCAGAGGTCGGCCTCCACCATGAGGAGCGCCGAGGGGATGAGTTTCCTGACAAGAAGCGAGGTGAGAATGGGAAAGTCAACCGGATTGGCGACCGGTTCAAGCCATTCCGAGGCGTTCCGTTCCACGATGGCGAGTCCCGTCGAGGTGGTCGTGCTCAACAGGAAGCGTGCCCGAGGATTGCGCCGGCGGAATGCTGCTGCGAATTTCAACGCGATCCCGACCTCCCCGACGCTCACGGCATGAAGCCAGATTCTGCCGGTGCCCACCCTCTCCAGCGTCTCCCGGTCGAAGATCCCGAACCGCTGGGACGCCTTGGTCCTGTAGCCGCCGCGCCGCGCGATCCGGAGCAGGTATCCGGGCAGCAGGAACAACAGGATGGGGACAAAGAGAAGATTGTAGAGCAGGAGGCTCATCCGCTTCATGACCATCGGCGCAGGATCAGGATCCGCGACTCCCCGTAGCACCGGTCGGAAAGAATCTCCCAGGCAGAAAGTGAGGGGAGGGGCTGACGGCGTTCACACTCCAGGATGAGCAACCCCTCTGCCCCGAGGGCGATCGACGGACGGGGATGCGCCAGCAGTGTTTCGGCGAAGTTCACCGACTCCGCCGAGGGGCGTGCTTCCTTGAGATAGGGTGGATCCGCAAAAATCAGGTCCACGCTGTCCGTCGTCGTGTAGAGCTCCAGAAACCGGAAGGCATCCATCTGTTGCACGACTGCCTTCGCCGTATCAAGGCGGGTGATCCTGAGATTTTTGCGGATCAGGGCCGCCGTCGGGCCATGATGCTCGACAAAGGTGGCCGAGGCCGCGCCTCTGCTGAGCGCCTCGATGCCCAGGGTGCCGCTTCCTGCGAAGAGGTCGAGCACACGAGCTTCCGGAACCCGATCGCCGAGAGATGAGAAAATCGCTCCGCGCACGCGGTCCATCGTCGGGCGCGTCCCTTTTCCAGGGGGCTCGAGGGTCAGGCCTCCGGCTGATCCGGCAATGACGCGCATTGGTCGATCAGGGGTTGGGTGAGGGGGGGGTACAGGCGGGAGTTGCCAGCGGGGGCGAGGCAGGTCGCCCGAAGAGTCCTTGCAGGAGCCCGCCAAGATCCCCTCCGACACGGATCCCGGTCAGGCGTTCTAAGAGGTCGGTCCTGGGCTTCAGGGAAGTTCCAGAGACCTTGAAGGCCACCTGGGAGTATCCTGTTTCCGGAGCGGGGGTGAGTTGGGATCCGAGCAGGGAGCGGAGACGGGCGGTCAGCTTCTCGTTGAAGAGCAGGCGGGCCTGAAGGTCGATTTCACCCGAGGAGTTAACCGGTCCCTTGGCGGCAAGGATGAGGTTCTCGGATTTCAGGAAGAGTTCGTCGATCACGATCCGGCCTGCGTCGAGATGGAAGAGGGCGTTTCCCTCCGCGAGCCGGAGCAACTGCAACTCGTCGATCTGCAGGAGGTGGCCGATCTGCCTGAGAAAATCAACCGGCTGGATTACCGCCCCGGTGCATCGCAGTGCACCCTTCCCCTTCCGCGTCGACTCCTTTCCGGCAATGCCCGAGAGAGCCAACTCTCCGTTGACGATCCCTTCTGCAGAGGGGCTCCCCAGGGAGGAGTCGGCCAGCAGTTGTGAAAGGCGGGCTCCGGAGAGGATCAACTCGGCGGTGTATCCGGGGGATGAGGGGGGGAGATCCAGCGTGACCCTGCCGGTGAGTTTCCCTGCGCCGAAGGATGACGATAGGTCTGTCAGGGTCAGGCGGGAGAGATCACCCGGAAGGGATACCCGGGATCGGATGTCCCGGAGAATGAGCCCCGTCCCGATGATGGCCTGATGTGTCTCAAAAAGGCCTTTCCAGCCTCCGTCACCCTCCGAGTTTCCTTCAAGGGAAATCCCCTCCAGGGAGATCACCGGAAGCCCACGCTCGTCGAGAAGCGTGAAGCCCCCTCCGGTGATGGAGAGTTTTCTCAGGCCTGCGACGAACTCCGGGGCTTCCTTTGTCCCCTTTGTCCTCAAGGCGTCCCGCACAGAAGAAGGGGGAGCGCTTCCGGTGGGGCGGTTTTCACCCGGGAGATTCTCCCTGAGGGTGGATGTCGCGGTCGGGGCGGCCCCGGAATCCGGCTTTTGCGGTTGACGGACGAGGCGAACGACGGGATGGGCCAGGGCAATCTCCGTGATGGTGAAACGACCACGGAGCAGTTCACGGTAGTCGGGATGAATGGTTGCGGAGTCAGCCGAAATGACAGGGGGATTCGTTCCCAAACGGCCGCTGATCCCATGGATCCTGATGCCTCCCAGCGGGAGGCCGAACGTGCCGCGGATCGTGACGGGAACCCCCAGTTGTGAGGAGAGCGCGGAGATCAGGCGTTCCCGGGTCTCCTTTGACTGAAGGTAGATGTTCAGACTGATGATGATTCCGAGGGGAATCGCCAGCAGGATCGCCGCAAGGAGAAGAATGGGCTTGGCAATCGCGCGCATGGGGGGAAGTTAAAGAACCCGCAGTAATTGTGAAGCGTGAAGAAAATCCTCGTCATCCTGAATCCGGCCGCCCATAGCGACAAGGCGGGCCAACTCCTCGAGCATCTGAGCCGTCTGGCATCAAGCGGCGGTGCCGAGATCCGCACGAGCACCACGGCGGGTGATGCCGAGCGGATCGCGCGGGAAGGTGTGTCGGAGGGGTTTTCCACGATCGTGGCGGCCGGTGGTGACGGCACCGTCAACGAGGTCGTCAACGGGATTGCTTCGGAGGGGGAGGCGTCCGTCACGCTGGGGATCCTGCCCGTGGGGACGATGAATGTCTTCGCCGTGGAACTCGGCATCCCCCTCAACTCACCGGAAAAGGCCTGGGAGATCATCGAGAACGGAGGGGTCCGCCACCTCGACCTGCCGGTCTGCACGACCGGGGCAGGCTCCCGCTGTTTTGTCCAGTTGGCGGGGGTCGGGTTGGATGCCGAGGTGGTCCGATGCACCACGCGGGAGTCAAAAAAAGCGCTTGGCCCCATCAGCTACCTTCTCTCCCTTGCCCAGGTGGCCGGTCGCAGGCCGCCGCAGATCACGCTGGAGGACGACCGCGGGGTGGTGCGCAAGGGTTCCTTTGTCCTGCTGGGAAACGGACGCTTCTACGGCGGTCCATTCACGTTGTTCCGGAAGGGATCACCAACCGACGGACTGCTCGACGTGCTCGTCTTTCAAAACCAGAGTCCCTGGGATCTTCTCCGCTACATGCATGCCATCCTCATCGGTCATCATGCCGATCTCGGCGATGTGGAGTACTTCCAGTCCGGCTCCCTCTCGCTTCACTCCGAGGAACCTGTTCCCTACGAACTCGACGGCGAGATGGCCGGGTTTCTCCCCCTTTCCATGACTCTCCGGAGGGGGGCGCTCCGGGTCCTGGCCCCAACCAAATAACCCTGCGCCATGGAACGAGTCCGCAATTCCCCGGTAACGCTGGTCCTGATCGGAATCAACGCCTCCTTTTTTCTCGTCGAGGAAATCTTCCGACTGGTTTTTGACACCTCCCTGTTTCCCATCCTTGCCCTGAGTCGCGAGGGGTTGATGGAAGGCGGTTGGTGGCGGCTGATCACCCACGCCTTCCTGCACGGAAACCTCTTCCACCTGCTCGTGAACATGGTGGGACTCTGGTTTGCGGGGCCCATCCTCGAGGAGTTGCTGGGACGGATCCGCTATCTTCTCCTCTACGTTGCCGGTGCCGTCGCGGGCGGTCTGCTCCAGACATTCGGATCTTCCGAAAGCATCGACCTGGTCGGGGCCTCCGGATCGGTCTGCGCGCTCCTGGTCGGTTTCGCCACGCTGTTGCCCCGGGTCGAGATAACCGCACTGATCCTCTTCGTCCTCCCCGTGCGGATGAGGGCCTCGACCCTGGGATGGCTCGTGGTCGGCGTAGCCTTTCTCTTCTGGCTCTTCGGGATCGAGCCGGGGATCGGTCACCTGGCCCATCTCGGAGGTGGCGTTGCGGGATACCTGCTCTGCCTTTATTACCGTAGAAGCGGATCAGTGCGATCGCTCCCTCAGGAACCCCCTCCGATTCCGCAGTAAGCGTCCGTAGCACCTTCCCCAGCAAAGGATACCCCGGGGTGTGTACAATGCCGGTGCTGCGGGCTTGTCCCCTACGCCCCGTTGGGACATAAAGCGTCCCATGCCACGCCGTGAATCCAATCCGTACCGGTCCAAAGCGACCCGCGCCTCCCTGAGCGAGGCGCAACCCCCCAACCGCGGCCGCTCGGCCCGGCTTCCGCTGTACCGGATCATGCAGATCCACCAGCTGATGCAGCAAAAGGAGTATCCGAACTGCCAGGTCCTCTCCAAGGAGTTCGAGGTTTCCTACAAGACCGTCCAGCGGGATATCGATTTCATGAGGGACCAGCTCCGCCTCCCGATCGACTACGACACCGTCCGCCACGGATTCTGCTACACCCGCGAGGTGAAGAACCTTCCCTCCCTGTCCCTTCAGGAGGGGGAGGTGGTGGCTCTTCTCGTGGCCCAGCGGGCCGCCGAGCAGTATCGCGGCACCCCTTTTGAAAAATCACTCAAGACCGCCTTCTCCAAGCTGGTCGAGGGGCTTCCGAGCCGATCCCAGATCTCCCTGCAGGATCTGGCCCAGGCCCTTTCCTTCCGACCACACGGCCCGCCTGCGGGGGATCTTCACTCCTTCCAGATGTTGAGCGCCGCGCTTCTCTCCTCCCATGAAGTCGCCTTTTTCTACCGCAAACCGGGGGACGAGGAACGGAATGAACGCCGCATCCAGCCCTACCATCTCGGGTGCATTGGTGGGCAATGGTATCTCATCGGGTTGGATCTTGCGCGCAAGGCGGTCCGCACCTTCGCCCTGGCCCGCATCACGAAACCGAAAAACCTGAAGCGGAGATTCGAAAGACCAAAAGACTTCTCCCTTGATGAACTGCTCGGACGGAGCTTCTCGGTCTTCGAGTCCAAGAGTCCCAGAAAGGTCCGCATCCTGCTTGATCCCCTCGCGGCTGCTCTTGCGGGGGAGCGCCGTTGGCACGCCTCTCAGAAAATCACCCCGCGCAAGGATGGTTCCGCGGAACTCTCCCTGAACGTTGGCCTGGCTCCCGACCTGGAATCCTGGATCCTCGGCTGGGGTCCCCGCGCCGAAGTGATCGCCCCGGCATCCCTTCGCCGGAGCATCGGGGCCGCGCTGACGAAGGCGGCGTCGCGGTACAGGTGAGGATGGAGTCGGAGGAGGAATTCCCCCGTCATCCTCCGGAAGCGCCGACCGGGAACAAAAAACGTTTTCTGCGTGAGTTGGCCGCGTTCCCGCGCATAATCAAGACCTATGGCCAGCATCTTCGGCACTCTCTTCCGCGTATCCACCTGGGGTGAATCCCACGGCGGTGGTGTGGGTTGCGTCATTGACGGTTGCCCCGCACGCCTTCCGATCACGCCCGCGGAGATCCAGGCAGAGCTTGACCGGCGCCGTCCGGGTCAGAGCGACATCGTCACCCCGCGACAGGAGGAGGACGCATGCCGCATCCTTTCAGGTGTCTTTCAGGGAAAGACCCTTGGCACCCCGATCCTCGTGGCCGTCGACAACAAGGATGCGCGTCCCTCCGCCTACACGGAGATGGAGACGATGTTCCGTCCCTCCCACGCGGACTTCACCTATCAGTCCAAATACGGCATCCGGAACTGGGAGGGCGGCGGGCGTTCCTCCGCGCGCGAGACCATCGGGCGCGTTGCCGCCGGAGTGGTGGCGCGCAAGGTCGTCAGCACCCTGCATCCCGGGTATGAGGTGGTCGCCTGGGTCCGTTCCATCCACGACATCGACTCCAACGTGGATGCCGGCAGCGTCACCTCGGAGGAGGTGGAGACCACCCCTGTCCGGTGCCCCGATCCGGAGGCGGCGGCGAGGATGATCGAACGCATCAAGCAAGTCCGCTCTCAGGGCGACAGCATCGGGGGAGTGATCGAGTGCGTCGTGCGCGGCGTGCCTCCCGGTCTCGGCGAGCCCGTCTTTGACAAGCTCGAGGCCGACCTGGCCAAGGCGATGATGAGCCTGCCGGCCACCAAGGGATTCGAGATCGGCAGTGGATTTGAGGGAACGAGGCTGACAGGCAGCGAGCACAACGACCCCTTCGTCATCGAGAAGGGGAGGGTTCACACCGCGACCAACCGTTCCGGAGGCATTCAGGGAGGGATCAGCAACGGTGAGCCGGTTTTCTTCCGCATCGCTTTCAAGCCGACTGCCACTATCGCAAAGGTTCAGCAGACCGTCACGCTCTCCGGGGAGGCCGCAGAGCTCGCGGCCCGCGGACGTCACGACGCCTGTGTCCTTCCCCGTGCCGTCCCGATGGTCGAGGCGATGGCGAATCTCGTGATCTGCGATCATCTGCTACGCCAGCGCGGGCAGAATGTCCTTCCCTGATCCGCTTGCCAGCGCGTGACACCCGTTGATTTAGCACCGCTGGCCGAGGCGCTGCGCGAGCGACTGGCCGTCATCGCCGACCATGCCCACCGGGATCGGGATGCGTCGGCTCATTTGGAACGGTTGGTGACGGTCTCCGGCCGGATCGACGCGCTCATTGCGGCGCTCCCGGCCGGCGGACTCGATCCCCAGTTTCGTCATTACCTCGAGCGGCGCAGCTACGACAAGGCCCTGGCCTGGATCGGGGAGCACGAAGAGTGAAGGAACCCGGCGAGAGAACCTACGGATCGTGGGGCTGGTTTCGCGTCCCCTATTCCCGGGAAATCTTCGGATTCCACTGGTTCAATTTCTACAACGCGATCTGTTTTCAGATCATCCTGGGGGCTCCGGTCGTGCTCCTTGCAAAGGAGCTCGGAGCCAGCTCGTTCATCCTCGGCATCATCGCCTCCTTCACCCCCCTCCTGACCACGCTCCAGCTTCCGGCCGCCCGGCATCTCGGGCGCCACAGTTACCGTTCGTTCGCGCTCATGGGCTGGGGTTTGCGGACGGTTTTTATCGCGATTTCCGCGATTGTCCCCCTGCTCTCCTGCTTTTCCGCCGAGGTGCGCCTCGGCATGCTCGTGGCCAGCCTCTTTTTTTTCAATGTGCTGCGCGGCATCTCCACGGCCGCCTTCCTTCCCTGGATTGCCGGGATCGTTCCCTCCGAGGTGAGGGGACGGTTTATCTCGGTCGACCATACCTTCATCTACGCGGGATCGCTTCTCACCATGCTGATGTCCTCGTTGCTGATGAGCGGGCAGGTGGCGCCGTCCCGATACGCCATGGTGATGGGGATTGCCGTGGTCTCGGCCTCCATTAGCCTCTTCTACCTGAGCAGGGCGCCGGATGCGGAGCACCGCGGCGGATCGGATCACCCCTCCGAACCGGTCTCGCTTCGCAGGATGGCTGACGAGCTCCCCTTCCGGAACTCGATCCTCTTCAACCTGATCTTTGTCACCGTGGCGGGGGGCCTCGGTGTCTTTCCGGTGGAATACCTGAGGGACCAGGCCCACTTCACTCCCTCGATGATCTATCTTCTCTCCACGGGGACGTTTCTGGGGCCGATGGTCATTCTCCAGTCGGCGGGGTCCCGGATGGATCGTTTCGGAAGCATCCCGACCATCCGCCTTGCGATCCTTGTTTTCGCAGGCGTGCTCCTGCTCTGGTTTGTCATGTCGGCCGGCGTGATTTCGCCTGGATGGAAGCTGGTCCTCCTGCTCAATGTGCTGGGAGGAATGGCGATGGCCGTCTTCAACATGGCCAACCTTCAGTTGGGGATGGCTGTCGTTCCGGAGGCCGGAAAGAACCATTTCTTCGCCGTGGCGACCGTGATCACCAACTGCGCCTTGGGATTGGTTCCTGTTTTCTGGGGATGGCTGCTCGATTCACTGGGAGGTCTCGATCTTGTCGCGGGTCCCTTCCATCTCAGGCGCCACAGCGTCTACTTCCTGGGGATCACCCTCCTCTCGTTGGCCACCCTCCTTGCCAGCAGGATCTTGATCGAGCCGGGTCGTGTCTCGGGGGGAAAAGTTCAGGGCTAGAAGGTGGGAAGCATAGCCTTGAATGGTCTTGAGGGTGCACCGCAGCGGCGACTACACGGACGGCGGGTAAGGGAGTTATCGGTTTCCGAGCTGCCGGCGTTTCTGAACCCTCCACCGCCCCGCCATGCGCCCTTGGCGGAGTGGTTCTGCCGATTGCTTATTGCAGCAAGGCTTCCAAGAGACCCTGACGCAGGACCACGGGCACCCTTTGCGAGGGGAGGGGGGTCTCGCCAAAATTCACTTTTTAGCTATTTCACCCTTTCACTTTTCACTTTTTACTTTGCTGATGTTCACGAGCCTTCCCGCCCCGCTTTTTCTTGCGGCCCGCTATCTCAAGCCGAAGCGGACGTTCCTTGCGGTGATCACGCTGATCTCCGTACTGGGAGTCACGCTCGGCATCACGGTATTGATTCTCGTGATGTCGGTGATGACTGGATTCGAGCGTGAGCTCCAGCGCAAGGTGATCGGGTTCGACGCCCATCTACTCGTGAGCAACAGCGGCCTGATCGAGGACTGGAAGGGGCTCGCGGCCAAGGCGTCCGCGACCCGTGGCGTCGTCGCGGCCGCTCCCTTCGTTCAGGGGCCGGTCATCGTGGAGTTCAACCATCAGCGGATGGCGCCGAAGATCCGCGGGATCGAACCGCAGCTCGAGCAGGGTGTCAGCGATCTTTCCAAGTTCATCATCGCCGGCAGGCTCGACCTCTCCGGTGACAGCGTGGTGATCGGCTCGGAGCTTGCCCATGCGCTCTGCGTGCAGGTGGGCGATGTCGTCACGATCTACTCGCCGGGAAATCTCGGGCAGGTCCTCGAGCAGCTCGACAAAATGAAGGGAAAGGGATCCAGGGCAGGGGATGTCGAGTCGCTCCGCCAACTGGTACTCCCGACGGAGCTGAAGGTCACCGGGATCTTCGAGAGCGGCCGTTATCTCTACGACAGCGAGTTCCTCCTTGTCCCCCTCCACATCGGTCAGGAGCTCTACGGCCTGGGGGGTGCGGTTCACGGGCTTTCGATCCGGACCATCGATCCCGACCGTGCCGCCGCGATCCGCGAGGATCTCCGCAAGAACCTGCCCGGCGAGATTTCCTGCATCACCTGGATGGAGATGAACAGGCAGCTCTTCGACGCCATTGCCATGGAGCGTCATGTCATGTTCTTCCTGCTCATGTTCATCATCCTGGTCGCGGCCTTCGGCATCATGAACACCCTCATCACAGTCACCGTCCAGAAGACACGGGAAATCGGCGTGCTCAAGGCCTTGGGAGCCAGGACCTGGCAGGTGATCTCCGTCTTCCTGGCGCAGGGGATGGTGGTGGGCTTGATCGGTGTGGCCTGCGGCCTGGCCCTCGGGATGAGCCTGATCCGCTGGCGCAATGAGGTGAGTGCGTGGTTGGCCAGCGTGCTCGGCGTGGAGATCTTCCCGCGCAGTGTCTACCAGTTCAACGAGATCCCGGCCGAGATCGTCCCAAGCGATGTCGCACTGATCTGCATCAGCGCCTTCGCGATCTGCTCGCTGGCCGCGCTTGTTCCTGCCTGGATCGCCTCCCGCCTCGATCCGGTCAAGGCGCTGCGCTGCGAATGAGGCTGAGAAAACTGAAGAGTAAAAAGGGATCCCTTCCCGAACCCAGCCCTGATCCTTCCATCAATCCAGAAATTCCAGCCTCACCCCGTCGATCAGCAGCAGGAGGCCGTAGAGTATTCCGGCCCAGCAGTGAAGGTTCCAGAGCCAGCGTCTTGAGCTGACCAAGCCGATCAGGTCGCGGTGAAGGTAGGGCATCCCGACCAGAAAGAGTCCGGCCAAGGCCCAACCGTAAGCCAGAAATGCGAGGGCAAACTTGAGCAGGCCCGACTGCAGGAAAGTGGTTTCGAGCACCGGGTGGGCGACAAGCAGGAGCAGGAAGCCGACCGAGCGGGAGGAGAGAAACTCGGGGACGAATTTCCAGAGCAGGATGGCCCCCGCCGCCAGAGAGCCGACAATGATGTACCGCATCGGGGAGAATTCCCCAAGATCGGTGGTCGAGGCGAAGAGGATGGCCCAGATTGAGGAAAGTGCCAGAAGGAGCGTGCCCCAGAAGCGGGAGCGTGGAAAGGAGCGCGCCCAGTTAATGCAGGGATCGGGTGCCAGCAATCCGAAGAGGTGCGCTCCGGTCAGGGCGGCCCCGATGAGGAGGGCGACCAGTGGGAGGTTGGGAGTGGGGGGGAGAGTGAGTGAAAGTTCCATGTGAAGTCGGTGTGATGAGTTATTGAGTCAAGTCGGTGGCGCGAAGGGGCGGGGATCGGTCAATCCGTTGCCGCGCTGGAGTGCCAGACTTTGCCGGAAAGCGCCGAACCGGCCGCCGCCACCTCGGCTTCTTTCTTGCTGTGACCCTCTCCCTCGCCGAGGTGAAGACCCTCCCAGGTCACGCGGCATCGGAAATGCTTCAGGTGCTCCGGTCCTCTCTCCTCGAGTATCTCGTAGACCGGAGCGCTGGGGGCCAGTGCCTGCAGGATTTCCTGGAGTTTTCCCTTCGGATTGATTTCCTCGGGTTCCTCGGTCACGGCATCCAGATCATTCGCCGCCACACGGAGGATGAATGTCTTTGCTGCGCGGATGCCCCCGTCCATGAAGATCCCGCCGACCAGGGCCTCGAAGGAGTCTCCCAGGGTCGATGCCCGCTCGCGCCCCCCGCTTGCCTCCTCGCCCCGCCCCATCATCAGGTGCTCGCCAAGGCGCAGGTTCCGGGCGTGAACCTTCAGTGCCGATCTGGAGACGAGGCGTGTCCGGATCTTGGTCAATTGTCCCTCGCTGAAGTCGGGAAACTTCCCGAAGAGCTCTTCCGTGATGACGAGTTGAAGGACGGCGTCGCCGAGGAACTCGAGGCGCTGGTTGTCAAATGGGTAATCCTTACGCTCAAGTGAAATACTTGCGTGTGTCAGGGCCTCCGCCAGCAACAGGGAGTTGCGGAACTTGTAACCGATCCTCTCCTCCAGGGGATTCATCAGGTGATCGGCGGCCAGTGCGGAGGGGTCCATGCAGGTCACCAGTAATGCGGTCGCCTGAGCAAGCGGCAAGAACTTTGTCGGGGGAGTTGAATCGGAGGAAAAGGCAGGGGAGGGGGGTATCGGCGGCAACCATGAAGGGGGGGCTCCCGAAACTCCTTGCCAGGATTCCCGGGTGAGGCTACATTCCGACCCTCTAAAAAAATGACAACGACAGAAACAGCAGAAATCGCAGCACTCCGGCTGCACGAGAAGGACACCGGCAGCGCCGATGTCCAGGTAGCGACCCTCACCAAGAGGATCACCGCCCTGACCGAACACCTGAAAGGCAACGCCAAGGATCACTCCTCCCGTCGCGGCCTTCTCAAGATGGTTGCCACGCGTCGCCGTCTCCTCGATTACCTCAAGGATAGCGCCAGCGAGCGTTACCAGGCGGTTCTTGAGAAACTGAACCTGCGCAAGTAACGGACTGCCAGGTTCTCCGCTCCCTCACGGCTCCCTGATCCTCATGGATCCGGTACTCCCTGGGGACAACGGCACCGACCCGGCAATTCCGCCACCCAAGCAACCCTGACACCCTCCGCACGTTTTTAGCGGGGGGTATTCACTTAACCGACACATCACACCGATGCAGGCATCCCTCCGGATGCCATCCGTCTTTTCGGGCGCCCGCTAATCATCGCGCTCTGATCGGATCCACGCATCCCACCCAACAAAACCCATTCCCATGTCACACACCACCATCACGGCCCAAGTCGGCCAGAACCCCATCAGCTTCGAGACCGGCAAGATCGCCAAACTCGCCGACGGAGCCGTCGTCGTCAGCTCCGGCGAGACCATCGTCCTCGTCAGCGCCGTTTCCGCCACTTCCGTGAAGGAAGGCCAGGATTTCTTCCCGCTCACCGTCGACTACAAGGAGAAGGCCGCTGCAGTAGGCAAGTTCCCCGGTGGATACTTCAAGCGCGAGGGCCGTCCGAGCGAGAAGGAGATCCTCACCGCCCGCATGACCGATCGTCCGCTGCGCCCCCTTTTCCCTAAGAACTACTTCTACGACACGCAGATCATCAGCATCCTGCTCTCCGCTGACGGCGAGATCGATCCCGACATCCTCTCCATCAACGGAGCCTCCGCAGCCCTCTGCGTCTCCGACATCCCGTTCGAGAAGCCGATCGCAGCGGTCCGTGTCGGACGCATCAACGGCCAGTTCGTGGTGAACCCCACCCACACCCAGCGCGAGGAGAGCGATCTCGACCTCGTCTACGTCGGAGACGGCGAACAGGTCATCATGATCGAGGGTGCCGCCAACGAGCTTCCCGAAGAGGACTTCAAGAAGGCCCTCGACTTCGCCCGCGAGCAGACCCGTCCTCTGATCGCCGCACAGAACGAGCTCATCGCCAAGGCCGGCAAGCCGAAGCGCGAGTTCACCCTCCTCAACGTCGACGAGGGAATGCTCGAGATCGCCTATCAGGTCGCCGGTGACCGCATCGAGGCCGCCCTCTACACTCCAAGCAAGGTTGCCCGCGGCAAGGCCGTCGGTGCACTCCGCGACGAGGTGAGCGCCAAGATCCTCGAGAAGTTCCCCGCCGCCACCAAGTTCGAGATCTCGCAGGCGTTTGATTACCTCCAGAAGAAGGCCTTCCGCGTCAGCATCCTCGACAAGCAGAAGCGCTGCGACGGTCGCGGCCTTGCCGAACTCCGTCAGCTCTCCAGCGAGACCACCGTCCTGCCCCGTGCCCACGGATCGGCGCTCTTCGCCCGCGGCGAGACCCAGGCGATGGCACTGGCCACCCTCGGCACCGCCGACGAGGCCCAGATGATCGACGCCTACGGTGGCGGCGAGACCACCAAGCGCTTCCTGCTCCACTACAACTTCCCTCCCTTCAGCGTCGGCGAGACCGGTCGCTTCGGCGGGCAGAACCGCCGCGAGATCGGCCACGGCGCCCTCGCCGAGCGCTCGATCTTCCCGGTCATCCCGAGCCAGCAGGACTTCCCTTACGCCCTCCGCGTCACCAGCGAGGTCATGGAGTCCAACGGCTCCACCTCGATGGCCTCCGTCTGCGCCGGCGTGCTCGCCCTCATGGACGCGGGTGTTCCCCTCAAGCGTCCCGTCGCCGGCATCTCCGTCGGGCTCGTGACCGAGAATGACGATCAGGGCAAGCTCACCCGCCACACCCTGCTCACCGACATCATCGGCAGCGAGGATCACTTCGGCGACATGGACTTCAAGCTCTGCGGCACCGAGGCCGGAGTCACCGGATTCCAGCTCGACCTGAAGCTCAAGGGCATCAGCCACGAGCTCATGGCCACCGCCATCGACGACGCCCGCAAGAACCGCGGACTCATCCTCGATCACATGAAGCAGACCCTCCCCGCACACCGCGGAGAGATGAGCAAGTACGCGCCCCGCATCGAGACCGTCACCATTCCGAAGGACAAGATCGGCCTCATCATCGGCCCCGGTGGCAAGACCATCAAGGGGATCGTTGCCGAGACCGGTGCCGAGATCAACGTCGAGGAGGATGGCAACTTCGGCCTCGTCCACATCTACTCCAGCAACGGCGAGAGCCTCAAGCGCGCCAAGGAGATCATCGAGGGCATGACCAAGGAGATCACCGTCGGCGAGCTCTACCAGGGCACCGTCGTCTCCATCAAGGAGTTCGGCGCCTTCGTCGAGGTGCTTCCCGGCAAGGACGGCCTCGTCCACATCTCCGAGCTTGCTGACACCCGCGTCAATAAGGTCGAGGATGTCGTCAGGAACGGCGACGTCATCTGGGTCAAGTGCATCGGCGTCGATGACAGGGGCAAGGTCAAGCTCAGCCGCAAGGCCGCGATGAAAGATCGCGACCAGGCAGCCGCAGGAACCGCCGCTTAATCAGAGGCCACCATCCTGTCACCGTGAGTGCCTGAAGCCCTCGCGTGAAATTCAAGAAAGCCCCCGGTGAGGAGACTCCCGGGGGCTTTTACGTGGAGCCAATTCCTTCCGGTGCTGCTTTTCAGCATTCCCGTCCTGCAAATGTCACTCAACCGCATGGCGAAATCGTGACCTTGATCCGCTTGAGCATTTCAAGCGGCGGTTGCTACAAGCCTTGGTTCACCATAAACCGTGATGAATACGCGCCATCTCCTTGCTGTCGTGATGGTGGGTGTTCTTCTCGGATCAATCCGGGTGGAGGCGCAGGGGGTGCCTCCAAAGTTCATGGATCCTACCGAGGAACTCGAGGGGAATGCACCCATGAAAAAGGGGAGAACCAGCCCCCCTGCTTCTCCCGTTTACCCGGCTTCGGCTGATCAGGCGGTATCACCCTCCGCGCCCTCGGCCGGTGGCGGACTGCTGGACAGGATCGGGCATTCGATCCGCATGGTTTTCCCCTCGGATCTTACCGCAGTCTACACGGAAATCGGATCCGATGTCACCAGTACCATCCACTATCAGGATGGTTTGAAGGAGAGCGGTCGGGCCGTCAGTCGGGGAGTTGGCAGTCAGATGTCGTTTGCGGGAGCCACGCTCAATGCGGTCACACGCAAGGAATTCGAGCTCATCAACGGAGTCGAGAGCAGACTGGCCGATTACGGGTTGAGCGTCGGCGGTGACTGGCAGGGAAACTATTACGGCAGCGTGGCCGGCGGATACCGGACGGGCAGTGCCTTCGATGAGCAGATCAAGCTGGCCTTCATCTGCGACTTTGGGAAAAAGCTCCATCTCAAGGGGCTGAAGGCCTACTCGAATTTCCGATACCGCGACGGCGACGACATCAACCTCATCACCGGCGCCGCCAACGGCTTCAATCCCTCCAACATCCAGAGTGGAAAGGAGCTCCGCCTCATGGCGCAGTATCTCGAATACATGACCGAGAACGGATCCTTCATGATCAATGCCGGATGGATGAATCCCTACGATTTCTTCCTCCAACAACCGCTCTCCAAGCTCTTTCAGAACAACCAGATTGCCAGTGCCAAGGGCATCGGGGGGAACAGCGGGGGAGGCGCCCGGGAAACCTTTGCCGGTGATCCCGCCTACAACAACAACGTTGCGGCCAAGATCCCCTGGTCGAGCACCTACGACGCCTGGGGTGGCACGCTGCGGATCAGACCCACCAAATCAACCTACGCCATAGGCGGCCTCTACCTAGCGATTCCGAACGCCGCCGGAGCCGTTCAGGGCGTCTACGCCCCCACCCAGGTGGCCCCTTACACGGCAGTCCCCTCCAGCCAGCTTGGAAAGCCCAACCCCAATGCCCGCGGCTCCGTGAACAACAATGGTCTCTCCAGCTTCGGCGGCGCGGGGTGGAACGCCGTGGGAGAAGGGCAGCCCAATGGAAACACGGGAAACCCGAACGGTCTCTACGTCTGCTCCGAGTTCGGCTGGGAGCCCAGGCTGGGGCGTGACAAACTCGAGGGCAAGTATGCTTTCGGCATGATCTGGTGGGGAATTCAGGACGAGAATTTTCTCCCGGTGACCCGGAGCGGTTCGGGGTCCAAGGCCAAGGCTGTCAATGTCGGTTCCTTCAACATGGGCTCCTGGGCCTGGTATTTCCAGGCCGACCAGTTGCTCTACCGCGTAAAGGAACCCGATCAATCCCCCGGGAAAAACCCATCCCCCGCCCGCAATTTTTCCAAGAAGGGGCTCTACATGTTCAACGCCTGGAGTTTTTCCCCGAGTCGCTACAGTCTGCTCGATTTCTACTACCAGACAGGTCTTGTCTATCAGGGGCTCATTCCCGGACGTCCCGACGACCGTCTGGGGGTAGCGCTCGGTTCGGCCTGGTTCAGTTCCGATGCCGCATCGGCCTATAACCAGACCTACGAGATCCAGACCGCCGCCGCCATTGCCGGAGGGAAGGCCGTCTACCCCGCGCAACCACAGCCGACATGGGGAGGGGTCGTTGAAATCGACTACCAGTGCATGCTGACCAAGTGGATCTCCGTGAAGCCTTTTCTGGAGTACATCATGAACCCCCAGCAGAACGGCACCCTTGGGAATGTCCTGGTGCTCGGCACGCAGGCGGCGGTCCGCTTCTGAAGCCCTTCTCCCGTCGGCACCGGACGCTGCAATATCGTTTCCCGATTGGCCAGGTTCCTGATTAGTCTGCTTCCGGCAATGCACGAATTCCTGCAGCAACTCATCAACGGCCTCTCACTCGGCGCGATCTACGCGCTGATCGCGCTGGGATACAGCATGGTCTACGGACTGCTGAAGTTCATCAACTTCGCCCACGGTGATGTCCTCATGATCGGCGCCTTTGCCGGCTTCTACGCGGCGCCCGTGATCCATCATCTCCTCCCCGATCCGTGGATGACCACGGCCGCCGTCCTGCTCTGGGCGATGCTCCTCTGCGCCATCCTCGGCGTGGTGATCGAGCGCCTGGCCTACAGGCCCCTGCGTGATCAGCCCAAGTTGGCCGTCCTCATCACCTCCATCGGAGTCTCGCTGCTGCTCTCCTACGGGGGACAGATCGTTTTCGGCGTGAACCAGAAGGCTTTCCCTGATCTTCTCCCGCCCATCCGCTTCTCACTCGGCGGAGGGGTGACTGTTTCAGGCAATCATCTTCTCGTCATGGCGGTGACTCTTGCGCTTCTGGTCGCCCTGCGCGAGATCGTCCTGAGGACTCGTTTCGGCCTTGCCCTGCGCGCTCTCTCCCAGAACCGCGATGCGGCGGCCCTGATGGGGGTCAACAGCAATGCCGTCATCTCGCTGACCTTTGCCCTCGGTTCGGCGCTCGCGGGTGCGGCCGGCGTGCTTTACGCCATGAACATCCACTCCATCGAACCGCTCATGGGGACTCTTCCCGGCATCAAGGCCTTCGTTGCGGCGGTGTTGGGTGGGATCGGCAGCCTGCCGGGAGCCGCCGTCGGCGGTCTCCTGCTAGGTCTGACGGAGAGCCTGCTCGGCGGTTCCTTCCTTTCCTCCTACCGAGACGCCATCGCATTCGGGCTCCTGATCGTGATCCTGCTGCTCCGTCCCTCGGGGATTTTCGGAAGCTCCGCTACGGAGAAGGTTTAAGCTGGTAGCTGGGCTGATTGCTGTCCGCTCTCGACCTTCGCCTTTTTCAGCTTGGGCGGTTGAGATCACCTACCCCGACCTCCAGCTCCTAACTCCTAGCTTCTAGTCCTGCCCGAGTACCTCGAGGTAACGGCGTGAGATTGGGTCGGGCTTTCCCGGTTCGAAGCTCTCGATGCGCATCTGTTTGAGCATCCAGAGCCCGTCGATCTTCTGCGCGGAGACCACATCGAAGCGTCGCAGGAGCAGGCCCTTCTTGTCATATCCCTCGATGCGGAGGATAGCCCCCGACTCCTTGTCGATCCAGATGCGCGCGACTCCGTAGAGGGTTTCACCGGCGGGTGCCTGGAGGTCGATTTTCCAAGCGGGACGAGTCTTGAGTGTCTCCTCGCCCTGAAGAATGGGATGCGGCCAGTAAAGGAACCCGAGTGAGAGATCCTGATAGGTGACGCCTGTGTCGCGGATCTGATCGTGGAGTTGAGTCCCCGTGACGGCCTTGGTTGCGCCGCCTTTCTTTTCGATAAGTTGGGTTTGACTCTGATCAAGCTTCAGCAGGAGCGTCTGGTCGGGGTTGGAAAATTCATAACGAATCACATGGTCATTGAGTCCGATCCGAAGGGAGGTCGGGTTGCCTTCCCCCCTGATCCGGGCGCTCAGGCAGGCAGGTCGCGCCGTCGGGTTGAGTCTGGCATTCCGGAGAATCTCCTCTGCGTTCTGCGCCAAGACCGAGGGCGCCATCAGGATTCCCGCAAAAAACAGGTAGGCTCGAAACAATTTCACACGGGGAGAATAACTTTCTTCCACATGCGTCGGCAACGGGAGAGTCCCAAAAGAATCGCCAGCCGGCAGAAAGCGGGATAAGCACGAAGCATGAAGGGGACAAGCCCAGTCAAGCCCTTGGTTCTCTACGATGGATCGTGCGGATTTTGCAACCGATCCATGGAGCGTTGGAAAAAAGCGGGCGATGGGATCCTGGATTTCGCACCCGTGCAGGATGGCAGCGGATCGGACTTCGGGTTGCCGGCGGACAGGCCCATGGGAGCGCTTCATCTGGTGGAGGCCACAGGGGAAATCCGGCGTGGGGCGGCCGCTGTCTTCCGCATGATGGATCTTTGCGGAAACGCCTTCGGAAGGATTGCCTGGATCCTTTACCGCAGGGTGGGAGTCTTCCGGATTGCCTCCGAGCGCGGTTACGCGATCGTCTCCGCCCGACGCGGAGCTCTCCAGGAATGGACCTGCGTCGCGCCCGACGAATAGGGAACGACATACTAAACCCATTCCTAGGGTCTATTTGTCATCATCTGAAAGACAGCGCGAGTCGCCACATTGTCTTGGGTTGGCAAGGTTGTTTCGCCAAGTCTGTTCATGGAATTCCAGCGCCATGCCATTGAGCGGCTGGGACGATGGTCGGGTCACGGGAAAAATTTCCCTCACCAAATGTGAAAATCTTCTTGCAGAACCATACAGTTTCCCTACTTTCCCACCTCCCGGCTTCTTCGGGGTTTCGCAAGCACCGCAGCAATGCGGTTTTTTGTTCCGCTGAAAATGCGGGGCGGATCGCCGCCTGAGGACAATCGAAGAAGCAAGCCGGGATCATAAAAAAGCCTTTACATGCCAACCATCAACCAACTCGTACGACAGGGTCGCCAAAAGGTGAGGGTGAAATCCAAGTCACCCGCCCTCGTGAATTGCCCCCAGCGCCGCGGCGTCTGCGTGCAGGTGATGACCCGCACCCCCAAGAAGCCGAACTCCGCGCTCCGCAAGGTCGCCAAAGTGCGCCTCACCAACGGACAGGAAGTCATCGCCTACATCGGAGGAGAAGGTCACAACCTTCAGGAACACTCGATCGTGCTGGTTCGCGGTGGCCGTGTGAAGGATCTCCCCGGCGTACGCTACCACATCGTCCGTGGCAGTCTTGATTGTCTCGGAGTCGACGGTCGCCGCCGAGGCCGCTCCAAGTACGGAGCCAAGCGCCCCAAAGCCGGCGAAGAGGCCAAGGGTGCCAAAGGCGCCAAGAAGAAGTAATCTCCAAGCAACTACCAACCGTTCTTTTCCATGTCCCGCCGCAAACGCGTCATCCAGAAAGAGGTCAAGCGCGACCTCCGTTACGCCAGCCCCCTGGTCGCCCGCCTCATCACAACGGTCATGCGCGGAGGCAAGCGTTCGCTCGCCGAGCGTATCGTCTACACGGCCATCGAGAGCACCCGCGACGGATCAGAGGCGGTTGATCCCCTCGATGTCCTCCAGAAGGCCATGGACAACGCACGTCCACGCCTCGAGGTCAAGAGCCGCCGTGTCGGTGGAGCCACCTATCAGGTTCCGATGGAAGTTCCGGCCGACCGACAACTGGCTCTCGCCATGCGTTGGATCGTCGGTTTTGCCAACAAGCGCAAGAGCGTGCCCATGGCCAAGGCCTTGGCCAGTGAACTGAAAGAGGCCGCCGCCAACCAGGGTGCCGCCATCAAGAAGCGCGACGATCTCCACAAGATGGCCCAGGCCAACCGAGCCTTCGCCCACTTCCGTTGGTAAAACCTTCCCTTCTGTTCTTTATCCCATCACCGCAATGAGCACCGCCACCGCCAATCCGAACTCCCCGGATCGCGCCTTTCCGCTGGAGCGCACCCGTAACATCGGGATCTGTGCGCACATCGACGCCGGCAAGACCACCCTCACCGAGCGCGTACTTTTCTACACCGGCATGATCCACAAGATCGGCGAGGTGCATGAGGGAACGACCGCCACCGATTGGATGGAGCAGGAGCGCGAGCGCGGTATCACCATTACTTCTGCCGCCACAACCTGCAGTTGGAACCAGATCAAGCAGGATGATGTTGTGAAGCTGTTCGACGGCATCAAGATGCGAGTCAACATCATCGACACACCGGGCCACGTGGATTTCACCGCCGAGGTGGAGCGTTCGCTCCGCGTTCTTGACGGTGCCATCGCCGTGTTCTGTGGAGTCGCCGGTGTCCAGCCCCAGTCCGAGACTGTCTGGCGCCAGGCCAATAAGTACAATGTTCCCCGCATCGCCTTCGTCAACAAGATGGACCGCACCGGCGCCAACTTTGCGAACGCCGTCAACGATATGCGCACCAAGCTCGGTGCCAATGCCTGGCCCATCCTCATCCCGATCGGTGCCGAGGACAACCTCCAGGGGCAGATCGACGTGGTGAACCAGAAAGCCGTCATCTATGCCGATGACGCCAGCATGGGCTCCAACTATACCATCACGGAGATCCCGGCAGAACTTAAGGATCTCGCCGAGTCCGCCTACGAGGACTTGGTCTCGCAGATGACCGACCTCGACGAGGAAGTCGGAACACTCTTCCTTGAGGAGAAGCCTGTCACCCGCGAGGTGCTCAAGCAGGCAATCCGCCGCCAGACAACCGCCAATAAGTTCGTTCCTGTGGCCGGTGGTTCCGCCTTCAAGAACAAGGGTGTCCAGTATCTTCTCGATGCCGTTGTTGATTACCTCCCAAGTCCAATTGACATTCCTCCCGCCAAGGGAATGGATCCTGACAACGGTGAGGATAAGTTCGCCGTCACCGACGACAACGCCCCCTTCTGCTCGCTCGCCTTCAAGCTCTGGAGCGATCCTTTCGTTGGAAAGCTCGTCTTCTTCCGCGTCTACTCCGGAAAGCTGAGCAAGGGCGACACCGTTCTCAATCCCCGTACCGGGAAGCGCGAGCGCATCAGCCGACTCATCCAGATCCAAGCCGACAAGCGCGAGGACATCGACACCTGCTACTCCGGTGACATTGCCGCCATCGTCGGTATCAAGAACATCACCACCGGAGACACCCTCTGCACCGAGGACGATCCGATCGCGCTCGAGCCTCCTTCCTTCCCCGATCCGGTTATCTCGATGGCGATCGAGCCGAAGACTAAGGCCGACCAGGAGAAGATGGGCAATGCCCTCCAGCGTCTCTCCGAAGAGGATCCTACCTTCCGCGTCTTCACCAACGAGGAGACGGGCCAGACCATCATCGCTGGCATGGGCGAGCTTCACCTCGAGATCATCCGCGACCGCATGATGCGCGAGTTCAAGGTCGAGGCGAATTCCGGAAAGCCCCAGATCGCGTACAAGGAGACGATTCTCAACTCTGCCGACGGCGAAGGTAAGCTTGTCAAGCAGTCCGGTGGACGCGGTCAGTACGGACACGTGGTCATCAAGATCGCCCCGAACGAAAAGGGCAAGGGTGTCACCATCGAAAACAAGACCGTCGGGGGTTCCATCCCGAAGGATTTCATCCCTGCTGTCATCAAGGGACTCAACGAAGCGTCGCTCAACGGTGTCGTCGGAGGCTACCCCGTGATCGACGTCCATATCGACATCGTCGACGGATCCTACCACGACGTGGACTCCAACGAAATGGCGTTCAAGATGGCAGCCATTTTTGCCCTCAAGGACGGTCTCAAGAACGCCAAACCGATCCTTCTCGAGCCTATCATGAAGGTCGAGGCCGTGACTCCCGAGGAGTATCAGGGCGATATCATGGGTGACCTTAACCGCCGCCGCGGAAAGATCATGTCCATCGAGACCAAGGCGATCGTCACCAGCGTCAACGCCGAGGTGCCCCTCTCAGAGATGTTCGGTTACGCAACATCCATCAGATCACTCTCCAAGGGACGAGCATCATACTCCATGGAGCCTTCCCACTTCGAACAGGTCCCGGCCCAGGTACTGGCCGCGGTCCTCGATCAGAAAAACTAACCCACCACGATCATGGCCGCAGGACAACGCATCCGCATACGACTCAAAGGCTTCGACTTCCGCCTTCTCGACATCTCGGCACTCGAAATTGTCGAGACTGCAAAGCGCACGGGATCGAAAGTAACCGGACCAATCCCCCTTCCGACACGCATTGAGAAGTTCACAGTGAACCGCTCGCCGCACGTCGATAAGAAGTCCATGGATCAGTTCGAGATCCGCACCCACAAACGTCTCCTCGACATTCTCGAACCCACTGCCAAGACCGTGGACGAGCTCCGCAAGCTCAATCTCCCGGCTGGCGTGGACATCACCATCAAGATCTGACCCCATAATCATCCGAACCATGAGCATCGGCATCCTCGGAAAAAAAATCGGCATGACCCGTGTCTACGACACCAAGGGTCGCATCCGCCCCGTCACCGTGATCGAGGCGGGTGGAAACCGCATCCTTCAGGTCAAGAGCAAGGAGAAGGAGGGTTACTCCTCGGTTCAGGTGGGATTCGGCGACCAGAAAGAGCATCGCGTTTCCAAGCCCCAGAAAGGACACTTCGCCAAGAGCGGAGCCGCACCCAAGCGGTTCATTCGCGAGTTCCGCCTCAAGGATGGGGAGGCTGCTCCCGAGACCGGTGACCTATCTGTCACCACCTTCCAGGACGGCCAGTTTGTGGACGTGATCGCTACCTCCAAAGGGAAGGGTTTTCAGGGAGTTGTCCGCAGATTCAAGTTTGCAGGACAACCCGAGACACACGGATCCATGATGCACCGTCGTAACGGCGCCATCGGCAACCGCCTCACTCCTGGACGCGTCTGGAAGAACATGGGCATGCCGGGACACATGGGTGATGAGCGCATCACTATCCAGAATCTCGAGATTGTCCAGGTGCGCGAGGCAGACGGTGTCATCCTTGTCAGCGGGGCTATACCGGGAGCGAAGGGCACCTATGTCGTGGTTCGTCCATCCAAGAAGAAATCCGCCAAAGCTTCCAAGTAACCATGAGCGCCACCATTCTCACAGCCGACGCGGCCAAGAAGGCCAAGATCGATATCATCACTGACGGCAAGGGGACCCAGGCTGTCCACGATGTTGTCGTTGCCATGCGCGCCAACCGCCGCAGTGGCACCGCATCCGTCAAGACAAAGGCAACCGTGAACCTCTCCGGCAAGAAGCCCTGGAAGCAGAAGGGAACCGGTCGCGCTCGCGCCGGTTACGCCAGTTCACCGGTCTGGTCCGGTGGTGGCGTTGTCCACGGACCCCACCCGCGCAGCTACGCAAAGAACACACCGAAGGCCGTCAAGCGCCTCGCTTTCCGTAAGGCCCTCAGCGCTCGCATCCTTGGCGGTGACGTCCTGATCGTTGATTCCTTCGAGGTCAAGGATTCCAAGACAAAGCAGTTCATCGAGCTGGTCAAGGGGCTTCATGGCGGTGTCCGCCGCACCCTCATCGTCTCATCGTCATTCAGCGAACCAACGCTCTTGGCGGCCCGCAATGTCGCGAGCGACCTGCTCATGTCAGCCGCTGAGGTCAATACCGAGAACCTCCTCGCCTTCGATAAAATCATCATCACCAAGGAAGCCCTGGAGGCCCTTGGCAACCGCCTGCAAGGCTAACCGCGCCATAAGGATTCTAGGCATGAAAGAAGCCCACGACATCATCAAGAGCGTCCTCGTAACGGAGAAGGCCAGCCTTCTCTCCGAAAAGCTCAACAAGTACGTCTTCCGCGTTGCCACCGATGCGAACAAGATCGAGATTAAGCGTGCCGTCGAGACACTCTTCAAGAAGAAGGTTTCCGCCGTCAACACCTCCCAGGTCGAGGGAAAAAAGAAGCGCGAGCGTCGTGCTGACTTCGGCCGGCGAGCTCACTGGAAGAAAGCCATCGTGACCTTGGCGGCCGGTGAGAAGATCGACATTGCCTAAACTAACAGACGATCATGGCCCTTAAAACCTTCCGTCCCCTCACACCGTCACAGCGGTTCAAGGCGCTCCCCTCCTTCGAGGAGATCACCAAGAGCACACCGGAGAAGTCGCTCACAGAGAGCAAGAAGCGCTCCGGCGGCCGCAACAACATGGGTCGCAAGACCTCCCGGCATCGTGGCGGCGGTCACAAGAAGAAGTACCGCATCATCGATTTCAAGCGCAGTCGCCGCGATGAGGCCGCAGAAGTCATCGCCATCGAGTACGATCCGAACCGCAGTGCCCGCATTGCCCTCATCCAGTATCCTGACGGCGAGAAGGCCTACATTCTTGCTGCCGCAGGTCTTACCGTTGGCAACAAAGTGACGGCGGGTGAGAAAGCGGAACCGAATGTCGGCAACGCACTCCCGCTCAAGTCGATTCCGCTCGGTCTAGCCCTTCACAACGTTGAGTTGATCCCCGGCAAGGGCGGGCAGATCGTCCGCAGCGCCGGCGCCCAGGCGATCCTGAGCAACCGCGAAGGCGGTTACGCCCTCATCAAGATGGCCTCGGGCGAGCTTCGCAGGGTCAACGAGGAGTGCTACGCCACAATCGGACAGGTAGGCAACATTGAGCACATGAACGTTTCCAGCGGAAAAGCCGGCCGTTCACGTTGGCTCGGAATCCGTCCACAGACCCGCGGTATGGCCATGAACCCGGTCGATCACCCGATGGGTGGTGGTCAGGGCAAGAGCAAAGGCGGTGGAGGCCGCCATCACCCGATGAGCCCGTGGGGCCAGCTTTCCAAGGGGTTCAAGACCCGCCGCAAACACAAACAGAGCGACCGCTTCATCGTGCAGCGCCGCAAAAACAAATAATTTCCCATGGCACGCTCACTCAAAAAAGGACCATTCGTGGAGTGGAAGCTCCTCGAGAAGATCGACAAGCTCAACGAGAGCAACACAAAGAAGCCGATCAAGACATGGTCGCGCCGCTCCACCGTCACCCCCGATTTCGTGGGTCATACATTCAACGTGCACAACGGACGCTCCTTCATTCCGGTTTTCGTCACCGAAAACATGGTTGGCCACAAGCTCGGCGAATTTGCGCCGACCCGCATCTTCAAGAAGCATGGTTCACACACCGCCAAGGTCACCAAGTAGCAGGTAAAACACCCCGCATCACGACCATGTCCACAACCAGCCGCCATTTTACAGCCGCAACAGCGGCAGCCCTCCTCGGGTTGCCCGTTGCTGCCGCCGTGGCGGATCAGGGGGGCGATGGAAATGCTGCTTCCCTCCGCGAGAAACTCATCCTGTCCGAAGCCGCTATCAAGGGTCTTACCGAGAGCCTGGCCGTTGCCAACGGCGAGACGGAGCTCTTCAAGCGCAAATCCGACGACCTGGTCACGCGTGTCGAGTCTCTTGGTATATCCCCCGCAGGTAAGGAGACAGAGTCTCTTCGTACCAGACTCCTGGCGTCAGTCCGAGACATGCGGCTCCTGCAGCAGGAAAAAGACAAAGCCAGCGAGCAGCTACTCCGTCTCTCCGAATCCGTCATGGAACTTCTCAAGAGTTCCAAGGATACGGATCCCAAGTCTCGCCTCAAGGTTGAGGAGGAACTCCGCAATACGACAAAAATTCTGCGCGACGGCAAGGATCCGGTAGCGGACAACTCTCCTGGGCTCGGCAACGGCACCGTCGTCGAGGTCAAGCCCGAGCTTGCCTTGGTCGTGGCGAACCTTGGGGCCCGCCAGGGAGTCAAGACCGGGATGCCCTTCCAAGTCTGGCGCGGTAGCAAACAGATTGCCTCCGTGCGCGTTGTAGATGTCCGTGATGCCGTCAGTGGCGCCATTGTCCAGAACACCGCAAACCCCGAAGAGACGATCAAGGCCGGAGACACGATCCGCATCGACACCACACGCTAACCATTCTCAACCCATGCAAGTCATCGCCACCCACCGCTACGCGCGCATCTCCGCCTTCAAGGCACGCGAGGTTTCCCGCGAGATCCAAGGCCTTCCCGCCGTTGATGCCCTCCAGCAACTTGCCTTCATTCCCAAGAAGGCCGCTCCCCTGATTGCCAAGACTCTCAAGAGCGCCATCGCCAACGCGGAGCATAACAACAACATCCGTCCCGAAGTCCTCGTCATCAAGGAAGCGGTCATTGGTGAGGCTCCTACCATCAAGCGCGTCCGCCCCAAGGCCCGCGGAAGTGCCGGTCCCGTACGCAAGCGAAACAGCCACATACGCATTGTTCTGACAGACGAGGTTCCGATCGTCCGTCGATCCGACAAGCGTGTAAAACACAAGGCCGGCAAGAAGGCGGCCTCCGCCGCATCCACACCAGTCGATAACGCCGGCGAAACCGCCGCCTAAGCAACTCAGTCACTTCCTAGCACAAACCTACTATGGGACAAAAAGTCAACCCCATCGGCTTCCGCCTTCCGATCACCCGCGACTGGACCTCGCGCTGGTATGCCTCCGAAAAGGAATTCGCCGATTTCCTCTACGCTGACCAGCAGATCCGTACCTGGCTCAAGAAGAAGCTCAAGACCGCCGCAGTTTCGCGCATCGTCATTGAGCGTGCCTGGAACAGCGTCCGCGTGACCATCTTCACAGCCCGTCCCGGTATCGTCATCGGACGCAAGGGTTCAGAAATCGAGACCATGACCCGTGAGGTCTCCCGCCTTGCCGGTGGAAAGCAGGCCAAGATCGACATCATTGAGATCAAGCAACCCGAGATCGACGCCACCCTCGTCGCCGAGAGCGTCGCTGGACAGCTTGAGCGGCGTATCGGGTTCCGACGCGCCATGAAGAAGGCCATGCAGATCGCCATGGACATGGGGGCCGACGGCATCAAGATCCGCGCCAGCGGCCGTCTTGGTGGTGCTGAAATCGCCCGCACAGAGGTTGTCCGCGCCGGCACCATCCCCCTTCACACCCTCCGCACCACCATCGACTACGGCTTTGCAGAGGCCGACACGGTAGCCGGTAAGATCGGCGTCAAGTGCTGGATCTGCAAGAAACCCGAGAAGCCTTCCGAACCCCGAAGCGTTGAGCCTTCCCCCGCCCAGGCCGAAGCCGTCGCCTAATTTTTAAAAAAGGAGAATTGTCATGCCCCTGTTGCCAAAAAGAGTCAAGTATAGGAAGACCCAGCGCGGTAGCCGCACTGGCACAGCCTCCCGCAATATCAATATTGATTTCGGCGAGTTCGGTCTCCAGACGCTCGAACGCGCTTGGATCACCAACACCCAGATCGAGGCCGCCCGTGTGGCGCTGACCCGCAACATGAAACGGAAGGGCAAGCTCTGGATCCGAATTTTCCCAGACAAGTCGGTCACCGCCCGCCCGCCCGAAACCCGTATGGGCAAAGGCAAGGGACAGCCCGAGTACTGGGTGGCAACCGTTCGCCCCGGCAACATTCTCTTTGAACTTGATGGCATTTCGGAAACCGTAGCCCGCGAGTCCCTGCGTCTCGCAGCCAACAAGCTCCCGATCCGCACGAAGTTTGTCACCCGTCACCACGCCTCCTAGTCCATCACGACACCCGGAGAAAAAAGGAACCGCATATGACTCTTGACGAAATCCGAGAATTAACGCCTACTGAACTCTCTTCCCGTAAAAAGGAACTGCGCCAGGAGGTATTCCATCTCCGTCTGCAGCAGCAGGCCGGGCAACTTGAAAAGCCGCACCTCTTGCGTAGTCTGCGCCGCGAAATCGCCAGGCTGGAAACAGTGCTGACGGAGAAGCTCAAGGCAACCCAGGCACGCTAAGATATCCGGTACAAAGGCACACAGCTACGATGAACGACACAGCCACAACTTCCGCTCCACAGAGCGATTCCGAAACCCGCGCGCTCAGAAAGACCCGCGTCGGTGAAGTCATCTCCGACAAGATGGACAAGACCGTCGTGGTCAAGGCCATTACCCGCGTCCCGCACCCGAAGTTCGGAAAGATCATCAAGCAAGTGAAGAAATTTCACGTGCATGACGAGAAGAACGAGGCAAAGGTAGGCGACCGCGTTTCCATCATGGAGACCCGTCCCCTCAGTCGCTTGAAGCGCTGGCGTCTTGTCGAGGTAATTCGCCATTGATCGCCCCGATCCGTTAACCAAACTTTTCAGGAACTACCACCATGATCCAGATTCGTTCACGCCTCGACGTCGCTGACAACACCGGCGCCCGCATGGCCACAATGATCGGCGTTATCGGCAAGAGGACCCTTACGGCCCGCGTCGGAGACGTCATCACCGCCAACGTCAAGGAGGCCGCCACCGGCGGAACCGTCAAGAAGGGCGAGGTTGTCCGTGCCGTCGTCGTCCGAACCCGCCAACCTGTCCGCCGCGAGGATGGTTCCTACCTGCGCTTTGACAACAATGCCATCGTCATCATTGACAAGGATCTCAATCCACGCGGCACCCGTATTTTCGGACCCGTTGCCCGCGAACTTCGTGAGAAGAACTTCATGAAGATCGTCTCCCTGGCCCCGGAGGTGCTCTAGTTTCTCAAGAAACACCCTTAAGACCATGCCCGCTCTCCAGCTTACCAACACACACGTACACGCCGGTGACCTCGTCAAGGTTATCTCCGGGAACCATCGGGGATCCGAGGGAAAGATCCTTCAGGTCAACCGTGCCAAGCACCAAGTCGTCATCGAAGGCGTCCGGATGATCAAGAAGCACGTCCGTCGCTCGCAGGATCAGCCCAATGGGGCGATCATTGAGCGCGAAGGCCCCATCCATATTTCCAACGTCAAGCTTCTGGAAAAAGGAGCCCGTGAGGGAGCCGCCACAAAGGCAGGCAAGGAGGCCAAGCCCAAAGCCTCCAAGAAGCCCGCCAAAAAGGCCAAGGCCGAATAACCGGAAGAGCCTCCAAGTAACAAAGGATACAGAGACATGTCACTGCCCATTGCCGAACTTCAAAACGAGTATACCACTCGCGTTGTCCCCGCCCTCAAGGAGAAGCGCGGATACAAGAACATCCACCAGGTCCCGCGCCTGGTCAAGGTGGTCATCAACACATCCATCGCCTCTGCGCCCGACGTCAAGGCGGCCCTTGAGATCGCCAAGGATGAAATCGAACTCATCACCGGCCAAAAACCCGTGGAGACGATAGCCAAGAAGGCCATTTCGAATTTCAAGCTCCGCGCCGGACAGCCCATCGGGGCCAAGGTAACGCTCCGGGGACGGATCATGTTCGAGTTCCTTGAGCGTCTGATCAAGACGGCCCTGCCAAGGATCCGTGACTTCCGCGGAGTCTCCGCCCGCGCCTTCGACGGCAACGGTAACTACACCCTCGGAGTCACCGACCAGTCCATCTTCCCCGAAGTCGAGCTCGACAAGATCAAGCGCAACATCGGATTCGACATCACCATCGTTACTTCCGCAACGACCAACGACGAGGCGCGCGCCCTGCTCACCGAGCTCGGCATGCCATTCGTCGGCCGTAACGCCAAGAAGAACGATAAGGCCGAAGAGGCCACCGCCGCAGCCTGATTACCATGAGTGCCCTTACTGATCCCATCGCCGATCTCCTTACCCGTGTCCGCAACGCCGTGAGCGTTCAGAAGGACGAGTTTTTTGTCCCCTATTCCAAGATGAAGAGCGACATCGTTGCCATCCTCAAGCGCGAGGGTTACATTGAGGACTACGAACTCGATCGCCGTGAAGCTCATCCCCGCATCAAGGTGCGTCCCCGTTATGTGGGCAAGACCCCGGCGATCGCAGGTCTGCGACGCATCAGCCGACCAGGGCTTCGCCGTTATGTCGGCAGCGAAGAAATTCCCCGCGTCCTCGGGGGCTTAGGCATTTCCATTCTCTCCACCTCCCGCGGTATTCTCTCCGGCCATGAGGCCCGTAAGCAGAAAGTCGGAGGGGAACTTCTCGCCTACATTTGGTAACCAATAGTCATTTTCTGCCATGTCCCGTATCGGAAAAACACCAATCACTCTCCCCGACAAGGTCAAGGTCGCCGTTGATAACGGTGGACAGGTCACGGTCGAGGGCCCCATGGGCAAGCTCAACTGGGAGCTGCCCAAGAACATAACCATCTCCACAGAGGGTCCTGAGTTGACCGTTTCGCGTGGCAACGACGAGCGCACAACCCGTGCCCTGCATGGACTCTCTCGCGCGCTGATCAACAACATGGTCACCGGCGTGAGCAAGGGCTTCCGCCGCGACCTTGAGATCCAGGGCGTCGGTTTCCGAGCCGCTGTCAAGGGAGACAAGCTCGATCTTTCCATCGGGTATTCCCACCCCGTTCTTTTCCCGATTCCCAAAGAGATCAAAATCGCCGTCACTGACAACACCAAGATCTCCATCGAGGGAATCGACAAGCATCTCGTTGGCCAGGTTGCCGCCGATATCCGTGCCTATTATCCGCCCGAGCCCTACAAGGGGAAGGGGATTCGCTATTCCAACGAGCAGGTCCGCCGCAAAGAGGGCAAAACGGTCCAGTAACCCACCGGCCAGAGAACCCAGATCCCGACAATCATGTCCGCCACAAACTCACGCAAACTCAGGCACGTACGCCTCCGCAAGAAGGTTTCCGGAACCCCCGAGCGTCCCCGCCTCGCTGTTCATTTCTCGGGCCAGCACATCACCGCCCAGGTCATCGACGATCTCGCCGGGGCAACGCTTGCCAGTGTCAACACGACCGAGGAACTGTTTCGCAAGGATCCCTCAAGTCGTGCGAACGTCATCACAGCCACAAAGGTGGGAAAACTCATCGCCGAGAGAGGTCTTGCCAAGAAAATCGACAAGGTTGTCTTCGACCGCGGCGGTTTCATGTATCATGGCAAGCTGAAGGCCCTTGCCGATGCCGCCCGCGAGGGTGGTCTACAATTCTAATATTCATATGGACGAAAAACGCCCCAAACGCGGACCTCGCCGGGAAAAACCGGTTGACAATACTCCCAAGGACACCATCGAGAAGGTCGTCTTCATCAACCGTTGCGCCAAAGTCGTCAAAGGGGGTCGCCGTTTCAGTTTCAGCGCCTTGATTGTCACTGGTGACATGAAGGGACGGGTCGGGATCGGTTTTGGAAAGGCCAACGAGGTCAGCGAAGCCATTCGCAAGGGTAGCGAGGCCGCCAGAAAAGCGATGGTTCCAGTCTCGGTTTCCGAGAACACCATCCCACACGAGGCGGTTGGTGAATTCGGAGGCGGACGCGTCCTCCTTCGTCCCGCCTCCCCAGGTACAGGAGTTATCGCCGGCGGTGGTGTCCGTGCCGTCATTGAGGCTGCGGGAATACGCGATGTCCTCGCCAAGTCCCTCGGATCCAGCAATCATTCGAACGTCGTCAAGGCGACCTTGGCGGCACTGACCAGCCTCCGACCACGCAACGAAATCTTCAAACTGCGCGGCAAGAAGATCCGCACACCAGAAGCCGTCTCCCCCGCGGCCTAATCATCCATAAGACACGATCATGAGCATGCGACTCCACAACCTAGCTCCCCGTCCAGGTGCAAAGCACCGCCGTAAGCGCCTCGGCTGCGGTGAGAGTAGCGGGCACGGAAAGACATCCGGCCGCGGCCACAAGGGACAGCGCGCCCGCTCCGGCGGCAGCGTTCGCCTCGGATTCGAGGGTGGCCAGATGCCACTCATCCGCCGACTCCCAAAGAGAGGTTTCAACAACAGTGATTTCAAGCCTGTCTATGCCGTGGTCAATCTTGACACGCTCGAGGAGCGCTTTGAGGCCGGGACCCGCATCGACGAGGCCGCTCTTCGCGCCCTCCGACTAGTCCACGGGCGCAATGACGGCATCAAGCTACTCGCCCGCGGCACCGTGACCAAGTCATTCACTGTCGAGGTGGACAAGTCGAGTGCCGCTGCACGTGAAAAGCTTGAGAAGGCCGGAGGATCTCTCGTCCTTCGCGAGCAGAAGCCCAAGTTCGTGAAGGTTGATGCCCGCGCCGCCAGGAGGGCGGCGGCAAAGGCAGCCTAGTTTCGCACGGCTGCTACCTGACGGCCGCACCTCATGATCTCGGCCTTCGCCAACATCTTCAAGATTCCCGAACTGAGGCAGCGTGTGCTCTTCACGCTAGGCATGATCGTGATCATGCGCATCGGGGCGGCAATCACCACGCCGGGCGTCAACGCGCAGGTCCTGCGCGAATGGTTCCTCAACGTGGCCGATGCGAAGGTCGGCGGGGGCGTCGCGGCGCTTTTCAATCTTTTCTCAGGCGGCGCCCTGGGTAACTGCGCGATATTTTCTCTCGGCATCATGCCCTACATCAGCGCCTCGATCATGCTCCAACTCCTCGGGGCCGTGATCCCCAAGCTTGGACGCCTGGCGCGCGAGGACGGAGGTCGCCAGAAAATAGCCCAGTACACACGATATACCACCATCGCCCTTTGTATCTTCCAGGGCTGGCTCCTTGCGCTCTCCTTTGAGAGCCCGCAGTCAAATCCCTTCTTGCCTGGGATCAGTGACACCATCGCACGCCTTGGCATCCCCCTTGTTTCTGATCCGGGTCTGGCATTCCGACTCATGACCGTTCTAGTGATGACCGCGGGAACGCTGTTCCTCATGTGGATGGGAGACCAGATCACTGAGCGAGGCATCGGCAATGGCGTCTCCCTCATTATCACGATCGGCATTCTTGCACAGCTTCCAGCGGGTCTTGTTCAAGCCTGGCGCACCTTCGTGCCGAGCGGTGGCGAGGCGGCTGCGGTCAGTCCCGTGGTTCTGGTCATCCTCTGCGCCTTCCTCTTCCTTGTCATTGCCTCCGTCATCGCCGTGACCCAGGCAACGCGCCGCGTCAGCGTCCAGTATGCAAAGCGTGTTGTTGGCCGTAAGGTCTACGGCGGACAGACCCAATACATGCCCCTCAAGGTCAATTATGCGGGCGTCATGCCGATCATCTTTGCCCAGGCCATTCTTCTTTTCCCCTCGACCATCCTGAACATGGCCTTTGGAAACAAGCCTTGGGCGGTTGAACTCGCCCAACTCCTTTCCAGCGGTTGGCTCCATTACGTCTTCTACGCCCTCCTGATTTTTTCCTTCAGCTACTTCTGGGTAGCCACCCAGTTCCAACCCGCCCAGATTGCTGACGATCTCAAAAAATACGGAGGCTTCATTCCCGGCGTGCGGCCCGGAAAGCCAACAGCCGACTTCCTTGATTACACGATGGGGCGCCTGACCTTTGCCGGAGCGGTCTTCCTTGTCATCATCGCGGTCCTTCCACAGCTTCTGAGCAACGCGCTGCAGGTTCCCTACATGGCCGCCCAGTTCTTCGGAGGAACGGGGCTCCTCATCATTGTGGGAGTGACGCTCGACACGATGCGCCAAGTCGAGACATTCCTGCTGCAGCGACACTATGACGGATTCCTTCGCAAGGGGAAGATTCGCGGCCGTAGCGGCGCGCGCCCTTCCCTTGGCGCTTCCTCGGTGAGTGATACCTCGCTTGTCTGGCTCTATGCCGGCCTTGGTACGCTGGTTATTGCCGGCGTCACAATTTTCCTCACCAGCCGTCACTGATTCCGCCGTGAATCCGGAGAAGCGGCGGATTGTCCTGCTAGGCCCTCCGGCTTCCGGCAAAGGGACACAGGCGGACCGCCTGTCCAAGGCGTTCGGAATTCCTCACGTCTCGACGGGGGCACTCCTGCGCTCCGAGTGCACAAGGGGAACTCCCCTTGGGCTGGAGGCGGATACCTGGACTCGCCGGGGGCTTCTTGTGCCCGATGAGCTTGCTATGCGTGTCGTCACGACGTGGATCGCCGCTCACGGAACACGGTTTCTTTTCGACGGCTTTCCCCGCACGGTGACGCAGGCGCGTCATCTCGACAAGGAACTTGAGGGAATGAAGGCTCCCCTTGATCTCATCATATTGCTGGAGTTGGGGGATCAGGAAATACGCCGCCGAATCCTTGACCGCATCTCCTGCCTGGCCTGCGGCGCGACTTTTGCCTCCACCCTGCAATGCTGCGGGGACGGTGATCCCTGCCCACGTTGCGGAAATCTCCTTGTCCGGCGCAATGACGACACGGTTGAGGCGTTGGAACAACGACTGAGTAGTTACCGTGATCTGACCATCCCCGTTATCGACTATTACCAACAGACGCTCCCGACGTTCCTTCATCGAGTGAACGCTGCCGAGGGGAGTGAAGTGATCTTTGCCAAACTGAGCGCGCTTGTTGCGGCCAAAAAGGATGAGGGTTGAAGTATGAGGCATGAAAAAAGATTCTATGCCATCGGGGTATCGGTCTGGGACGAGGCCCCACTCGTGCTGCCTGCATTCCTCAATGACGGCACTTGTCGCCCGGCAAGCAATGCCGCCCCTCGTGCAACAATTCCATCGTTGTCTTCCGCGCTCGTTCCCACGAGCTTGGTTCTTCATTCGTAATTCCTTTTCCCATGGCATCCATTCCCATTAAGACACCCCAGCAGATTGAGAAGATGCGGGCCGCCGGCCGCGCCGCCGCAACGGTATTGGATCGGCTTGCGCGTCTCGTTGCTCCCGGGGTTACAACGGGGGAAATCGATCGCGAGGCGGCTGATTGCATGGCTTCCATCGGATGTCGCAGCGCTTTCCTCGGTTACCGGAAATTTCCAGGACAAATCTGCATTTCCGTCAACGAGGAGGTCGTCCACGGCATTGGCGGACCCAGACGTCTTGCCTACGGAGATATTGTAAAGATTGATGTCGGCGTCATTCTTGACGGCTGGATCGGCGATACCGCAACAACCGTGGCGTGCGGTGCCGTGGATCCCGAGACGGAACGACTCTGCACCGCAACGAAGCGAATGCTCGAGGGTGCGATCCCTTTTGCAACCGCTGGCCGCCGCTTGGGGGATCTTTCCAACTACATCGAAAGTGAGGCCGTGAGGCAGGGATTCAGCGTCGTTAAGGAGTTTGTGGGGCATGGTGTGGGCAGCAAACTCCATGAGGAGCCGCAGATACCAAACTACGGACGCCGGGGTTCTGGACCGAAGCTCAAGCCCGGAATGACCCTCGCCATCGAACCGATGATCAATCTCGGCGCCGAGGGGGTCAGGATTCTGGAGGACCGATGGACTGTTGTGACCTCCGACGGAAAGCCCTCAGCCCATTTCGAGCACACCATTTTGGTCACAGAAAATGAACCTGAGGTGTTGACATGCCTGCCTCGGATAGCTTAAAACACCAGGCCCTAGTCGTAGAGAGACTGTCCATGACCCGCTTCCGAGTGGAGTTGGTCGGCGGCAGAAGAATGTTGGCTACGGTGTCCGGGCGTTTGCGTTTGAAATTCACGCGCATCGCGCCAGGGCACCATGTAGAGATAAGCGTTTCCCCCTACGACCTGAATCAAGGAACAATCATCCAGCGACTCCCTCAGTCACCATCAAGCACCAGCCCATAAACAGAGACACCAGACGGCAACACCGTCGATGATTTCACGCATGAAAGTCCGAGCTTCCGTCAAACGCCTTTGCGAAACCTGCAAGATCGTCCGCCGCAACAATGTGGTTCGCGTGGTCTGCAAGAACCCCCGTCACAAACAGCGCCAGGGCTGATTCATTCACTCAGGCATCCACACCACAAAGAACACACGACCATGCCAAGACTCCTCGGCGTAGAAATTCCAGGCGATAAGCGCATTGAAGCCTCGCTCGTTTACATTTACGGCATCGGCCCGAAGACCTCCAAGAGGGTTCTCGAGCAGGCCAATATCAATCCGGACACAAGGGCCAAGGAACTCTCCCCCGAGCAGATCGGTTCCATCATCTCCGCCATTTCCGCGCAGAAGGTCGTCATCGAGGGCGATCTTCGCCGCGAGCTTCAGGGTAACCTGAAACGCCTTCAGGCCATCAACTGCTACCGCGGCCTCCGCCACCGCCGCGGTCTGCCCGTCCGCGGACAACGCACCCAGACCAACGCACGCACCCGCAAGGGTCCACGCAAGACCGTCGGTGTCGTGCGTGCCAAGGACTAATCCAGCACCAAGACCCTAGCGATCCAACGATCCTCCACTCATGTCCGAAGAAACACCCGAAACACCCGTAGCGCTGGAAACGCCAGCCGCCGAGGCTCCCAAGTCCGCCGCTGAAGCCACTGTTGCTGCCGCCGAGAAAGCCGCCAAGCCCAAGGCCGCCAAGAAGGGCAAGGAGAAGAAAGTCGAGGAGTCCGCTCCCGCCGCGCCCGTCAGTTTCAATCTCGACGATCCCATCGAGCCGCCCAAGATCGTCAAGGCCAAGGGCAGCAAAAACATCACACAGGGCATTGCCCATGTGCAGTCCACCTTCAACAACACAATCGTAAGCCTCACCGATCTGCGCGGTGCGGTGCTCGGCTGGTCCAGCGCCGGCAAGATGGGCTTCAAGGGTTCCCGCAAAAGCACCGCCTATGCCGCCCAGATGGTCGCCCAGGATGCCTGCCGTCAGGCCATGGGACACGGCCTCAAGGAGGTTGAGGTGCGCGTCAAGGGTCCCGGATCCGGACGTGAATCCGCCGTCCGCGCCATGCAGGCAATCGGTCTAGAGATCACCCTCATCCAGGACGTCACTCCGGTGCCCCACAACGGTTGCCGTCCTCCGAAACAGCGTCGCGTCTGATCGGGTCACTTCACAACAGCCAACTTTAACTTTCAACTAGTCACCATGGCCCGTTATACTGGACCCAAAACCAAAGTCAGCCGCCGTTACGGCGTTCTTCTTGCCGGCTCGCCCCGAGCGTTCGAGAACAAACCCTATCCTCCCGGCATGCACGGCCCCAAGGGCTCCCGCCGGAAAATCTCCGAATACGGAACGGCACTTGCTGAGAAGCAGAAGCTGCGCTTCCAGTACGGTGTCTTGGAACGCCAGTTCCGCCGCTATTTTGAGACCGCACTCAAGACCCGTGGCGTCACCGGACTGATCCTGCTGCAACTCCTTGAGACCCGTCTCGACAACGTCGTCTACCGGATGGGCTTCGCAAAGACACGTTCCGCTGCACGTCAGATGGTCTCCCACGGCCACGTCAAGGTGAACGGCCGAAAGACGGACGTCTCCTCCGCCACCCTTAAGGTGGGCGATGTGGTCTCAGTATGCTCCAAGGATGGTTCCAAGCGCCTCGCCCAACGCGGGCTTGACCAGACCCAGATCGTCGAGGCTCCGGATTGGCTCCTCGTCGATAAGGAAGCACTCAGCGGAAAGGTCGTCCGCATACCGACCCGCGACGAAATCAACCCGGTTGTCAACGAGCAGTTGGTCGTTGAACTTTACTCACGCTAACCTCGGGCTTTTCAAAAAATAGCCGCCCGGCTTCACGCCGAGGCGGCTATTTTTTTGTCCGAAACGGAACCGGGCAAAATGGGGATGACTTGCCGCTCGGGCTGCTTCATGGAAAGGTATGCGGATCGCACGCCACCACTACAGCTGGGAAGAAGAGGGGAATATCCGTAAAAACCCCTGGTTTTTACGGATCTGGGTTCTTGTGCCTGCGATCGTGCTTGGCATCGGATGCATTGCCGCCCTCTTGATCTATGCGTGGATGGTCTCAGAGTTCTCTGCCAAGGCGTCCACGTTCGATCTTGAGAAACTTCCGAAAATGGAATCGGCCAGCATCATCTATGATAGGTCGGGCCAGCAGATCGGAAAAATCTTTATTCAGAACCGGATTCCGATCCCATACGACCGCATTCCCAAGGAAATGGTGAATGCCGTCGTGGCAGAGGAGGATAACCGTTTTTTTGAGCACCACGGGGTCGATTACTTCGGCGTGCTCCGTGCGGCGATCAGCAACTACCGTCAGGGGCGGGTGAAGCAGGGGGCAAGCACGGTGACCCAGCAACTGGCCCGCAATTCCTTCGACCTCCGCGAACGGAGTTACCGCCGCAAGTTGCTGGAAATGTTCGTTGCGCAGCGCATCGAGGATCATCTCCCCAAGGAGAAGATCATGGAACTCTACCTGAACCGCGTCTACTTCGGAAGCGGACTCTATGGCGTGGAGGCGGCCTCGCGCGGTTATTTTGGAAAACCTGCGAAGGAGTTGACCGTCGGCGAGTGCGCCATGCTTGCGGGTCTGCTCAAGAGTCCCAATGCCCTCTCCCCTTGGAACAATCCCAAGGGGGCCGCCAAGGTCCGTGACTTCGTGCTCACGCGCATGAGGGAGATGCGGCTGATCAGTCGAGAGCAACTGGATCTCGCTATGGAACTACCGCTCGGTGTGCGCAAGAGGACCAATCCGAACAGGGTCTCCTACGCGATAGATCTTGTGCGCCAGCAGGCGATCGCGGCGCTCGGCTTCGAACGGGCAATGAATGAAGGCGTCAGGATCGAGACCACTCTCGACGGCAAGCTTCAGCAGGCCGCTGAGAAGGCACTCCGATCCCATCTTGAAAATGTCGAGCGCCAGCCAGGTTACAGCCATCTCACCTACGAGCGTTATCGTCAGATCAACCACGCCATGGAGGATGCCGCCCTGAGAGGCGAACCGGTCACGCTACCCACGCCGGGCTATCTTCAGGGAGCCGTTCTTGCGGTGGAGAACGCCACCGGGGGCATCCTTGCCCTTGCGGGCGGCAGGAACTTCCTCCACAGCGAATACAATCGCGCCGTCCAGGGCCGCCGTCCTCCCGGCACACTTTTCACCCCGATGGTGGCGGCCGCCGCCTACTCCAAGGGAATCTTCCCAGGCGAACCTGTGGATGATGCGTGCATCGACAACCGCTACGTGATGATCGGCGGGGAGGGGGGCATCCTCGGTGAATGGGGGGTGGAGAGGGCCGATAACGAATACGAGGGACCGATGCCGTCCCATGAAGCGGTGTCCCGCGGCAAGAATGCCGCAGTCGTCCGCCTTGGACTGAAGACCGGTACCGAGGCGCTCGGCAATCTCTCGAGGGATGCCGGGATCCGATCCCCGTTGAGGGATGTGGCCAACGCCTATCTCGGTTCTAGTGAGATGAGTCTGGATGAGTTGACAATCGCCTTCACCAGCTTTCCGGGAGGCGGCACCCGGCCCGCCAAGCTCTTCACCATCTCCCGCATCACCGACCCGCAGGGCAATCTCCTCTATCAGAATCCCGCGACGCGCGTTCCGGTAATGCCCGTCGAGGCGGCCTATCAGGTGCACAGCGTACTCCAGGATGCCCTTTTTAAATCCTGTGCCCGCGAGACGGCCGCCGCGGGAATCATGCCGTCACAGCCCCTGGCCGGGAAATCGGGCACCGCTTACGGTTTCACCGACACTTGGTTTGTGGGATACTCCAGCGCGGTCACCTGCGGTGTCTGGGTCGGTTTTGACAAGCCGACAAAAATCTACCGCGGTGCCTTCGGCAAGGATCTCGCCTTGCCGATCTGGGCACAGGTGATGGAAGCCACGATGTCACGTTTTCCGGCGCAGCCTCTGTCCGTTCCCCCTTCACTCAAGGCCGTGGAGGTCTGCCGCTCATCCGGATTAAGAGCCGTCGAGGGTTGCGGCAAGGTTCCCGGTCCCCTTGCCACGGAATATGCCACCGCTGCCCAAATGCCCGTCGGATCTTGCGATGTCCACGGGGGAGGGGTCAGGAATTACAGCAAGGGCCTGGATCAGGAGGAGTGGCCGCGTGCCGCCGCCGCAGTAGATTTGAGCCGTATCCGCCCGATCATGGTCAACGCCCCCACCCTCCTGGCGCAGAACGATCTTTACCACTCGGTCAATCCCGCGCTGAACAACGCTGCCGCGGATGATTCCGGGATGAAGGTTGCCCGGGCCACCACTCCCGATGGCAAGGATCCCGGCGTTCAGGGAAATGAGCCGGTTGCCGAAGTGGCCGTAGCCCTTCCAGTGGGGGAAAAAGAGGTCCGTCGCGCCGAACCCGTGCGTCCGATGGATCTTCCCACAGGAGCACCTGTCCTGAGCATACCTCCTCCGCAGCCGGCGAAGTTCTAGAGAGTTTTGAGGAGTTCCATAACCGTGCTATCGGGCGCCATGGGGCCTCAGCAGTATCGCATCGATCTGGCAATGCCCACGGAAGGGATTCGGTCGGGGTTTTGTGGATACGCTCAGAGAAGCCCTTCCACAGCCTTAATAGCCTTGGCATAGAGCGGATGACGGCCCCCGCGCGCCATTTCGGCGAGGAGGATCTCCCGGGTTTCTTCGCGAGGGGCTCTTACCATCCGGTTTGATGGGGCGATTGAAATGCCCCGCGCCGAGGTGACATAAAGATCTGAACCCGCCTCACGCACTAGTTCGAATGTGGAGTTGCGGGAAGTGAGTGCCATCCTGCTGATGCTGGCTCCGGCTGTTTCCCCTAGGGTGACCGCAACGGACCCGCAGCTTGCATCCTGAAACTGGGGGGTCTCCCCGGCGAGAGTGAGTTTCCATCCCAGCCTGTCTGCAAGCCAGCCAACCAGGAGCAGTGCGGTGGTGCGGTGCCCGGGGGCATGGTCGATACGGAGGGTCCTTAGGGACTGAAGCTCCGTCAGGGATGGAGATGAGTCGAAGATCCCGGCCAGGGCTTGGCGCACCGGCAGGGAGCGGGCCCAGTTCAGATCACAGAGGACGATGCGCCCCTCGGAGAGGGCGGCGATCTGCCCAATGAATTCGAACTGCTCCGCAGGATCCTTCCAGTGGCGGCTGTCGAAAAGAAGACGGTCGACCCAGCGCCAGAGTTTGCCATCGATCGGCGGGCGAAAATCTGCCTGCCACCAGAGAGCGAGCGGAAGGTCGGAATCGAGATGAGAGAAGACCACGCTCTGGAGGGAGCGTGCGGCCTCCCCGGCCAAGCGGAAGGAGACCTGCTCGCTGCAGACTTCGCCACCCTTTGCCCCACGCAGGTAGCAGTGCATTGTAATCCACGCCTCGGCGATGCTCCCCGCAGCGTTGGGATCCGCCTGGATCAGGATCGCCCGCATGGCGTGCTCCCCGGCGATTCCCTGAATGACGGCCGTGTTGGTCTCCAGAGACCCCTCCTTCTCGTTGTAGATGGCGAGATTGATCAGCGAGGCACGCGTCTTGCTCTCGCCGCTCCGTTCCCAGAGATTGCCAAGTTCGCGCTCGATGCCACCGATCGGCACCGGGATGCCGGGAACAAAGCTCACATCCGCCTCCAGGTGACGCCGTGGCGGGCCGCAAGTTCGGCAGCCGCGGCAGGACCCCAGGACCCCGCCGAATGGAAGGCGAGATCGTCGGTGCGGGTCTTCCATGCATCCTCGATGCCGTCCACGAAGGTCCATGCCTCCTCCACCTCGTCACGACGGGCAAAGAGGGTGGCGTCGCCGGACATGGCGTCGAGCAGGAGGCGCTCGTAGGCCTCGGGGGTGGCTTTGCCGAATGAAGTGCCGTAGTGGAAGTCCATCTTCACCGGCTCGATGCGGAGACTGGAGCCCGGCATCTTGGCGCTCATGCGCAGGGAAACCCCCTCGTCGGGCTGGATGCGGATGACAAGGACGTTTTCGTCGAGACCCTCGCCCGTGCTGTTGAAGAGGACGCGTGGCACGCTCTTGAAGGTGATGGCGATCTCGGTGCCACCCTTGGGCATCCGCTTGGCGGTTCGGATGAAGAACGGGACTCCGGCCCAGCGCCAGTTGTCGATGTTCACCTGCAGCGCGACGTAGGTCTCCGTCACGGAATCCTTGGAAACGCCCTCGGCCTCGCGGTATCCGGTGACGGGTTGGCCATTGATGAGGCCCGCGCTGTACTGGGCGCGGACAACGTGATTGAAGACGTCGTCGCCGCGAAGGGGACGCAGAGAGCGGAGAACCTTGACCTTTTCATCACGGATCGCATCGGCGCTGAGGCTCGTCGGGGGCTCCATCGCGGTGAGGGTAAGTAGCTGGAGGAGATGGTTCTGAACCATGTCGCGCATCGCCCCGGAGGTGTCGTAATATCCCGCGCGACCCTCGACCCCGAGCGGTTCGGCCGCCGTGATCTGGACATGGGCGATGTGGTTGTTGTCCCAGATGGACTCGAAGATGGAGTTGGCAAAGCGCATCACCATGATGTTCTGCGCGGTCTCCTTGCCGAGGTAGTGGTCGATGCGGTAGGTGTCGCGCTCGGGGAAGACCTCGCTGACAAGCCCATTGAGCTTCTGCGCGCTGGCGAGATCCTTCCCGAAGGGCTTCTCCACGATGACGCGGGCCCAGCTTCCGGGGGAGGCGGTGTTCAGCCCGCTTTTCCGCAGGTTATCGAGGATGACGGGAAACTGGTCGGGCGCCACGGCCAGGTAGTAGAGACGGTTGCCGCCGGTGCCCCGCGCATGGTCGGCCTTCTCCATTTCGGCGGCCAGGGTGCGGTAACCCTCGGCGTCGTCGAAGGGGCTCTGGTGGTAATGGATCGAGGAGGCGAAGCTTGCCCAGAGTTCCTCGTTGATGGGGGTACGGGAGAACTTCAGGGCGGCCTCCTCCAACTCCTTGCGGAACTGCTCTGAACTTTTCTCCCGCCGGGCAAAACCGATGATGGTTATGGCAGGAGGGAGCGCCCCCTCGGCGGCGAGGTTATAGAGCGCTGGGATGAGCTTGCGGTGGGTGAGGTCGCCGGTCGCCCCGAAGATCACGAGCGTGCAGGGCTCGGGAGAGAGACGATTGGAGATCCCCTCACGGAGAGGATTCACGAGTGGAGAGGGCATGGAGAGTGAAGGGTGAAACCTGAAACTTGAAACCTGAAGTGAGAGGCGAAATCGAGAAAGTTCCTGAGGTTATTTGGAAGAGGATTCTGTGATCGGAGAATCAAAAAACCGTGATGGGATCATGGGCAGACGGAAGAAAGGTGCTCGGCTCTCGACCCTTTCAGGTTTCCTTCTTTTTACCGTCAGGGGAGGGGGAATTTCGAGGTGAAGGCGGTGACCTCGCGGCGCAGTGCCGCCAGGGCGGCGTCATCATGACGGGATTGGAGGGCGGCATGAATGAAGTCAGCCACCTGCATCATCTCCTCCTCGCGCAGTCCGCGCGTGGTCATTGCGGGAGTACCCAGACGGATGCCGCCGGTCTTGGTGATCGGCTCGGTGTCAAAGGGGATGGCATTCTTGTTGACGGTGATGGCCGCCTTGTCCAGCGCCTCCTGGGCCTCGAGGCCGTTGAGTCCGCTCGGACGCAGATCGACGAGGAGGACATGGTTGTCCGTTCCTCCCGAGGAAATGGTGTAACCGAGAACCGAGAGCCTGGCGGCGAGTGCCTTGGCGTTGAGGACGATCTGTTTGGCGTACTCCTTGAAGGAGGGTTGCAGGGCTTCGTGGAAGCAGACGGCCTTTGCCGCGATCACCTGCATGAGCGGGCCGCCCTGAACACCCGGGAAGACCTGGGCATCGACTTTCTTCGCATACTGTTCCTTGCAGAGAATCAGACCGGAGCGGGGGCCGCGGAGGCTCTTGTGGGTGGTGGTGGTGACGAAGTCCGCGAAGGGGACCGGATTGGGATGGACCCCGCCGGCTACGAGCCCCGCGATGTGGGCCATGTCGACGAAGAGAAAGGCCCCGACGGAATCGGCGATTGCGCGGAGGCGCTCGAAATCGATGCTGCGCGGGTAGGCGGAGGCCCCGGCCGTGATCATTTTCGGCATGACTTCCCGAGCTTGCTGGGCGAGGGCGTCGTAGTCGATCCGGCCATCGTCCGCGGAGACGCCGTAGTGGGTGACCTCGTAGAGCTTGCCGGAAAAGTTCGCCTTGTGCCCGTGGGTGAGGTGGCCGCCGTGGGCCAGATCCATCGTGAGGATGCGGTCGCCCGGTTTGAGGACGCTGAAATAAACGGCCATGTTTGCCTGACTGCCGCTGTGCGGCTGGACATTCGCATGATCGGCACCGAAAAGTTTTTTCGCCCGCTCGATGGCGAGCGTCTCCACCGTGTCGACATGCTCGCAGCCGCCGTACCAGCGGCGCCCCGGATATCCCTCGGCGTATTTGTTGGTCAGGCACGATCCCTGCGCCTCCATCACGGCCCGGCTGGTGAAGTTCTCCGAGGCGATGAGCTCTATGTGCTCAAGCTGGCGGTGATGTTCGGCGGCGATGGCTCCGGCAATCTGAGGGTCTGTGAGCGCGAGGGATCCGGTGGAATCAATGGGTGCGGTGCGGTTGGCTGATGACATAGTAATTGATGATTGATCCACGAAATCGAGGATTTGTGCCAGCGCGCTTTTGATGGCATCGCGGCAGCGCTTGTAGGTGGTGAGTCCCTGGCCGATCGGGTCGGGCACGTCCCCCCCGCCACGGATGAATTCCCCGACGAGGCGGATCTTGGATCCTTGCTCAGGGAAGAGCAGGTCGAGCAGCCGGCGGTGTTCCCGTGTCATCGTGAAGACATGGGTGCATTGTTCCAGAAGCTCACCGGTCACCGGCTGACTCCGGAAAGAAGCCATATCGATGCCAAGTTCGGAAAGGGCGTCCACGGCGGACCTACTCGCGGAGGAGCCCCTGGGGGCACTCACCCCCGCAGAGAGGACAACCACATCAGTTCTTCCCTTGAGCAGTTCCCGCATCATCCCTTCTGCCATCGGGCTACGGCAGATATTTCCGGTGCAGACAAAGAGAATTCTCTTCATGCTCCCGGTGTCTCCCTGATTGAGTTGGACGTCATGTCGCGCCAGTTTAAAAGGAGTTGTTCCCAAGTCAATCCGAGCCGAGTGGGAGTGTCGGGCTCACGAATTTTACTCATAACATGGATAAAATATTAGTTGAGATGTCACCCTCCCCCGCTTGATTATGATTTTTATAATGACAGAAAGCGAACTCTGCGCTACATTTCCAAATTACTGGTTATGCAACGTAAAAGCGCCTTCTCCCGCAGACTTCCCGATCTGGTGACCGAGGAATTGGTGGCCGTTCTTTCAAAGAAGGGCGCATCCTTCGAGTTTAAGCAACTCTTTGACGTTGTGCACGAGCGCCTCAAGAAGCGCAATGCCGCCAGCGGCGGCGAGGAAATGCTACGGCTCCGTGCCTACGAGAAACTGCAGCATCTAGTCTCCCGCAATATGGTCAAGAAGACCGGGAAGAAGTACAAGGGTCTGGCTTCCTTGGCCAATGCCCTAGCTCCTGCGGATACAGTTGCCCCCAAAGCCGGATAAGGCTGAGGAACAACGGTTTTAGGACGCATCGTTTTTTCGAGATTCTAGAATTCTGATCATGTCGACCACTGCATCCGATTATTCCTCTCTCCTCATCCACGTCGTCGTTGCGGTGGGATTCGCCCTCACCACGGCCATCGGCAGTTTGCTGCTGGGCCGAATCGGCCGCCGCACGGGCGTCAAGGATGTTCCCTACGAGTGCGGAATGCTACCCGAACCCGGGCCGCAACCGCGCTTCAGCGTGAAGTTTTACCTGGTTGCGATGCTCTTCATCCTCTTCGACATCGAAATCGTCTTCCTCTATCCTTGGGCGGTCATCTACCGGGAATATCTGCAGCAGTTCGGCACCCAGATCCTCTGGGTTCTCGTGACGTTCTCCCTCATCCTCTTTGTCGGCTACATCTACGCCATCAAGAAGGGTGCCCTGAACTGGTCGCGTTAAGGGGGGGAGTGGCGGCGGGTCCTTCCTGTCGGGTTGATTGGGTGAGCCGGAAGCAAAATCATCCCTCCATGACGAACGAATCCGTTAGCACGGGACGGGGAGAAGGGAACGGGCTCTTTCGAATCGTCATCACGCTGCTGTTCGTTGCGGTTCTGCCAATAGCGGCTTTGACACTCCAGCACCTCCATGCACATCCCGATATCGGGGGTTTCGATCCCGTGCAAATGGGCCGTCTTGAGTCGCGCATGTGGAGGAGCTATTACGAGGGTCGATGGTTGCAGCTGGGATGGGAGACAATGGAGGTTGCCTGCGGGCAGTACGGCTTCTCGTGGTGGGATGGCACACGTCTTGCCTGCCATGCGGCCCGTTCGGCCGCCGTATTTCGCAACAAGGTCGACGACCCGCGGTGCCTTCCCGAGCTTGTGGATTATTATGTCATCGTGGAGCGGTCGACGCCGGTTCAATTCGATCCCGTGGAGGCTGCCCGGCTCGAACTTGAATGGTGGAGAGAGCGCAGACTCAATTTGCCCCCCGAGATCTATTCCAAAACGATCGCGCAACTCTTGGCGCTCCTTTACAGAATCACTCCGGGTGAGGCCGCGTCTTCCGCGCTGATGAGAGCGGAGGCCATGGAGTACCGCGACAACCGGAGGGACGGACGGATGAGCGACGGCGACTGGTTGGAGTTGGAACGCCGGCTCACTGCTGCCTACGGAGATCTTCGTGGAAGGCTCGAGCGAGGTGGTGGGGGGCTCCGATGAAGCAGGGACTCTTCTCAAGCGAGTCCGCGATGTGGCGCGTCAACCGCGAGAACTTTGTCCTGATCGGCGGTGCCGCGGCGGCGATCCTTCAGGTTGCCCATCCGGCCGTGGCGATGGGCGTGGCGGCCCGCAGTAACTTCAGGAACGACATGACCGGGCGACTGCGGCGCACGCTGGAAGCCGTCTACACGATCGCATTCGGGACCGTGGAGGATGCGGCGTTTGTCGAACATAGAGTCCGTGCGGCGCATGAGCGTGTCCGTGGCGATCACCCGGAGCCCTACTCTGCGATGGATCCCGCCGCTCTGATGTGGGTTCTCGCCACGCTTGTCTCGACTTCCGTCGAAATGCACCTCCGCTACGGCTCCCCACTAATCCCGGACGATCGGGAGGCGTTTTACACCGACATGCGGGTGTTTGGGAGGTGTTTCGGACTAGATCCATCGTACGGTCCGCAGTCCTGGGTTGAGTTTGAGGACTATTACCGGAAGATGATCGAGGGGCCATTGCTCGGATCGCATCCGCTCTGTGCCGAAGTGGCCTGCTCGATCGTCCTTCCACAAACCCCGTCTTATCTTCGGCTGCTTTCCCCATGGCTTGCTCCTCTCGCTTGCGAATATGTTCCGGAGCCTGTCAGGTCACGGCTCCGCCTGCCCTCACGACGATGGCACGGGCCGGCTGTCCGCGCCTTTGAGCGAGGCATCAGGCTTCTCCATCCCCTCCTTCCGAGCATCCTCCGCCATGCCCCGGCCTATCGGAAGGCGCTTGCCAGAGTCTCCGTGGAACAAAGAGGCGCACCGCGTAAGCAGTGATCGGTGGGCGTTGACCACTAATCCGCTTTTCCCTGCCCGAAGCGGAGCATGATTTACCTACCGCGATGATGTTTCAGCGCATCGCCCGTTCGGCTTGCGTAGCAGAACCGCGGCCCATTTGCCGCGCTTCAGCGTTTTCAGATGCCTGAGGCCCAAGGTTGAGAAGGTTTTGAGAATGGGCTTTTCCTCCACGGCGAGAATTCCCGAGAGAATCAGGATCCCTCCGGGCTTGATCGCCTCCATGATCATTGCGGAAGCCGCGGTGAGGATGGTTGAGTAGAGATTGGCGGCAACGATATCGGATGTCACCTGATGGCCGGGCGGTTTCCAGCGGAGAACATCGGCCTTCACGAAACGCGCGCGGGAGAGATCGTTGAGTTCGGCGTTCTCCTTCGATGTCTTCACGCACCGCGCGTCAAAATCGCATCCAAGGACCTTCCGTGCGCCGAGCAGTTCGGCGGCCAGGGCCAGAATTCCCGAACCGCAGCCGAGATCGAGCAGAGACCAATCTTTTTCAGCCAACGGCTTCGCGGCCTCCACAAGAAGTTGGAGACACCTGGCCGTCGTGGCATGGTCTCCTGTTCCGAAGGCCAACCCGCTCGGGATGAAGAGGGCCTGCCCACGCCCCGCGGAGCGCTCTTTTCTGAAACACGCCTCGTCACCGTAGATCCGCAGGGCGCCGCCGATTCGGAGCGGGGTGATTTTTTTTGGAGCGGGAGGCGTCCAGTTGGCTATGTCGAACGGACGGACCGTTCCTCCGAAGACCTTTTGCAACTTCTGGGCTGTTTGCGCATCTGCGTAGAGATCGAGACGGATTGAGCGGGAAGCGGGAAATTTCTTGATGACCAGGTTCTGCTCTCCGGCGAACCGGAGACGCTCCACCCAGGCATCCTCCCATTTGGCGGAAGAGAGACGGGACCAGAGATGGGTGGACATAATTGGAGTTTGTAGCTGGAAGCTGGAAGTTAGGGAAGAGGCTTTGAACTAGCTACTTATCCAGCCCTAACTTCTAGATCTCGGCATCCATTCCCACTCTCCCTGTTTCTCCCCCACTCGGCAATCAGCCAGATTCGTCTTGTTCCGGAAAGTCTCTCTTATAGTCTTTACCCACTATGTCCACGGCTACTGTGCCCACCATGCATCCCCATGCGACGCCCGTTTCGACCCCGATGGCGTTTGATTCCAAGATCGAGGGTAACATCATCATCACCAAGCTCGACGCGGCCATCAACTGGATGCGCAAGAACTCACTCTGGCCGATGCCGATGGGTCTCGCCTGCTGCGCCATCGAGCTCATGGCCGCCTCTTCCTCCCGATTCGACATCTCCCGGTTCGGCGCCGAGGTGATGCGCTTCTCGCCGCGCCAGTCCGACGTGATGATCGTGGCCGGCACGGTGACCTACAAGATGGCCCTTTCCGTGAAGCGCATCTATGAGCAGATGCCCGAACCAAAATGGGTGATCGCGATGGGCGCCTGCGCCTCATCCGGTGGGATGTACCGCAGCTACGCGACCCTGCAGGGAGTCGATCAGATCATCCCCGTCGATGTCTATGTCTCCGGATGCCCACCCCGTCCCGAAGCCCTGCTCGACGGCCTGATGAAGCTCCAGAACAAACTCATGACCGAACACTCCTTCCTCGACCAGAAGAAGGCCCTGCTGGAGTCCCTCCGATGAGCGCGGCCGACGACGCACTCAAGCTGGAGGCGGCCTTCGCTCCCGACATCTTCGACAGGAAGGAGTTCCGCGGCGAGTCGACCCTCTCGGTACGGGCCTCCCGCCTTCACGAGGTGGCCCTCTTTTGCCGTGACAGCCTTGGCTACGAAATGCTGATCGACATCTGCAGTGTCGATCATTACGGAAGCCATCCCCGTTTCGAGGTGGTTTACGAACTCTACTCGATCGCCGCAAAATCCCATCTGCGCCTCAAGTGCGCCACCTCCGAGGACGAGGCCGAGGTGGATACGGTCTGTGATATCTGGCCGACCGCCAACTGGCACGAGCGCGAGGTGTGGGATCTCATGGGGATCCGCTTCCGCAACCATCCCGACCTCCGCCGCATCCTGATGTGGGAGGGTTATCCCTACCATCCGCTCCGCAAGGAGTTCCCTCTCGAGGGAATCCCGAGCGATGTGCCCGACGTTGCCTTTACCGAGGTTGCGCCGCTTGCCGGCGGGCCTTTCGTCACCATCCCCACCGAGGGCAACACCGAGGTGCGCGAGCCGCGCGCCCGCCACGCCGGGGAGATCCCGACGACGGAAACCTTCATCGCGGAGCCTTGATCGCGGCTGATTCCGCTTTTCGCGATTATCTCGCGCGGCTCTCGGAACAGAAGAGCGTAGCCCTCGACACCGAGGCGGACAGCCTGCATTGCTATTTTGAGAAGCTCTGCCTCATCCAGAGCGGCTGGGGGGAGGCGCCGCAGAGCGGGTGGGCCGAGGATCTCAAGCTGATCGATCCGCTTGCCGGCCTGCCGCTGGAGGAGTTCTTCATGACCCTTCGGGGAAAGACGGTAATCTTTCACGACGCCGACTACGACCTGCGCCTCCTCCGCCGATCGGGCGAGTTCCCCGACGATGGGATCTTTGA
>JBIIGI010000052.1:0-19034 GCA_044236545.1 Chthoniobacterales bacterium
CAGCGGCTTGGTTCAGGTTTGACGGCACTTTGCTCCCGCAAAGCCGTGCCGCCCCGTTGGGGCTACGACTGCGTCGTAGTCTACCGCGCCGCTTCCCAGTGGCTTGGTTCAGGTTTGACGGCACTTGCCTCCCGGCAAGCGGTGCCGCCCCTAACGGGGCTACCTTCGTTAGTCTACCGCGCCCGATCCCCCGGGCTTGGTTCATCCTTCATCCCTCATAATTCATCCTTTTTTCTTCATGGACTGGCTTGAGGAGATCCTGATCCAGTGTCCGCAGTGCGGGGAGGATTTCGCCATCCAGGTTGAGACGGCCGTGGAGGGGGTGGTTGAGATGATCGAGGACTGCGCAGTCTGCTGCCGACCCGCCACGGTCAGGATCACCACCGAGGGCGGTGAGATCACGGCCGTCGATGTCGAGGCGGCGTAATCCGTCTGAAAGAGGAGTTTGGGTGTTTTTTGATGGGTAATCCCTGTTAAACTTTAGGGATAGGGTGTGAAGGGATGGATGGGGGGGGAAGTCCCCCTTGGAGCGCATTTGATCCAAGATTTTGAAATGGAATAACGCCAACAGATCCGGAGCTTTCACCAAGATGGTGCGAGTCGATCGGGTTAAAAAGTTGAAGTGTTAGAAGGTTAAAAGGGTTCAAACCAATCCCAGGGAAATCTCAACGCGAAAGCCGCCATACATTTGGGGCGCAAAGTGCCGTCTTCGACATTTCCCTCAGCCGCATTGTAACTCTTGAACGTTCTAACTTTTTTAACCCCTTCTCCTCTTCACTTCAGATTTTCAATGCAAATTCTGGGTTGATATGAACCGATGATCCCTACCGGTCAGGAACATTGACCGTCGGTGAAATCAATATCCCTGCTTACCTGCTTTCTTCGCCAGACGTGCGACGACGAAAGAGCGTATGCAAAACACCACAAAAATCCCGCAGAGAAGGGCGGTGCTCATTTTGGAGATGGCGGCGTGGCCCTTTTCGGCTCCAGAATCCTGCAAGAGAATCCCGAGCATGGAAAATGATGAGACGGTGGCTCCGAATCCCAGCAGGGCGATGAGGACGGCCAGATGCATGGCATGCATATGGAGCCTTGGGATGCGGGCGAGGATTCCGCAAAGGATCAGCAGCAGTCCCAGGGCGCAGGGAATCAGCGCGGTGTAATGGATGGCTCCCGTGCCGAAAAATCCGACAAGGCCTACGATGTTCAGCAGGATGCCGATGACGATAGTGAAAGGTATCATTCGGAAAGCGTAGCTATCACTGCGAAGGTGAAAATGAAAAAGCTGGGGAAGCGGTTTCCCTGACTTATCCCAGGGCAACGGAAGGAGGGGGCAGTCCCCAAAAATTACGGATAGTTCCTCAACGCCCCGCTTGCCGCCCGTGTTCCCGTGGCCAGGCACCCTTGAAGCAGGTAGCCGCCCGTGGGGGCCTCCCAATCGAGCATTTCACCCGCAAGGAAGAGTCCGGGAAGGGATTTCACCATCAGGTTCTCATCAAGGGCATCTGAGGAGACTCCTCCCGCTGACGATATCGCTTCTGCAATCGGGCGGGGGCCGATGAGGGGAATCGGGAGATTCTTGGCCAATTCGGCTAGGGAGAGGGGGTCTCTCTTCCCGGAGTCAATCGAGCCGAGCAAGGCCTTGGCCGTGGGGCTCAGTCGCCACGCCTTGGCGGCTGTAGCAAGTAAATCCTTGGAATTTCTGGTGATTTTTGACGCCAATTCTTGAGCGGAAAACGTTGGTTTTAGGTCGATCTGCAGCATCGGTTGCTCCATTCGTCTCAAGGCACTTCCGAGTTGGTAGAGAGCACCTCCCTCCAGACCATACTTGGTGATCAGGAGTTCCCCGGCGATCCTCTGTTCACCCGCTGAGACGGTGATGTTCTTCAGTGGATAACCCTCGATATTGGCAAGGATGTCCTGATTGAAGAAAAGATCCCAATTTACCTCCCATCCGCAATTCGCCGGACTAAAAGGGGTGATGGGGACGCCCATGGCCCCCAGAAGACTTGCCCAGCGGGCATCGGATCCGGTTTCCGGCCAAGATGCCCCTCCTAGTGCCAGAATGACGGCATCGTGTTCCATGGTTAACGCACCCTCTGGAGTTGAGAATGATAGAATAAAATGGCCATCTTTTGGTTTGATCTGCTTGAGAAGGTGCCTGGTTTTGATGGTGACGCCCAGGGTTCTTAAGCGTCTGACCCAACTCCTCAGCAAAGGGGCCGCCTTGAACTCCTTGGGAAAGACCCTGCCGCTCGTTCCGATAAAGGTTTCTATGCCGAGATCAGAAGCCCAGGCCCTGGTCTCGTTGTTTCCCCAATCTTTAAGCAGTGATGTCCAGTATCCTGTTTGGAAGCTTCCTTCATAACGTCTGGCAAACGCCTCAAGGGGGTCGGAGTGTGTGAGATTCAGCCCGCCATGACCAGCGACCAGGAATTTTCTACCGACTGAGGGCTTCCCTTCGTAGAGGGTGACCTTAGCCTCTGCTTTTGCTGCTACCTCGGCCGCCCTGAGTCCTGCCGGTCCCCCTCCGATAATCGCCAGATTCACGAGGGGATCCGTCGTTGAATAAAACTATGATATAGTCGTAAAAAATACGACTATCCAGTTGTTCTCAATCCACTTGCAATTGCGTTTACTGAAAGAAGAACGCGGGGAAGAAGTGCCTCTGCCTTGGCAGGATTCTCTTTTTGGGACTCCCTCCACTCGCTCAATGTGGCAATCTGTTGCTCGTGGAGCAGGGCAAGTGCGCGGGCTCGAAGCTGGAGCGTCTTGCCCATTCTGGGACGGCGCTCATCAAGGCTACCGCCAAACACCTTTCGGAGTTGTTCGTGGGTTCGTTCGAACTCCGAGGAGATGATCCCGAAGACTCTTTCACGGATCTCAGGATCAGTAACTAATTTAGCATAATCCTTCATGATGGATAGGTCGGAGCTTGCTAAGTTAGTCTCCACGTTTGACAGGACATAATAAAGGAACGAGTAGTTCCTCAGTTCGGTCTGAAGTGTCTTGAAGAGTTCCGGCCGTTGCTTCTCAAGGGCTTCAAGGGCGCTTCCGACGCCAAACCATCCCGGCAGGTAGTAGCGGCACTGGTTCCAGCTGAAGACCCAGGGGATGGCCCTCAGGTCGGCGATGCTTCGCTGTCCTGTACGGCGTTTGGGGCGTGATCCGATCCGGCTTGCCTCCAGGGCATCGATCGGGGTCGCCTGCTCGTAAAAGGTGATGAAACCCGGCGCATCGATGAGGCTCCGGTAGGAAACACGGCTTGCCTTGGAGAGGAAGTCCGCAATCACGGAGGCCGTGTCGGTCCTCTGCTCGGGACGTCGTCCGGCAAGGGAGATGCCGGTCACCCCCGCCAGCAGCAACTCAAGATGATAGGTTGCCGTGGAGACATTGGCGTATTTTTGGGCGATTGTCTCACCCTGCTCGGTCATGCGGTGATCCCCTTGCAGAGCCCCCGGAGGAAGCGCGTCGAGGAAGAGATGGGTCGGACCGGCCCCACGGCTGATGGTGCCGCCGCGGCCATGGAAGAAGAGCAGTCCCACTCCCGCATCCGCGGCGACCTCGGTCATCGCGCGTTGGGCCTCGTGCAGCCCCCATTGGCTGGCCAGGATGCCGCAATCCTTGTTGCTGTCACTGTAGCCTATCATCACCTGCTGGACGGGTAGCCCGCAGCCCTTTTCCTCGGAGTCTCCGACACCCCGACGGTCGAGTGAGGCCTGGGCAACCGGCTCGGCCAGGAATTCGCGGAGGAGCGAGGGGCTGCGCTCCAGGTCGTCCAAGGTTTCGAAGAGTGGAACGATCGGCAGCAGGGAGGCAAGGCTGCCTTCCTTCCACACGGTGAGTCCCGCCTCCCGGGCCAGGATGGGGATCACCAGAAGGTCGGAGAGCCGCCGGGTCATGCTGACGATCAGGGAACCGATTCCCTCCCTCCCGTGCTCCTTGATCCTGTCGCTCAGGGTGTCGTAACAGCTCAGGACCGCGTCGGCCTCCGTTCCGAGTCCGCGGTGGTTGTCGGGACCCAGGAAGGGTCGAGGGGACTTGAGTTCCGCTCGCAGGAAGGCGAGTCGCTTCTCCTCGCTCCATTCCGCGAACCCCGCGCCATCGTCAATTCCAGCCGCCTCTAGCAACTGGGCCATCGCGAGTTCGTGGACGCGGCTGTTCTGGCGGATGTCGAGATCGGCAAGATGGAATCCGAAGACATCGATGATTCGCAGGACCGGCCAGACCGTCTCGCGGATCAGGCGTTGCCCCCCGACCTCCCCGAGACTCGCTCGGAGGATTTCCAGGTCGGAAACAACCTCCCCGGGGCGGTTGTACCGGATGCCGGTCTCCGAGATGCTGGCGCGATCTCCCGCGCCGATCTGCAGCGGAAGGCGTGCCTGGATCATCAGGACAAGCTGGCGCCATGGTTCGCCGGGAAAACGGCCCACGATCTGGTCCCCAAGCGACCCCAGTTCCGCACGAAGCTGGGAGACCCGGTCCTGCAACTCAGGGGAGGCTTTCTGAAAGTGGCTCGAGAGGGGAAGGGCTTCGGCAAGGGTGTCAAGCTGGCGGTGGAGCACAACCAGGGCGTTGAGACGCAGTTCAAGGAGCGTTTCCCGGGTCACTTTTGCGGTGACGAAGGGATGTCCGTCACGGTCGCCCCCCACCCATGTTCCGAAGCTCAGCTGGGGGCGGCTCTCAGGCCCACCCATCAGCTCAAGGGGAAATCCGAGTTCGTTCCAGGCCCATCGGAGGCGGGTGTCGAGTCGGGTCACCGCGTCGGGAAGGATATCCCGGAGGTAGAAGATGACGGCACGCCGTTCATCGGCGACATCGGGTTGGTCGAGGAAGATCTCCCCGCTGCGCCAGAGCCTCTCCAGGCAGATCTTGATCCTGCGCCTGATTTCACGACGCTCGCTGGGCGTGAGATCCTCGCGGTCGTTTTCGGCAAGCAGTTGGTGGATGGAGCGGTGCTGGTCAAGAACGGCGCCCCTCTTGGCCTCGGTCGGGTGTGCGGTGAAGACCGGTTCAACCCTGACCTTGGGAAGGTAGGCGGCGATCTCCTCCGGGGTCCATCCCTTGGCGGACAGCCGGGAGAGTTGGTTGCCCCAGAGGCCGCGCTCCGTGGCGAGTCCCTCGTGGATCTCGCGAAGGCGTCGGGTGCGGGCCGCTGCGTTCGCTTCCACGATGTTGAGTAGCTGGAAGGCGATGGAGTAGGCCTGCTCGATGCCTCGGGATTCCCCTGTCGCCATTTCTTCGCCGTTCAGCCAGGGGAGCAGATCCCTCGTCGAAAACTCTCCGAGCTCCTCAAGGATCTCCTTGAAACAGGTCATCAGTTCCCGCAGGTCACGGTCTATTTTGGCAAAGCCGTCGGAGAGATAGTTGGTTTCCATGGAAAGGTCGGTTCGAATCATTGCCTCTGTGGTTAAAAAATCCAACTCAACAGAGCAAAAACTTTGCCAACCCCGGCGCTTTCAGCGGTTAAAGCGTTAAAGCGTTAAAGCGTTAAAAGGTTAAAAGGTTAAAAGGTTAAAAGGTTAAAAGGTTAAAAGGTTAAAAGGGGGCTGAAGTCCGAGGCCGAATTGAACTCATGCAGGTATCTTATGACGGCGCTTTCCCTGACATTCCCCTTCCGTATCTCAGGTCAGGGCTCTCCCGGATCCACGTTGTAACATTTTCACTTTTAAACTCTTTTAACACGGCCTCCTATTATCTGTAATTCCCAATGCAAATTCCGGGTTTAACCCTTTAACTGTTCAACTTTTTAACTGATTTGCTCGGGCCGACGCTTATGCCACTCGGTGGACTGCTCGTAGGCATGTCCGATCCGCAGCAGGCGGCTCTCGCCGAATGGGCGGCCAAGGAGCTGAAGTCCCACCGGGAGATCGACGCCGTCGCGGTTGGAGAATCCGCACGGGAGGCTCAGACCGCAGATGCCGGCCAGATTGGCGGCGATCGTGAAGATGTCGGCCAGGTACATCTTGAGAGGGTCATCGGTCTTCTCACCCAGGCGGAAGGCTGTCTCCGGCGAGGTGGGTGAGAGGATGGCGTCCACCTTGGTGAAGGCTTGGTCGAAGTCGCGGCGGATGAGTGTCCTCACCTTCTGGGCGCGGAGGTAGTAGGCGTCGTAGTAGCCGCTGCTCAGGACATAGGTACCCAGGATGATGCGGCGCTTCACTTCGCGTCCGAAGCCCTCGGCGCGTGTCTTCTCGTAGAGGGAGAGGAGATCCTTGGCCTCGGAGGAGCGACGTCCGTAGCGCACGCCGTCGAATCGGGCCAGGTTGGCCGAGGCCTCGGCGGTGGCGATGATGTAATATACCGCCACGGCATACTCCGTGTGGGGCAGGGAAATCTCAACCGGTTCGGCCCCAAGGGAGACCAGTTGTTTCACTGCCGCATCGACGGTGGAACGAACCCCCGGCTCCATGCCGTCGACAAAGTATTCTTTGGGGATGCCGATGCGGAGCCCCTTGAGATCGCGCCCGATCTCGGCGGTGAAGTCCTCGTCGGGCAGTTCGAGCGAGGTGGAGTCGTGGGGATCCTTTCCGGCCATCGCGTTGAGCAGGAGGGCGCTGTCCTCGACCGTGGTGGTGAGGGGACCGATCTGATCCAGCGAGGAGGCGAAGGCGATGAGTCCGTAACGGGAGATGCGCCCGTAGGTCGGCTTCAGTCCCACGCAACCGCAGAGGGCTGCCGGTTGGCGGATCGATCCGCCCGTATCGGAGCCGAGTGTGGCAAGTGCGGTTCCTGCGGCCACTGCGGCCGCGGATCCACCGCTGGATCCTCCCGGAATGCGGTTGAGGTCCCAAGGGTTACGGGTGGGATGGAAGGCGGAGTTCTCCGTGGAGGAACCCATGGCAAACTCATCCATGTTCATCCTGCCGAAGGGAATCGCTCCCGAGGCGCGGAGCCGTGCCACGGAGGTCGCGTCGTAGGGGGCCGTGTATCCGTCAAGGATCCGGGAGGCCGACTGCAGCGGTTGGCCCGCCACACTGATGGCGTCCTTGATACCGATCGGAATGCCGCCGAGCGGCTTGGAGAGATCGGCCGAAGCGGCCTCCTTCTTCGCGGTCTTGACGTCACGCTCGATGTAGGCACCGATCTTGGGATCGATGGAGGCGATCCGCTGTTCGAGGGCCTCGACCAATTCGACGGGGGAGAGCTCCTTGGAACGGAGAAGTCGTCGCGCTTCGGCGATGCTGGTGAAGGGAGTGAAGGACATGAAAAAGGTGAAAGGTTAAAATGTTAAAAAGTTAAAACGACCTCCGGAACTCAGCAAATGCAGGTTTGGGGAAGAGGCTAGTCGAGGACCTTGGGGACGACGAAGAGGCCATTGGCGCTTCGGGGGGCGTTCTCCAGGATGGTCGACTTGGGGAGGCTCTCCGTGACTCCATCCTCACGGATCACGTCGAATACGGTGATCGCGTGCGCCGTCGGTTCGATGCCGGAGATGTCGAGTTTGTTCATCTGCTCGACATGATCAAGGATGCGCCCCAACTGTCCTCCGAAGATTTCCACTTCCTCGGGTGTGACCTCAAGCCGTGCAAGACGCGCGAGGTAGGGGACATCGATCGTGTGGTGGGGTGCGTTGGTGGACATGGGCAAAGGAAAGGCTAAAAATTATGAAGGATGAAGGCTAAAAAGGAAAGGCTAGCGATCTTGGCGGATAGCGTCGTTGGTCTGCGCTCGCAGTAGTTCACTACAGCTTCGCTTGCCCGCCTAGCTCTCCATCCAAGCTTGCGAGCCCTGAGATCTGTGTATGGGGCTATCTTTCTGCCTACGAAGATCCTGACGGTAGATGTTCGATTTCTAGATCACCCCAGTGGCGTTTCAGATACTCAGCAACCAGACGGCGGTGACAGTGGTGTGGTTTGTCCTCACTACAGAGCAAACAACCTTCAGATATGACCTCCTTCGGGATCGTGGTCTCGATCTTCCGCTTCTCCATTAGATCGAGAAAACGCTTTTCGTAGGTTTGCCAGTCACCCTTGAGCTTCTTGTACTCGTCCAGCATTTCCGTAGTCGGGGCTAGATCTGGAGTGGCTACGTATTCCAAGTCGCAAACTTCCTTGAGAAAATACTTCAGGTCATCGGCTTTGGCGAAACCTGCAAGCTGTGACGTTTTATTGAGACGAACATCCACAACCCTTTTAGCCCCGGAGAGACGGAGTGCTTGGAAAAACTGTTCCGCCGTCTTTTTGGTGAATCCAATGGTAAAAACTTTCATGACATTTGGTTTGATGCCGGGCAAGAGGGGGCATCCCTTTCGACGTAGGCTATGCGTTCCTCCTGTTTTCCAAGAGCTAGTTCTATCAACTTCTCCCTTGGTACGAACATATCCTGATCCGGCACGTGGGTTATCCCCAGCAGACGCTCAATGGAGTCCTCATGCGTCTCGAGACGACCATCGCCATGGATATGGAAAACCTTAACCCCTTTTCGGGCTAGCTCCCGGGAAACCAGAATTGTGCGGTGACAGTCCAGCGGCTCCTTCTCTGAGCACATCAAGGCCAGGTTGTACTTTGCTGAGCCCTTCATCACCCTCGCCAAGCCACTCTTGAAAAGTCCAGTTTGAGCCAAGCGTGCATACTGGACACGTCCGTTCAGATAGCACGAACGATCCTCAGATCTCGCCCCTAGTTCCTTCCCAAGGAAAACATAATCAATGCCATTCCGCCGGAGCGTTTGTCTGAGCAATACCTGATTGAACTGAGGGTTGTGGCGGCTGGCTGGCATTGAACGTACATCTGCAATGGCCTTCACATCGTGTTTGAGAAGCAGATCCAAGAACGACTCAATGCTGTGGTTAGAGTGCCCAATGGTGAAAACGGGATTACCCGGAGCGGCTTCGACCCCCGGCTGTTCCAGATACGGGTAGGATCGAATATTCCCTACGATCTCGGGGAAGGTGTAGATCCCGTTAGCCTGCATCCAGAAACCGCTTTTGTTTTTTTGATCGTTCTCGAACAACCGACTCAAACCTATTCGAATAAAGACCTCGCTTTGCTTCCAAATTTCCTCGTTGAGCAACCTCAGGGATTGTTTTTCGAAGTAGTGTTTGGCGAAGTGATGAAAGCCGAGATCGGTAATGGGAAAGTACCATCCCTCAAACCCGGAAGAGTCCTTGAAGTTCAGCCTAATACTGCCGGCCTTGAACTTATCTTCCACGATCTGAACCTCCGAAGGCCTCATTCCCAAAGTGATGATTGAACACTTGGGTTCCATTTCCTTGGTAATCACTCGACCAACCGGTGGGCTCTTTAAGCCAAAGCCAGATGCGACACTATCAACGCAACTGTGCTTTAGAATCCCATGAAACTCATCCGGTGAGCACAGCCCCTCGAAGTTGAGGTTTTCGCGGTAGTAGTCTTCAAAGTGAGGCGGATCGTCTTTGGCAAATCTCGTGAACTCCCCCGTGAGGATACCTCCCGGAAATATCCCTAGCTGCTTGCATTCATCATACGAGAGGTAGGGCTTTGGGCGGATACACTCTCCAGTCTGGCTGTCTATTCCTGCAATGCAGACATCGCTGTTGCCATCGCTGAACCGAGTCTGGTCAGTAATGATCAGCGACCGTACTTTTTCTGGGGAAGCTGCAGGAGTCATTCCAGTTTAATCTCCCCAGATGCGGGAGAGGGTGGTTTGGATTTTGGATTCGAACCGGGTGATGAGTTCGCGGTTGGCGTTGACGAGGTTTTGTTCAGCTTCGATTTCGGCGACGATGGACTGCTGTTCGGCGAGTGTTGGGAGCGGGATCTTGAACTGACGGATCTGCGCATAATTCAGAGCCTCACGTGATGCTCCTGCTTGAACTGAGAAAATCTGATTCTGTCCCCCATCTGAATTGAGAAAGGTCGACAAATATACTCTGTCCAATTCAGGTCCTGTTCGGAGAAGGGCAACATGCTGGTTAACATTTGCCGGAATTTCTTGGTCCATCCATGCGCTTCTCCCAATCGAAGCTCCAGTGATGTTCAGGAATACGTCACCATATTGGACTTGGCTTCTGGCCATTTCATTATGCGTCTCCTCAGAAATATATGCGGCATCGCTGAAGTCGTATGATCCGCTGAGGATATTTTGACTGCGGATGAACAAGACCCCCTCAGTCAAATAGGTTTCTTTACCGCCTTTGGGTGTTACTCCGCTTCCAACAAAAGTGAGCAGGCCACCCAACTCAACCATCGGCCAGTCGGGGTTGATGGGGATGTGGGGATGGTAGTTTTCGAGGACGGCGCGAGCGCCGTTGATGATTTTTTGGTAACCTTCGATTTCGGTGACGATCTCTTTCTGGATTTCCAACGGCGGCAGGGGGATTTCGAGTTCACAGAACTTCGACTTGGAAATCTCCGCAAAGGTTCCACCAGTGGCCCATGCCTTCATCGTCGGAACCAAGCGTGTGAGGGCAAGAGCCACATATTCAGGGAGTGCTTTCGACGGATCTTCGATGATCACGTTTTTGAATCCCTGGTTGGTCGCTATCTGAACTTTGTTGATCGCAATGCGGCCGATCGTTGCCCGTGTGGATACAATCACGGAGTTTGCAGGGATCATCTTTGCAGACGATTCCTTCAATCCTTTTTCGGAGATGGTTCGCTGAGTGCTTGTGATCTCGCTGATGAAATCCGTGGCAGGCAGATCGACCAGAGTTGCCCAAGGGATGCCGCCGCCCCAATACGCTTGGACATCGGACTTTGGAGTTCCTCCGCTTTCCACTCGGAAAATGCTTTCGTCTCCAATCTTTACCAACGGGAAGGAGTGGTTGCTCGCCGACCCCTCTCGATAACGCTCGCCGCTGAGGTTGTAGTCATTATTAGCGGCGATTTTTTCTTTGGGGACGATGAGGGCGGTGGTGAGGGCTAGACCGCTCGGATCTTTTCTGTCGCGGAGGGTGGCGAGGTAGCTCTCGAGTTCATCTTGAACCTTCGGAAGGTCGTTTTTCTGGATCGGTCTGCGCTGGGCGCCGAGGTCGTAGCCGTCGTTTTCGACCTTGAAGAAGGCGACGGTATCGCTTTGGCGGGCGAGGCTTTTGTCGAGGAGGAGGATGGAGGTCTTCACCCCGGAGTAGGGATTGAAGCATCCGGCGGGCAGCGAGATGACGGCGACGAGAGAGTTCTCGACGAGCATCTTCCGGAGATCCTTATAGGCGTTCTGGCTCTGGAAGATGATGCCCTCGGGGACGATGATCCCGGCGCGTCCGTTGGAAGTGAGGTGCTCGGCGATGTAGTCGACGAAGAGGACCTCGCTCCGCTTGGCCTGGATGGAGAATCTGTTGTGGGGGCGGATGCCGCCCTTCGGCGACATGAAGGGGGGATTGGCCAGGATGACATCGGCGTATTCGTTCCACCGCGCGGCGTCGGTGAGCGTGTCGTATTCGAAGATGTGGGGGTCGGTGAAGCCGTGGAGGTAGAGGTTCACGAGCGACAGGCGGACCATGTCGGGAGAGATGTCGTAGCCGTTGAATTTCTTGGCGAGGAGTCCCTTTTCGTCCGGGGTAAGGGTGCTGTTGCCCCGGGCGTCGGTGTTGGTCCGGAGGATGTGCTTGTAGGCGGAGATGAGGAATCCGGCGGTGCCGCAGGCGGGATCGAGGAGGCTTTCCTCTTTCCGCGGGGCGAGGATCTCGACGATGAAGTCGATGATGTGCCTCGGGGTGCGGAACTGGCCGGCGTCTCCCTGCGAGCCGAGGACGGAGAGGAGATACTCGAAGGCGTCGCCGAGCCGCTCGCTGTGGTCGTAGGAGAAGTCGTTGATGACTTTCAGAAAACTTTTTAGCGTCTCGGGATCCCTGTATGGAAGGTACGCGTTCTTGAAGATGTCGCGGAAGAGGGCGGGGATGCCGGGATTCTCGGGCATCTTGGCAATGCCGTCGGCGTAGAGGGCGAGAAGCTCATGGCCGCCGATGCCGGGCTGCATGAGCTTGGCCCAGCCGAATTTTCCGTACTCGCCGCTGAAGAACTTGCGCTTGCCGCCCAGTTCCTCGGCCTCGGCGTCCATGTCGTCCATGAACTTGTAGATGAGGGCGATGGTGATCTGCTCGACCTGGGACTTGGGGTCGGGGACCTTCCCCACGAGGAGGTCGCGGGCGGTGTCGATGCGGCGCTTGGTATCGGAGTCGAGCATGGGGAAGGGAGAGGGGGCGGGTTAAAAAGGTTGAAGCGTTAGAACGTGAAAGAGGGGGAGAGTTTTACTGAAGGGATCGGGAATCGGGAATCGGTAATGGGGGGCTGAAAGGCTGAAGGAGGGAGGTGGTTAGGCTGAAGGCTGAAGGGGGGAAAAGTGAAATGAAGGGGATCAGGGGGTAACCACGAAAGTCAGGAAAATCACGAAAGGGGGAGGCGAGATGAAAGGGGATCCGGTCACAAATTGTGACCGGTTGTTCTTTTTATGCTGATTATTAGTGGGTTACGAGGAACTGGTCGCAGTTTGCGACCGGTCCTTTGGAAGAAAGTGGTTTTTAGAGGGTTATGGTTTTGCGGTCGCAGTTTGCGACTTCAAAAGAGGGAAATGGGTCATAATGAGAACAGGAGAGTTGACGGTGGAGGCGTATCATGGAAAGGTATTCATCAAGTTGGACTGGAAATATCCGGTCGGCGCTAGGCTTCTGGGATTTCCCGGAGGCCTTTCGCATTTCTAGGGAAGAATCTTCAGGCCCCAGCCCTCCACTGTCCCATCAGGGCTACGGCGAAGTTTAGGATGGATGATCTCAAAGGCCCTGTTCGCTTGAGTGGGCCGGAAGTGCCTGAGGCCGACGGGACGGGCCATCAGGTCGGTGAGTTGCAGTCCGGGAGAATTGGAAGTTTTGGGAATCATGACCAACTGGAGCGGAAGATTCTTCCTGAGGGCGTTGGTCCCGTCGCAGACACGACGGAACGCCAGTTCCAGCTCCGAATCTTCCCGGCGTCCCCGTGCCTCGACGATCACAGGGGTCATGCGTTCGCCTTGGCCCCTCCTCTCCATTTCCCGATAAATCCGCTCTAGGCCGGTCTCCATGGCGTAGTCGTAGGGGCTGGCCGGTGTGTGGTATTGGGCTACATACGCAGGCTTATCAATGACTACGGCAACGACTGTGGCCGGCATGTCCTGAATCTGTTGTGCAATTCCCGCCAAGAACCGCTCGCGAACATGACGCTGTAGCAGGAAGAGAAAATCCCCCTTGGGTTTGCGGATTTCATGCTCATGAAGCACCACTTCGTCATGGCCCCAGAACTCGAACTTAAACCGCTGCAGATTGGGACAGACCTTGTTCACATAGTCGTCCTTCCGAATGATGCAAAAGAGCAGGACAAAGACAGGATACTGGGGGTCTATTCTAGACAGCTCATGATCCCCGCTTTCATCGACAAAGACGAGATAGTCCCCAAATCGCTCTTCTGAACCCGGATAGATGAAGTGATTCATGGACGTGAGAAACAGGCTATCCGGCGAACTGGTTCAGGGGGACGTAGTCCTTGATGTAGTCGGGGATGATGGTGCGGTATTTCTGGGGAACCGCCCTGTAGTCGCGGGTGGAGAAGACGGGGTTGGTCGCCAGATCGGTGAGGTGCCCGGTGTCGATAATGTGACGGACGTGGTCGCTGGTAGCGTAGGCCTTGAAGTAGGTCTTGAGCGCGGGGATGGCCTCGCTCTCCTCGGGCTTGTGATCGGCGACGAACTTGGCGAACTCCTCCTCGAGGAGCTCATCCTTGGATTTGAAGCGGGGGATGAGGCCGAAGATCTTCTCGAGGATCTCGCGCAGGGTGATGCGGCGGTCGACGTCGGCGGCCTTGCGGAGCTTTTCCAGGGAGTAGTGCTGTTCGGGATTCTGAATGAACTCCTTGTTCACGTAGTCGATGACGCGGTCCCATTCGCCAGCCTCGACGCTGGCGGCGATGAAGTCGTTCTCGCGGACGGCCTCCTCGAACTGCTGGAAGAACATCCGGTCGATCTTCATGCCCTGTTCTCCCACGGGCTCTTCCTTGATGGTGGAGAGGATGTCCTCGCCGGTATAGGTGTGGAAAGAGGGCTCACCGGTGCCTCCTCCGCCCCCTTCGCCGCCCAGACCCTTCGGCTTGGGGAGCTTCAGGACCTCGTCGTAGTCGAACTCTTCCTCGAAGTATTGGCAGTTGGCAAAGAAGTCGAAGAGCTTGAAGGCGCTCTTCCTTGGTTCCTTCACGCTCTCCTTGAGATCCTCGTCGAAGAGTTGCTCGCGGAAGTCGTGCTTACGGGTGCCGCGCCCCTTGATCTGGATGAAGTCGGTGGGGGAGAAAATAGGGCGGAAGAGCCCGAGGTTCAGGACATCGGGGCAATCGTAGCCGGTGGTCATCATGCCGACGGTCACGCAGACACGCGCCTTGCTGGTCTTGTAGGTGGGGAGGAAGTTGGCGGATCCGAGGAGGTTGTTGTTGGTGAAGTTGATGGTGTGTTGCTGGGCACCATCGACCTGTGAGGTGACCTGGACGGCGAAGTCTGAGCTGTATTTCCCAGGGAACTTCAGGTCGGCGATCAGGTTCAGGATCTGGGTAAGCTTCGCCGCATGGCTCTGGCTGACGGCAAAGACGATCGACTTGCCGATCTCGCCGCTGACGGGGTCGCGCAGGGCATTCTCGAGGAAGGTTTTGCAGAAGAGTTGATTGGTCGCCTCGGAGAAAAAACGCTTCTCGAATTCGCGGTGAGTGAAGCTCTCCTCGGTGGCGTTACCCTCCTCATCCTCGACCACGGAGATGTAGCCCTGGTCGGAGAGGAGCTGTGTGGTGATATCGCTCCGCGCATCGACGACGGTGGGGTTGATGAGGAATCCCTCGCGCACGCCATCGAGCAGGGAATAGCGGTAGGTGGGCTGGCCGTCGTTGCATCCGAAGGTGCGGTAGGTGTCGAGCAGGAGTCGTCGTTCGAACTCGCGGGGATCCCTGTTGCGGGCTTCCTGTTGATTCACTTTCTTGAGGTAGTCGCGCGGGGTGGCGGTGAGGCCCAGCTTGTAGCCGACGAAGTAGTCAAAGACTGCACGGGCATTGCCGCCGATGGAGCGGTGGGCCTCATCGGAGATGACGAGGTCGAAGTCGGTGGGGGAGAAGAGCCGCTGGTATTTGTTGTTGAAGAGAAGCGACTGGACCGTCGTGACAACGATCTCGGCACCCCGCCAATCGTCGCGGCTCTCCTTGTAGATGACGGCCTTGTAGTCGTTGGCGAGGGTCTTGCGAAAGGCCTTGAGAGCCTGATCCTCCAACTCGAGGCGGTCGACGAGAAAGAGGACTCGGCTGGCATTGCCAGTCCGAAGGAAGAGCTTGATGAGGGCTGCGGAGACAAGCGTCTTGCCGGTGCCGGTGGCCATCTCGAGGAGGAAGCGGTCGTTGCCCTTGGAAACGGAATGCTGGACGGCGTGGACGGCTTTTTTCTGATAAGGACGGAGGAAGCGGAGGCCGTTGGTCTCGATGAAGGAGGGGCGCTCGGATTCGTTCTTCCATCCAGCCTCGGAGGCGTAGCCGGGGCGCTGGGTCAGGGCGACGTAATCGTCATCCACGGATTCCCGGACAAGCTTCTGCGGCTCGGGGGTCACTCTCTGGAAGCCGATGACCGAGGCAGGCGTGGGGAAAGCCGTGATGATGGAGGGATTCCCGCGCTCGAGGTCCCAGAAATAGTGGATGTTCCCGTTGGAAAGGATGACGAACCGGCAGTCGAGCGTCCGGGCATAGCGGCGGGCCTGTTCCTTGCCAACCAAGGGGTCTTTGTTCTCGGCCTTGGCCTCCAGCACGATCAGTGGAAACCCCTTCTCGTTGAGCATCAGGAAATCGACGAATCCCTTGGTGGTCTTCTCGAAGTTTTCCCCGATTTCGTCAAAGGCCTGCTCGGTCAGGGCAACGCTCGGTTCCAGGCGGATGTTTGCAGGGCCGTGCTCGTTTCCGAAGAAACGCCATCCTGCTGCTTCGAGCAACTTGTTGATCTTGATACGGGCGGAGGCTTCTTTCATGGAAGGGGAAGAAACGAATGTATGACTTGTAGCGTGTCAAACGGCATCCCTGCCACGCGATTCTTCTCTTTTGCGGCGGTTTTTCACCTCTCCAGGGTAGCACTCCATGCAGACATAGAGCGTCCTATGCCTGATTTTTTTATTCCGGTTAAGACTCGGAAGATCAGATGGAGAGCAACAACGCTGCTATCCGCCGATATCCAGAGTCTTTTCTACGAAAGTGCCTCGTAGCGGGAGCGTAAGTACGAATCAGTCATGCCCGCCACATAGTCCGCCACGACACGGTGGAGGCCGTCGCGTTCCAGGCGCGTGAGGCTACGGCTACCCAGGTGTGCGGGGTTGTTCACAAGATCGGCATAGACCGATTCCATCTGTCGGCAGGCAGTCTCATTGGTGCCCTGCACCTCCGGATGGTGGTAAAAATTCGCATAGAGGTGTCGACGTAGTTCGGCATTCCTGGATTTCAGTTCCGGGGAATAGCCGATGAGCTTCACGGGATGGCGGCGCACGTCGTCGACCGTGGAGACCCCGGAGGAACGGATCGCTTCACGGCTTGTGGAGACGAGATCCTCGACCTCGCGGTTGATGAGGCAGCGAATGATGAACTTGCGGTGGGTGCGGGGACCGGCCGATGCCAGAAGGCCGGAGGATTCGGAAAAGGCCTTCTCGGAAGCTTCCTTCCAGAGATCGAGCGACTCGAGATCCTTTTCGGGGAGTAATCCCGAGGCGAGTCCATCCTCGAGGTCGTGGCCGTAGTAGGCGATCTCGTCGGCGACATTCGCGATCTGAGCTTCGAGGGAGGGGCTGGTATGGCTTCCCAGACGCGGGTGGCTGAGGGTGCGGTCGTGTTTTCTCAGTCCCTCGAGCACTTCGTGGGAGAGGTTGAGACCGGGTTGCTGGGGATAGCTCTCCTCAAGCACCTCGACGACCCTCAGGCTCTGCCCGTTATGATCGAATCCCCCGTGATCTTTCATCAGGCGGTCGAGCGCCTCCTCTCCCGCGTGGCCGAAGGGGGTGTGCCCGAGGTCATGGGCAAGGGCGATCGCCTCGGCCAGGTCCTCGTTGAGGCCGAGGGCGCGTGCCACGGTACGACTGATCGAGGCAACCTCGATGGTGTGGGTCAGGCGGGTGCGGTAATGGTCACCTTTGCCGTTCAGGAAGACCTGGGTCTTGCCGTCAAGCCTGCGGAAGGATGTCCCGTGAACGATCCGATCCCGGTCTCGCTGGTAGCAGGAACGAAAGGAATGCTCCGACTCGGGCCTGAGCCGCCCGACACTCTCCGAGGCGCGCTGCGCTTGGGGAGCCAGAAGGGCTTCGCGAGGGTCAGGGGGCATGAGGGGAAAATATGAAATCTGAAATCTGAAACTTGAAGAAGCGGGGAGGATGAAAAGTTAAAAAGGTTAGAAAGTTAAAACGATGACGGGAGGCTCTGGCTGCAGCGGTTCCTGACCTTTTAACGATTCAACGTCTTTAACTTTTTAACCTGATCCCATCCTATACGTTGAATCGGAATTCCATCACGTCGCCGTCCTTCACCTCGTATTCCTTGCCTTCGATGCGGAGTTTGCCTGCTTCGCGGCACTTGGCGGAGGAACCGAGCGTGTCGAGGTCGGTGAAAGCCATTGTCTCGGCGGCGATGAAACCGCGCTCGAAATCGCTGTGGATGACCCCGGCGGCGGCGGGGGCCTTGTCACCGGAGCGGATGGTCCAGGCCCGGGTCTCCTTGGGGCCGTAGGTGAAGTAGGTGCGCAGGCCGAGCAGGGTGTAGGCGCCGCGGATGAGCTTGCCGACGCCGCTGTCTGAGACGCCAAGTCCCTCTAGGTATTCCTTGGCCTCCTCGGGTGGGAGTTCTGAGAGCTCGCTCTCGATCTGGGCGCTGACAACGACCGTGCCGGTTCCATGGTGGGAGGCGGCGTAGTCCTCCACCGCTTTCACGTGGGGGTTGGAGGAGTAGTCTCCCTTCTCCAGCAAGGCCAGATCCTCTTCGCGGACATTGGCGGCGAAGAGCACGGGCTTGGCGCTCAGGAGGAAGAATGTGGCGAGGAGCTTCTTCTCGTCGTCGGAGAGATCTGCGGTGGAGGCTGGCTTTCCGGAATCGAGGTGGGGGAGAAGCTTCTGGCCGAGTTCGATCTCCGCCTTGGCAATCTTGTCGCCCGTCTTGGCGGCCTTGGCCTGACGCTCGATCCTCTTCTGGACGGTAGCCATGTCCGCAAGGACAAGCTCCGTGGTGATGATCTCGATGTCGCGGACGGGGTCAACCGTGCCGGCTACATGGTGGATGTCTTCATTCTCGAAGCAACGGACCACCTGGACGATGGCGTCAACCTCGCGAATGTGGGCCAGGAACTTGTTGCCGAGGCCCTCGCCTTCGCTGGCTCCCTTGACGAGGCCGGCGATGTCGACGAACTCGATGGCCGCTGGAATGACCTTCTCGGAGGAGGCGAGTTCGCGGAGACGTTCCAAACGGGAGTCGGGGACGTTCACCACGCCGACGTTCGGCTCGATGGTGCAGAATGGAAAATTCGCCGCCTCGGCCTTGCGGCTCCGGGTGAGGGCGTTGAAGAGAGTGGATTTTCCCACATTGGGGAGACCGACGATGCCTGCGCGTAACATCCAACCTTGCTACCTGAGTCCGGGCAGGGGAAAAACATCTTTTGAACATCCAAGTGAAAAAACTTTTCCGATGAAGAACATCAAGACGCTCGTTTCCACCCTCGATACTCACCTCCGGACAGGCGAAATCGCCGACTATCCCGGAGCCGTGAACGGACTCCAGATCTCCAACAGCGGCCGGATCTCCCGGATCGTCGCGGCCGTCGATGCCTGCGAGGCGGTGATCAAGGAAGCCTCCAGGGAGGAGGGGACACTGCTGATTGTCCATCACGGGCTCTTCTGGAACGGATCCGCACCCATCACCGGTCCTTACTACCGTAAGCTGAAGGCGGCGATGGAAGGAGATCTCGCCCTCTACAGCTCACGCCTTCCCCTCGATCTGCATCCTAAACTCGGGAACAACGCTCTCCTTGCCCGTGCCCTCGGGCTCACCGCGACCAAGCCTGCCATGGAACTCAAGGGGAATGCGGTGGGCCTGATCGGAAACATTTCA
>JBIIGI010000108.1:0-5166 GCA_044236545.1 Chthoniobacterales bacterium
GTGCGAGCGGTCCAGGGGCATGCCTGGTGCGATGCCGAGCAACTCCCCTCGGATCAGTCCGTCGGGCGAGGGGACCTTGGAAAGGGCGGGGGATCCGAGCGATTTCGCATGGCGCTTCCATGCCGCACTCTCCTTGCGGTGTCCGAGTGAGGCGGCCATCTCTTCCAGATCGAGGAAGAGTTTCAGCATGAGGAAGTGATCGTAGTTGGAGTTACCGGGAAGATACGACTGCGGGGTATTGTCATGAATCTCCGCAGAGCTCGACATCGGGAGAACGAGCCGACCTGTTTTCGGATCAGGCTTGAGCCAATGAAGAAGAAACTCCGCCTGAGCCAGGCAATAGGGATAGGCCCGCACGCGGAGAAAGTTTTCATCGCCGGTGAATTTCCAATGACGATGGTACATCTCCGCCACCCAGGAACCGTTGGTCAGACTGAAGGAGTAGGGGGCCCAACCGCTGATCACCTCGCCCGCCAGCGACATGGCTCCGGGAACGAACGCGCCGGGTGCGTTGAAAAAACGGGAGGCCAGTTCGCGGTGCTTCGGCAGGATCCTCCACATGTGCTCGAGGAACGCCAGCCCCTCGTCGAGACGGTTGTTGGAGAGGTAGGAGATGTAGGAGAACTGCGTGTTGAGGTTGTGGTGGTAGTCACCCCTCCACGGCGGGAGAGTCCCCTCATCGGCCGTCCAGACACCCTGGAGGGGCATCGGCGGCGCCCCGATGCGGGAGCAGCTTCCCAGGAAATACTGGCCGAGCTGGTAGTGGCGGTTGATGGATTCGTGGGAAATGGTGACCCGCGAGCGGGACCAGAAGCGCTTCCACCACGCGGTGCTCTTGCGCCTGATGTCCGCGAAGCTGCCGTCTCGGGATTTATCGACCGCGGCGCAGGCCTCATCGGTCATCGCGGAGGGCTCACCCAACCCGCTCACGTAGGTGAGGAGTTCGGTGGACGCTCCCTCCTTGCGGCACCGCGCCGCGGTGACCGTGGCCTCACCGCCGGCGACTTCCTGGACGCAAAACCCGGTTTCTCCCCGGCGGCCGTGCGACGCGGCCGGATATCCGAGGGCCCGCAGGCTGTTGGCGGGAACGGTCTCCCCCGCACGCCTGCGGTAATCCGGGAATTCGATCCGGTGGATCAGCTTCACTCCCGTTGCGCGGAGCGCCAGCAGCGGCCGGGCGGCATCGCAGACGACCGTGACCGTGCCCCTGCGCGAGCGGAGAACGGCCTCGCCCCTGGAGATGTCGAGTGAGGCCCCGGTCCATGAGTCGTTCTTCGGGAGCGAGAGGATGAGCCTGCAGGCTCGGATTTTCGTTGGCCAGGGATCCTGCGCCGGGGTTTCGAATTCATCAACCACCTGTTTCCATTTCTTCGCGCTGATGAGCCGGAGCATCCGCGCAAAGTTCCAGTCCTTGTCGGCATAGGCCTCGGGAGTCCTCTCGTCCCAGAGCGTGGCCTGATCGAGCGAGAGAACGACTTCACGGCTGTCACCCCAGATGATGGCGCCGAGCAGACCGTTGCCGAGGGGGATGCCCTCGTCCCATCGTTCAATGGGAAAGGGAAAGTTGAAGATCGTCGAGGGATGATTCGGACTATTGCTCATGATGGATTGGTTTTTGAAAGTGGCACTTCATCGGGAGTTATCCCCGCGGGTGCGCTCCTGATTGGTGTTTTCCCCGGTTAGTAGCCCGGCGATCCGCCGTCTGAGAGTCGCAAAATCCTCAGGGTCACGGGTGTAGTCGTATGGTGCCGAAACCAAGGAGCCTAGGGAAAGCAGCTCCTTGGCACGATCCTGTTTGTCGGAGGGCAGCGTGGGCAGGCGCTCCTCCAAGAGCTTGAGATATTCGTAGTCTTCCATCCCGTCGCGCCAGTTTGACAACCGGATGGAAGGCCAGAAAGTCCCGCCCGTGCCGGGGTAGCACAAATGACCTTCTCCCGGTCGGTAAGGCCACCCCTTCATCGACCATGCGCGCTCGGGCCAGCGGGGGCCGTCCTGAGGATACGAGTTGTCGTCACCGAACAGGGTTGCCGCCCAATTCAAGACTCCGTCCATCCTGAACTTGTAACTTATCAGCGGAATCACCCGTGCTGCGGCATTCGCGTTTTGAACAGCCCAGTTGGGATACGGCGCATCGATGACGTTTGCCCCGTACCACCAGACCTCTTTTCCCTTGGTGCGGAGGAAATCCGCATCGCGGAGGGGAGTGCGGTCCCAGAGCATGCAGAAGGCGTCGATATCCCTGTAGAGGAGTGACTGACTCGGAGTGGGGAGCATCACGCCGGAAGCGACGAATGTCCTGATTGAGGGGGCGACCGACTTCAGGAACCGGGCCTCCTTCAGCACGGCGCCCCATCCTCCCGCCTTCTGGTTATTATGGGGTTCGTCTAGGAGGTAAAAGTAGAGGGGGTTTTTCCAACCCAGCTTCGCGGCATGGCGGGTGACCAGGGTGAGATACTCCGAGAGCAGGCCGACCACGCGCTTGTCCTTGGATGCCTCTCCGAGGTGCAGTTTGGTCTGGCCGCCGATCTCCCCCACGAACAGGGCTCCATCATTCCTCATCGCGGCGGCCGCCACCTGGTCCCAGGAAGGGGAACCGGGCTTCGGGGACCTGTCCAGACTGAGTGAACCGTCCGGCTGCAACACAGGGGGAACGGGTGTCCCGGAAATGAGACCGTATGTGTTTAATCCCTGAAGCGTCGCCCGGTAGTCGGCAAAGAACTCGATCGCGGCGAGTTGGAGGTCCTTGGGGATGTCGTCGAACGAGGCGTGGTGGAACCACGCTCCCCGGGGATACTTTCCGTAGTTATAGAATGTGGCCCAGTTGTGAGACCACGCGCAGAAAAAGCTTTTGAGCGATGATTTTTCCGGCAGTGTGAAATCCCATACCGTGACGGCCATCGGGAGAGTCGTCACCACTCCCGCGCCGTCCTTGACGGAGATCCGGCCCTCGTAACCGCCCGGAGGCGTTGTGGCCCGTGTCCTCACGGTAAGCCACACGCCTTGCAATCGGCCCTCCTTGATCGTGAACTGGCTGTTCGGGATCAGGGGATCCGGCCAGTTGCCGGCAAGTCTTTCGCCGGGAAATTGGGTCGTTCCCCCGATGTCCACCTCGTCGACCAAGCGCAGTTCGATGTCCACCGACGGGATCACCCCCCCTTGCGGTCCCTTCAGATCACCCGCGGACACTTCAAGCCGGACCTCGCCATCCCGGTTTTTCGGAAGAAAAACCAATTGCCGGGTCTCGTATTCGTTGCGGGCCATCTCGATCCGCATGCCGCGTTCTGACGGGTCGAACGGGAGATCCGCCAAGGTGTCGGTCCGCCTGATTTTTTGCAGCGGTGACACGCTTACCGCGTTGTAGTTTGCAGACGCATCCGACTCACCGCCCAGAATCGTGCACCATCGGCCCTTCAGGAGATCGACGTCCTCCCGGGTCACGGTTCCGGCAAGCCCGGCCTCGCAATCGGCAAGGAGTGCCGTGGCCGCGGAGTTCGTGAGGTTGGATGCCATGATCCGGGAGCGCAGGCCATCGAGCAGGGCCGCTTCCCCACCCGACCCCGTCAACCTGACGTTGTCGACCAGGATGGTTTGACCGACCGCTGTCTTGTTTCCCATCCAGATGCTGATGGTCGCGGAATCACCGAACCGCACGATTTCATTGTCGGCGAGCCGGATCCTGACATGGATCGTTTCCCCCGGTTTCAGGCGATCATGGTTCACCATGAGATCCTGATACTTGTCGGCGTGCATCTTGAATGCCGCGAAATCCACGTCCGTCACGGCATGGAGGTCAAACTCGAGGAACTCATGACGCCGGAATTCCTCCAGCATCACGTCACGCTGGATTCCAAACCACGGCGTTCCGGCCGGCACGTTGATCTGAAGGGAGGTCTTCCCATCGGTCGCCCACGCACTTGTCAGTTCTGTCGTGATCCCCTGCTGGCACTGCCAGTCGGACAGCTCCGCGGGATCCTCGAACGAGTTGAGAAAAGGCTTTGCCGCCGGGGTCTCTGACGCGAGGGCGCCGGCTGTCAGCGACGCAGCCAGGAGGAGGCCGGAAAAACCGCCGATCCATGCAGCCGCGGAGCCGCCGCGTTGGACGGCGGCGGGAGGATTGCTTGTGTTCCTTGGCATCCTTCGCTTTTCCTATTTCGACAGGTCGGTGAGCCTGATGTTGGCCCAGGTTCCTCCGGAGTCATACCCGTAAACGCCGACGCAGGAAAGGGAGTTGAGCGTGTCGGGCCATGCGCCCGAAAGCTTCCTTCCATCCTCTCCGACGGTTTCGACGGACAGGGATGTTTCCAGTGTGCCGAGGTCGCTGTTGGCGACAAGGAATTCCAGGGCGTTCGATCCCGGAGAGCGGGTCAACTGCAGTCTGAAGGTGGGATCGGCGAGACCGGCAACGTGTTGTTTGCTTTGCTGCAGATACGCCCATTTTTCATCCGGGTAGGAATAGACAATCCAAGCCGTGACCCACCACCCCCCGGCATCGTCCTTCTTGAGCGACAGTGTCGCGCAGGCATAGTCGCCGGTGTCGGGATTTTTCAGCGCGAGAGCCGCGGAGGTATCATTACCGTCGGCCGTGTAGTCAGCCTCAAGCGTGAAGGCGCGGGGAAGCGTCACATCCCGGCGAAGGGCCCACATGCCCTCGTTGTTGCTTTCGGTGGCCTTGGCCATTGTCAGGCCGTGGCGCGAGGGATCAAAGGCCCATTTGCCTCCCTCGGTTTCATAGTGGGCCGAGTCGTCCCCGGTAAACGGATCCTCAAAGGAGGTTGCTGCATTGGCGGCAACGTAGGCTCCGGTGAGGGGAGGGAGCAGCGCCGTTGCGGCGAGAAGCATGGCCAGGATGGAGTGAGGTCGTTTGGCGCGCATGGGATTCGGGTATCGTGTTGCCCTGTTCAGGGGGCAGTTCCGTTGATCTCTTCGAGGAGACTGTCAGCCTTCCGGCGGGTCTCGTTGATTGCCGCCGGATCCGCATCGTAGGAAATGGGACTCTGCACCACGGCATCGAGGGTCAGGAGCTTTTTCGCCTCCGCCGTAAGTTCCGGCCGCTTTCCGCTGCGCTCAAGTTCCATGGCGGCGTCCCTTAACAGGGTGAAGCATTCCAGGTCCTCCGCCCCGTCGCGCAGGTTCTCCAGGCGGACGGAGCCAGCCAGTGTTCCGTCC
>JBIIGI010000109.1:0-5045 GCA_044236545.1 Chthoniobacterales bacterium
GCTCCCGCAGCTACGTGTTGCCCAGCGCTCGCGCCTTCAACCAAGCCTCTGGGAAGAGGCGCGGAGAAGCATACCAAAGGTATGATCCCCCATCCCGATGGGGGACGGCACCGCTTCTCGGCAGAGAAGTGCCGTTCAAAAATCAGCAAATGCTCTTCAGCGGCCTCCATGGGATTTAATCAGCGGTTCCCTATAGGTTGGGGAACTCATGACACAACTCCAATGAGCCCGGTGTCGGATGATCTCAAGACAAAAGGGAGGAAAGAGGGAAGGATAAGCTCTTTGATTAGTGCATCTCCCCCCGCATTGTCCCGGCGGGATACGGAACCCCAACACTCAAGCCGCATTCGGCAACTCGGGAACAAAGACATAGTCCGGATTGGCGCGTTGTTTCTTGAGAACGGCAATGATCCCGCTCCAGGTCGCCCAAAGCCCGTGCGGGGCGGGTGGCAAGTCGTGCTCGATCGCCTTGCGCAGCGCCGGGAGATTGTAGAAGGGCACCGCCGGGAACATGTGGTGCTCGACGTGATACTGCATGTTCCAATAGAGGAACCCAACGAAGGGACTGCAGGTGTAGGTGCGGCAGCAGAGTCTGAAATCCGGAGCATCGGGCATCATGCCAATATGCTGGGGAAGGCCCGTGAGAGTGCCGAGCCAATACGCATAGCCGACGCAACTGATCAAGATCACAAGAAACCAATGCCCGGTTGCAATAAAGACAACAGCTAATGCCAAGTGTCCGAGAAGGAGAACGCGGGCCCAAATGCGGTGTTTACGTCTCAGATCAGGCTTCGAATCGGGAAGAATGACCCCTGTCCACCATTCCCCTCCGCCATACATCCCCATGCCTTTGAGATCACCAAGTGCATATTTCAACCATGTCCGGCACCTCTGATACATAACAACCGGGTTCGGGAAAGGGAGAAGATTTGAAGTCAGGAACCATGCCATCTTTCCGTTCAGTTTCTCTGGCAGCACCGCTTCGTCATGGTCGGCCGGACTCCAGTCGAGATTCAGCGGCAGGATTATTTCGCCGTCATGGCCGTGATGCACGGTAACTTGGTGGTGCTTGACATGACTTACGCGGAAGCCGACCGGATCAAACCAGGAGAGAAAGGAAAAGATGTAAAGGAAGACATCGTTGAGCCACTGGGAGCGGAATGGAGTTTTATGGCAGAGTTCGTGGCATGCCGTGCCACCCATATACACGGAAAAGGTTCCATGGAGGAACAGGCAGGCAAGCAGCAACGGTAGCGACCAAATCAGATTTTCCCTGTTGACCTGAAGAAAGGCCAGATAGGCCGCAGTTGCCGTAGTTGCAAAAAGAAGCAAGTGAAGAAGGCAATGCGTCAAGGCTCTGCCGTCGCTGCGCTTCATCAACGTGCTCATCAGCTGCTTGTCCACCTTCGTTCGATACCAATTGATTTTGATTTGTTCGTTCATGGCGCCCTAAACAAAACATTTCATCCTCAACGAGTCCATGTCTCCACCGATCTATTACATATCTATATTGCCTTATCTGGATCTTTGAGAAACCTTGAGCCGTATGGCATCCCGCTCCCCGAAATCGCTCAACGCCATTCCAAAAACAGTAGACCTCTTTCGCGCGGAGTCACGCGGGGATGATCTCCACATGTTCGGACGGGCTCTCTATCTGCCAGGTGGATGGCATGGCCCTAGAAGGGCAGCCAATTATTTTCTCATCACAATTCTGGAGGGCAGCGTCGCAATCAACTGCAGCGGTCGCCACATGAGGCTTGGAGTAGGCGAAGGAGTCATCCTGCCTCACCGTGGAATCGAGTTCTTCCGTTTTGATCCGGATGTGAAAAGCGTCCACCACTGGTGCCAGATTGCGCCGGGCCTCGCAAACAGGCACGAGCGCGAACTCATCCGGTTGGCAGGGAACCCATCGCCCGTCCCTGCGTCTGTCAACATCCTCATCGAGGAAGGACTCTCCATCCCCATGAATGCAGGCCCTCACTTGAACCTAGCGATGCAGACCCTTGCAAAAGCCTGTCTGCTTCGCTTTGCGGCCCACGCCTCCGAAAACATTCCAACAAAGCAACCCCGCCACCAGGCCGTGCAGCGGGCGCTCGAAGCGGTCTCCATGAACCCTGCGAAATTCCGCAGCGCCGAGGATCTCGCCCGCCACTGCGGGATTTCCTACTCGCGCCTTCGGAAACTTTTTCAGGACGATCAAGGCGAGACCCCCACGGCCATGATCTGGCGCTTGAAGACCGATCAAGCCGTTCAATTGATCCGTGCCACCGGGTTAACCTTGGCCGAGGTCGCCGACCAGTGTGGCTTCTCCAACGCCTTCCACCTCTCGAGGTGCGTCAAGGATCGCACTGGGCATCCACCGCGCGAACTCCGGAAAACTGAACGGGTAAGCGCCTTGAACAAGCAACCCAACTCCAGGGCGTCGTCCCAATGGCGTGTGCCTGCGCAACCTCGCAGTTGATGCGGCAACACCCTCGCGCCAAATGGATCAGGTGGAGGCATGGTGTTTGTAGGTTGGTGAATCGCTCCCCTCGGGCCCACAGCTAGAGCGTTTAAAGTTAAGACGCAGACGTAGATTTGGGAGCGCCATGGGGTGATGAGCGAGGAGCAATCGAGCAGCTGTAGTCGTTGTGCCTACTGCCCGCGCGACGCGGCACTGCTGAGTGCCCTATGCCGCCCCAACCAAGCCCGTTGCCACGGGCGCGGAAGACAACGACGGAGTCGTTGCCCGTCAGGGCGGCACAGTCTGCCGCATGGCAGATACCGTCAAAGAATGGCAATGGAATTATTACAACCGCTCTGAGGGCTCGGGATCTTGAGCGTTGGCAACCTCGCGCGGAGTTGAAGCAGCCGAAGGCACTTCCACGTGGGATTTTTCCCACCTTTCACTTCCTCCCACCTTGCCGCCTTTCCACTCCCCTTCCTTCAGCCTGAGTGTGGTCGGGAAATCCAGAGCCGCCATGATCTCACCAGCAGGGCGAGGCAGAGGGCGAGCGAGACGAACATCCCCACCGGGGCCAGCACACGGGAGGCCACCGTCCCGAGACCATCAAGCACCGCCCCGGTGCAGAGGCCCGCGAACAGTCCGCCCGCCATGGAGCCCAGCGCGTTCGTGATTCCGAGAGATCCGCAGAACTGCCCGTATTTACCGGGGGGGAAGACATGCATGTGCAGGGGCATCGCCGCCCCCTGGAAGATGCCCATGCCTAGGGTGGAGATGAGGATCGCCGCCGCCATGATCCAGAACGCTCCCCCCCCGGCCGCAGGGGCAAAGACCGGGAGGTAGAGCAGGTGACCCGCGCTGAAGAGAACCATGCCGCCGGTGGCCACGGCAAAGGGCCTGTAGCGGTCCACGAGGATCCCGGCCGGGTAGGAGACCAGCGCGGTGAAGGCGCTTGAGATACCCAGGAGCATGCCGACCTCGGCATAGGACAGTCCCGCGTTGAAGCGCATGAGTTGCAGGAACGGGTTCCATGCCATGGAAAAGGACAGCGCGGCGCAGAACATCGCGTAGCTCCGCAGGAACGGCGTGGAGAAGCAATCGCGCAGGAGGTGAAATGCGGCGCGGAACGGGTTGCCGTGTCCGAGTTGTTCGGGTTCGGGATAGCGGCCCTCGCGCACCTTCAGGCACATCAGGCCGAATCCCAGACCGTAGACCAGAGCGCTCCAGGCAAAGATTTCCTCCGCATGGCCCCCGGCATGCGGCAGGGCGAAGAAGCTGAAGCAGGCTCCCGCGGCGATGGAGACCACGCGGAAGAGCCCCAGAAAGCGCCCCATGAGCGGCTCCGGAACGACGTCGTTGAACAGGTAGTAGTAGACCGAGTTGACCACCATGTTGGCGACCTGGAACGCCGTCACCATGATGCCCAGGATGACGATCCGGCAGGAGTCGACGCTCCATGCCCCGCCGAGCAGGCCGTGCACGATACCCGCGAGATGGCCCGTCCCGGCGATGCCGAGCAGGAAGAGCACGACGAACGGGGTCGGGGCCAGCAGGAAAGGGATCCGCCGCCCGAGGCGTCCCCGGTGACGGTCCGACCAGACGCTCACCAGCGGGGTGATCAGGAAGTTGAGGAACGACGGGATCGTCGTGACAAAGAGCCCGATGAAGAGGGCGGGCACCTTCCACTGCCCCATCAGCAGGGGGAGCACACCCGGCACCACCGACTCCATGAACTGCAGGCAGAAGTCGCCCCACAGGATCCAGAAAAAGAGCGGGACCAGCGTCCTTCTCGTGTAGACGAGGGTACCGCGCGTGAAGGTGCCCCCGGGGTCGGTCGGCGGCGTCATGCGGGGACCCGGCCCCCGGAGTTCACCGCGCGCCAGCGGAGCCCCTCCGGGGATGGCACCTTACCGCCGCGGCCCAGCACGCGCAGGGTCGCGGTCTCGCCGGGAAGGATGGTCATCCAGTTCTCCTCAAAGGCATAGTCCTCCGGCGGGACACCCTCGAGCGTGAAGCGCGCCCAGAGGCACGGCACGGGCGAGGTGTTCGTCACCAGGTAGGAGGCGGGGGATCCGGGATGCCTTTCGGTCCGGACCTCGAGGACCGCCCTGGGCAGGGAGGCCACCGCCTCGCCGTCGTGCCAGTCGAAATTGAACGGGTAAAACTCGCGTCCCAGCAGGCGCCCCCCCGCATCGTGGAGCGATGTCACGATCCCGAAGAATCTTCCGTCGGGCTTTTGCTCGAAATCAAGATCGCAGGGCGTGAGACCGCATTGTTCGAAGAGCGGGAAAAGGTAGCCGATGCCGTTGAGGTCGACGGTTTCCAGCGAGGTGCCGCTTTCCAGGGGACGACTCGAGGTGTGGAGCCTGACCTTGCTTCCGGGGCGGATCGTCGTTGCCTCGTTCTCCGGCCCGACCTCCATCACCGGACGCAGGTCGCTTCCATACACCGCCACCCGGACCGAGTAATCGCGGAGCGTCTCCCCGGACTCGTTGACGACCCAGACACCGGAGCGGATCCGTTCGCGGAAATCGAGCTCGGGCGTCAGGTAGCGGAAGTTCACCGCGACCGGGGCGAACGCCCGCTTCAGGAAGTAGTAGAG
>JBIIGI010000110.1:0-5021 GCA_044236545.1 Chthoniobacterales bacterium
CTGTCGCCCGAGGAGAGACTGCATGATTAATATGGAACTCATGAACTCAGGAGGGGAAATGCAGAACCAAACCGACAATTGGGTGGAAAGCATGCCAAGAAGGGAGACGATCTCTCTACAGAGACTGTCAGCTTAGGAGCATGTATCGAGGGTTCCCGGTCCTCTCATAGCAGTCACACGCTTCTCCAATCTCATTTTTCCTGATGCAACGGATGCGAAGCAACGGCCAGGCAAGCAATTCATGAGTTCCATATTCATCCCTCATCGCGTTCATTTTCAGAGCGTCAGAAAAAATCGAAAACGCTCTATGCGCGTGAGCGAGCAGCAACAACGTCCGGCGCCAAAATCCCAAGTCTATCTTTTTCCAAAAGGCATGGGGATTTTGAGAAGATAGCTAGGGAAACGCTGATTAAATCCCATGAAGGCCGCTGAATGCCATTTGCTGATTTTTGAAGGCGCGAGCGCTGGGCGATACCCGCAGTGGTCTCGCCTGAGCGAGCAACGCCACAAAATTCGACAAATGGCTTTAGCCCTGCGGGTTGCGGAGATAACCGGCCGGGGGCTGCGTTGGCTTGGCACTTACAGCCCGCTGCGGGGATGCTCGTGCCAAGCCGCCTTGCCCGCGGCCATTTCTTTCCGCAACGGCCTCTATGCGATTTAATCAGTGCTTCCCTAGGCGCCCAAGCGTCAGCCGTAGCTCCCCTACGGCGAGCGCAGGGCAACGCCGCTAGCACTCAAAAGCCCCTGCCTTTTTAGGCGGGCTTGGTGGCTCCGCGGAACACCACGCAGTCGTGGAGTACCCGGTCCGGCGCGTAATGCTCTGAGGAACGCAGCACGATGTTGATCTCACCCTTGGCGGAGTGACCGGACTTTTCGAGGTCCTCTGCAAGGGTGGCAAAGGCTTCCAGATCCTCCACCAACTGGCGGTCCTGCGCGAGGATCACGGGCCGTGTTCCCGGCATGACGAGGATCGAGACGGGAAGAATGGAGCGGGCGATGGCATCAAGGGAAAGCGGTGCGCCGGGCACTCCTGCCTCGACGGCGGCATGGCGAACCTCGAGCTGGATCATGCGGGCCCGCCCTTCAGGGGTCACCGATTCGATCGCGTGGGTGATGGCGTCGAGGAGGGCGTGACGCACCTCGGACAGTTCCTCAAGCTCCTGAAGCTTCTGAAGATCGGCATTCTGGTGGATCGCCTTGGCAAGCTGGGAAATCTCCTTGAGGTAGGCGTTGCGCTGCGAATCCGGCACGAAATACATCACGATGAGGTGAACCGGGACTCCGTCCGGGGAGCCGTAGTCGACGCCCTGAGGACTCCATCCCACCGAGCAGAGGAGTTCACCCTCGTGATCCGTCGTGGCATGGGGACAGGCCCATCCCTTGCCGATGCCGGTGTTGTGGACGTTCTCCCGGGCCATTGCCTTCTCGGTGATCCCCTCCTCGCTCGGCACCTCGGGAATGGCCTCCAGCAGGGCTCCAAGGAACTCCAGCGCGTCATTCTTGACGTTGTCAGGAAGTTCGACCAGACGGCCTTCCTGGAGGGCGTTGAGAAGGGCTTTCATCGGAGCAGATCACCCTAATCGATCCCGAACTTTCTGGCAAACCACGCGTTCACCGAATGGGTGAGGGTGACGTAGCAGAGGATCGTGGCGGCGATGAAGGCCCAATAGACCGGCGGAAGCGGGACAAAGCCAAGGTAGGCCGCCACGGACGGGATATAGGGAAGCGCGGAACCGATCAGGATGATCGCGAGGGTGGTCACGATCAGCCAGGGACTCGCACAGCTCTGGATGAATGGGATCTTCCGGGTCCGGATCACGTGGACGATCAGGGTCTGGGTGATGATCGATTCGATGAACCAGCCGGAATGGAAGAGGGCAGCCGCATAGGTATCGTCCGGAGCCACCCCCGAACCGCCGGCGAAGCGGTGGAGAAGCTCGGAAGGGGCGGGAAGCCCCAGATCCCAGCATCCGAAGAACCAGAGCATCAGGGCGAAGGTGGTGTAGTCGAAGATCGAGCTCGTCGGCCCCACGAACATCATGAAACGGCGGATGTTCTCGAGATTCCATGAGCGCGGCTTCTGCAGATACTCCTCATCGACATGGTCGGAGGGGATCCCCGTCTGGGAAAAGTCGTAGAGGAGGTTGTTCACCAGGACCTGGACGGGGGCCATCGGAAGGAAAGGAAGGAAGTAACTGCTTCCGGTCATGCTGAACATGTTGCCGAAGTTGGAACTCGCGCTCATCCGGATGTACTTGATGATGTTGGCGAAGACCTTGCGCCCCTCAAGGATCCCGTCCTCCAGGACCATGAGGCTGTTCTCAAGGAGGATGATGTCGGCCGATTCCTTGGCGACATCGACGGCCGTGTCGACCGAGATGCCGACATCGGCCACTCGCATCGAGAGGGCGTCGTTGATCCCGTCCCCCATGTAGCCGATCACGTGACCGCGCTTCTGCAGGGCGACGATGATCCTCTCCTTCTGGGCGGGAGAGAGCCGGGCAAAGACGCTGGTCTTCTCCGCAAGTTCGCCGAGCTGCTCCTCGTCGAGATCGACGATCTGGTCGCCGGTGATGATTTCCCCCGCCTCCAGATGGACGTCCTTGCAGATCTTGCGTGTGACCAGGGAGTTGTCCCCGGTCAGGATCTTCGTGGCCACCCCGTAGTGCGCGAGCGAGGCGATCGCCTTGGCGGCGGTTTCCTTCGGGGGATCGAGGAAGGCGATGTAGCCGAGCAGGATCATGTCGCTTTCATCGGCGATGGAGAAGGTGGTCTTGTCGCGGCCGAACTCCCTGTAGGCAATGCCGAGCACTCGGTAACCGTCCCGGCTCAGCGACTCAAATTCCTCGAGAAGGTCGTTCTTGATGAGGTCGATCATCATGTAGACCTCGTCATCGACCTGGTAGTGGGTGCAGGCCTTGTAGATGTCCTCCACAGCCCCCTTGCTGATGAGGACGTGATCCCCCTCGTAGTCGACCACCACGCTCATCCGCTTGCGCTGGAAGTCGAAGGGGATCTCGTCGACCTTCCGGCAGCCGCGGTCCACATCCAGATCGGTGTGGGTCAGCACGGAGCGGTCGAGCAGGTTCCGCAGGCCCGTCTGGTAGTAGCTGTTCATGTAGGCGTAGCGGAGGACGTCCTCGCTCTGCCGCCCGGTCACATCGACATACTTCTCCAGGATGACGCGGTCCTGGGTGAGCGTCCCCGTCTTGTCGGTGCAGAGGATGTCAATGGCGCCGAAGTTCTGGATCGCGTTGAGCTTCTTGACGATCACCTTCTTCCGCGACATGGCGAGCGCTCCCTTGGCCAGGTTCACGGCCACCATCATGGGAAGCATCTCGGGGGTCATGCCGAGCGAGACTGCGAGACCGAAGAGGAGGGCTCCCGTCCAGTCGTGCTTCGTGATCCCGACGATCAGGAAGACCACGCTCACCATGACGAACATAAAGCGCATCATCATCCAGGTGAAGCCGGCGATCCCACGGTCGAAACTGGTGAGCACGGGGGCGCTTCCGAGCTTCTCGGAGATCGATCCGAAGTGTGTCCGGATGCCGGTGTTGACCACGAGGGCCCGGGCGGAACCGCTGACCACGTTGCTGCCCTGGAACACCGCGTTGGGCATCTCGATCACCGCCTTGGAGGGAACCGCGGGGGCATCGGCATGCTTCTCAATGGGCATCGACTCGCCGGTCAGGGAGGACTGGCTGACGAAGAAATCCTTGGCCGAAAGCAGGCGCAGGTCCGCGGGAATGATGGAACCGGCCTGAAGGGAGACGATGTCACCGGGAACGATCTCCGACATCGGAATCTCGATCTCCTGACCCCCGCGGATGACATGGCAGTTGGTCTGGACCATGGCATTGAGTTTCTCGACCGCCTTGCCCGACTTGTTCTCCTGATAGTAGGAGAGGCCCACGGAGATCACGACCATGAGGCCGACAATGGTGGCTGAGGCAGCGTTGCCCGTCGCCAGCGAGATGGCGGCGATCACCAGCAACTGGATGACCAGGGGGTTCTTGCAGCGGTGCAGGATCTCGGCAAGGAAGCCGAGTTTCTTCTTCTGCCCAAGATCGTTATGCCCCCATTCCGAGCGAAGTTCGTCGATCTCGGCCTCCGTCAATCCTTGGTCCCTTGTTTGCAGGAACTCCAGGGCCTCGGCATGGCTCTTGCAGCAAACATCGAGCAGGCGCCGCTCATGATCGGTGACGGCTGCGGCGGCGGCCTGCTTCGCCTTGGAGAGCGAGGCCGGAGTGATCTTTCCAAAGAGATTCTTGGTCATGGCGATTTCCTATCTCTGTCAGTTTCGTGAATCACCGGGCAAGCCCCATCTCTTACTGTGAAGAAATCGTCACCCGGTCATCTTCCGGGACCGGTTCAATTCCCCCGGGCAATCTTACCGGATCCGCCCCCCGTTCCTCAGCCAGGATGCGGTTTCGGCAAGGCTCTGGAAGAGGTTTTTTGATGGCTTCCAGCCGAAGAGTTCGGGAAAAACGCTCCCATCGCAAACCCAGCGCGAGGGAAGGATCTCGCGCACACGGTCACGTCCCAGACTCGGCGCCGCGACCCGCCAGGCAGGAACCGCGTCAACAGCCAGTGAGGCAAGTTGGATCGCAATCTGGGGAACCGAAAGCGTGACGCCGCGGGCTTGGATCACTTCCGCCGCCGTGGCGATGAGTTCCGAATCAGTGATGCGTTGATCCGAGCCGAGATAAAAGGGCCCGTGCGCCTGCCAATCGGGAATGGCCGCGTTCGCGGCTGCGAGAATCGCCGAGCAGAGGTCACCGACATCGATCCAGCTGTAGTGCTTGGGAGCAAAGCCAGGTTTGATGCGGATCGGCCCGGCCGCCATCTTGAACAGCGGGAGGGTGGCGGCATCACGCGGACCCAGCACCATCGGCGGGCGGAGGATCAGGAGGCGTCTTCCGAGGCGGTTGCGGAGTTCCCTCTCCATCGTGAGCTTGGATGCACCGTACAGGGAGACTGGCCGGTCCTCGTGATGAATTCCCCGGGCCTCCGCATCA
>JBIIGI010000008.1:0-49071 GCA_044236545.1 Chthoniobacterales bacterium
CCATGGCGATCGTCACGAAGAGCAACCGCAGGGAGCCGTCGGGATTGGCGAGCAGCACGGCATTGCCGAGGCTTTTCACCGGCCGACCGAGATCATGCTCCGCCACCTCCCGCGTCATGATCACGCAAGGCGCCGTCCAAGCAGTACCCGCCTCCTGCTGCGAGAAGTAGATCTTCACATCGGGCTGACACTCCGCTGTGCCGCCATACCAAACAGCGACCATAATCCCGTCCGGCATCTGGGCCAGGGAGGCGACATGCACCATCGGCAATCCCTGCTCCTGATTGATCGTCTCCTTGATGAGGACCGGCTTACACTCCACCTTGCGGGAAGCAGAGTTCAGGATCTGATCCGTGAAACCCCCGGTTTTCAGGGGCACCGTGTTCCTGATCACCCCCCAGCAGAGCAATCCCGCGGCGACAATAAGGAGCAGTCGAACCGGAAAACTCATCCAGGCTTCAGATCGGTTTGGCGACAGCCCGCTCCTCCACCACCTTCACAAAGTATCCCTCGCTATGGAGGCGGGTCTTCCCGTGGAACGTGTAGGCCTCCCCCATCTCGGCGGGACTGATCAGGGAGAGGAAGCGGCGACCACCCGACTCGCTCTTCGATTCGTAGAGGAAGTAGTCCTGATTCAGTCGTGTCTGGAAGTTGATCTGAAAATCCTCCACGAATTCATTCCAACGGTGCAGTTCCACCAGTTCGTTGTATTCCCGCTCCAGATCCTTGAGGCGGCTCATGATCTTATTGGAAAGACTGTGATTCCTAGCCGTCTCGAACTTCAGGAGATCCGGCACCTCGATCTTGGGGCCGGCGATCTCCATCAAGAAACTCTGCTCATTGCGTCCCATGAGGACGTTATCGCCTTTCGCGGCGGACATGACAAGAGCGGGAGGATTGACGCGGGGCCTTTCACCAAGGATGGATAGTGGAGTGAAACCGCCCCTCCCCACCCTCCTCCTCATCGCGGCCATGGTGACCACCTCCCTTTCAGCCCAACAATCCACGGCCCAGGGTCCCGTGCCCGCCTTTCAGGATGCCATGAGCGCGACGGCATCGGTCCAGGGACCCCCGCGGGGCAGTGCTGCGGAACAGGCCGCCATCGCGCGCTTCGAGAAATTCCTGGAACATCTCGACGAGAAAACCGCCCGGGAGGATACCGAGAAGGTCTACGCCCCGGGGGCCTTCCTCAACGACACCCTCAAGACCATTCACGGCTCCCCCGCGATCCGCGACTACTTCGTCAAGACCGCGCAGGGACTCGAGAGCATGACCGTCAGCTTCGACGATGTCGCCGTCTCGGGAAGGAACTACTACTTCCGATGGACCATGGATACACGGATGAAACACCTCGCCAAGGGGAAGACCGTCCGCACGATCGGTGTTACTCTGGTTCGCTTCGATCCCCAGGGGCGGGTACTCCTCCATCAGGATTTCTGGGATTCCGCCCAGGGCGTCTGGGATCACGTCCCCGTGCTCGGCACCGTGATCCGCTGGATCCAGGCCAGGATTTGAGCATAACGGACTCCACGGGCTTGCCGAGGAGTCCGCTTCATGAGATCTTTTGCGCTGAGTCGCCGGTATAGCTCAGCTGGTAGAGCACCTGATTTGTAATCAGGCGGTCGTCGGTTCGAATCCGACTGCCGGCTCCATCAACATTGGTTGATGGAACGGGGCGTATGGGAAGCGATTTTGATTCGCGTGCGAATGCAGCATGACTTTCAGCTCCCAACATTCTTAGGGGGTAGGACGCTCTATGTCCATTCGGGTTGGTATCATGATGACGAATGGGGATACCACGTCCCCTGATGAAACCCCGCACCACCATGACGCACATGAACGAGAATAACACCGTCCGGAACTTCACCGAGATCGCCTTCATCCTTGACCGCTCAGGCTCCATGCAGTCGATCGCCGAGACCGCCGTGACCGGCTTCAACGAGCTCCTGACCCGCCAACAGGAGGAACATGCCCAGACACCGGTCCGGATGTCCCTGATCCTTTTTAACACGGAGTATGAGGCCCTCTTCTGCTCCGTCGCGGCTCCAGAGATCCTTCGTCTCGACATGAAGACCTACGCCCCGGACGGCGGCACTGCTCTCCTGGACGCGATCGGCCGCACGATCGACGAGACCGGAGCCAGGTTGGCCTCCATTCCCGAGGCCGATCGGCCCGGCAAGGTCATCATTGCCATCCTCACCGACGGGGAGGAGAATTCCTCGCACAACTTCACTTGGGCCCAGATCAGCGAGCGGATCAAGCATCAGAGGGAAGTCTACAAGTGGGAGTTTCTCTTCCTCGGCGCCAACCAGGACGCCATAGCCACTGCGGCCAAGATGAATATCGCGGCGGGGGATTCCTCGACTTTTTTCCAGAGGGACCAGAGCGTCACAAGCGCCATGAGAGCCACCTCCAAGAGCCTGCGCTTCTCAAAGCTTCGCGAGGCAAAGACCCAGAGCCTGAGCGAAATGGTCAGGGAGGAAGACCTGGCTCAAGAGACCGATCCCACGGCGGGCAGCAAGTAAGGTTTTTTGCCATAGTACCGTGTGCTCTCGCAAGGGGGTGCCCGGCGTTGCTTTCAACCAGACTGTCGGCGCCCATCAAGGGATTGAATCAGCGGTTCCCAAAGGCCTAATCCATCAAGGCACAAAAAAGCGGGCCCCTGCGAAGAAGTCCCGCTTTTTTGTGGAGAGATGCCTAGTAACGGCGCGGACCGCGATCGCGGTCACCACCGAAGGAGCGACCTCCGCCTCCGCCCCTGTTTCCTGGAAGACGGTCCTCGCGGGGACGGGCTTCGTTGACGGTCAGGTTGCGGCCCTGGAAGTCCTTGCCCTCAAGTGCCGCGATGGCTGCGTTACCTTCCTCGGCGTTGCCCATGGTGACAAAGCCGAATCCGCGGGAACGGCCGGTTTCACGGTCGGTGACCACGGCGACCTCGGTCGGTTTGCCGTACTGGGTGAAGAGATCGCGCAGATCTTGGTCGGTGGTGTCAAAGGTCAGATTGCCTACGTAGAGTTTCATGTGGGTGTGTGTGGTTGATACGAAATCCGCTAATCAGAGCCGTTCCCGAGAACCGGGTTTCAAACCACCGATAAAAAACTCAACCGGCAATTCACCACGCAACAAATCATTAAAAATCGAACTTCCTTATTCTGTGACCATTCCAAGCATTAGCAAGGGAAACCTTTAGGGAACGGCAGCGGATCCTTGGCTTTCCACAGGAATTCATTCGCTCAACCGCATGCCGGGGCGTAGATTCACAGGACATTGCATCAGTCCTTTCACTCATCCTGCCGTTACTCCAGCGACTCCAGTGGGGCGCTTTTCCCTCTCTGACATGGGACTCGGCACAAAAAACCGCCAGAATCAGACCGCTGATCTCTGCAAGGAGCATCTCCGCACCGCCCACGCCTCTCAGGGTGTCCTCGTGGAGGATTTTATCCTCGAGATCGAGGGTTCCGGAAAGACCAGGGACATCCTAAGATGGGGTCAGTTTACCGACATGTCTCACGACATCGGGGCCATGAAGGAGCGCCTTGATGAGCAATTTACAATATGGTTGAACGGCGACGTTTGACCACCAACCAGTCACAACAACCAACCACCGAAGACCATGGTCAAAATCAATTACGGGTTCGAGAAGCGCAGGAAAGAAATGGAGAAGAAGCGCAAGAAGGAAGAAAAAGCAAAAGCCAAGGCCGCGGGCAAAGCCGCAGGATCTTCCTCCTCCGAACCGCAGGAAGAGGCACCCGCCGCAGAGTAGTCTTACTACGGAGGGGTTGTTAATGAGGACTCAGCGCCGGGGCACCCCCTGCGCGCTATCAGTCTCAACCTAGGTCGCACCTCCCGCGCGGCACCCTCCCCCTCGTTTAAGTCAACGTGGCGCCCGCGATGTGCACTTCTCTTCCTGAGTTGGCTGGCCAGGCCGTTTCTACGCTTCCGTTACGGCTGATTTTAAAGGTTTAGCTTCCGGTCGAGGATCTCTCCCAAATGCTCCTGAAGCATGGGATTCTCGAGACGCTCAAGGACGGTTCCGAAGAAGCCGCGCACAATGAGTTGCGCCGCCTGCTTGGGCGGAATGCCTCGGGCCATCATGTAGAAGAGTTCATCCTCGTTGAGTTCTCCCGACGTGGCGCCGTGGGTGCAGCGGACGTTGTCGGCGAGGATCTCGAGTCCGGGCATCGAGTTGGCCTCGGCCTCGTCGCTGAGCATGAGGTTGCGCACCTTCTGGTAGGCATCGGTCTCGTGGGCGGCCTCCTCGACCTTGATCAGGCCCGCAAAAATCGTCTTCGAGGAATCGGCCAGGGCATTGTGGTAGAGAAGGTCGCTCGTGGCACGCGGGGCGAAGTGATCCTGAAAGGTCCTCTGGTCGACCTCGCGCTCGCCGGAGGCGGGATTGATCGAGAGCATGACGCTGCGCGATCCCTCGCCACGCAGGTGGCTGTCGCTCTCGCCGCGGATGTAGGCGCCGCCGAGGTTCAACTGGAGAGCGGTGGAGGTGCCGGCTTTCTCCACACCGGTGGTGTTGAGATGGAAGGCCGTCGTCTTGTCGCTCCAGTCCTGGACACCGACATAGGTGAGCCGGGAACCCGCGCCGAGCGAAAGGTCATTCACTGCGACAGCCAGGGAAACATCGTTTCCAGCGGAGACGAAGCGGTCGATGACGGTCGCTGAGGCGCCCTCCTCGAGGACGATCAGGGTGTGGGGAAAGACGGCCGCCGACTCGCCCTCGACCCAGTGCCAGATCTCGATCGGCTTCAGCACGGCAACTCCCTTGGGGACATGGACAAAGGTTCCGGCGCGGAGGCGCGCCTTGTGAAGAGCTGCGAATTTCTTGGATCCGAGGCGGACCTCCGAGGTCATGAAGCTCTTTCTGAAAAGATCACCATGCTCCTTCGCCGCTTTCTCCAAAGGCATCACAAGAACTCCGGCGGGGAGTCCAGCTGTCTCGGAGTGGAGAAGCGCATCGTTGCCGAAGACGAGCTTGGCCGAGAGGCCGGTGAGTCCCGAGGAACGGGAAACCAGATCCGCGGCATCCCTGACGGGAGCGGCCGCGGAGAAGCCGGAGAGATCGGTCGCCTTGATGTTGGCAAAGCGCCATGGTTCGTCACGACGGCTCGGCAGAGGTAGCGACTGGAAGAGATCCCAGGCCACCTGCTGATCGTGATGAAACCATTCCGGCCAGTGACCGGGGGCGGGGGCGACGGAGGTGACGGAGTTGGAGGAGCTCATCCGACCGATCCCTCCATCTCGAGGTCGATGAGGCGCTTCAACTCGACGGAGTATTCCATCGGGAACTGCTGGACGAGGTCGTTGACGAACCCGTTCACGGCAAGGCTCATGGCGGCCCCCTCACTCAGGCCGCGCTGCTGCATGTAGAAGATCTGCTCGGCGCTGATCTGGCTGACGCTCGCCTCGTGCTGGACGGCGTTCCCCTGCCCGCGGACGCTGATGGCGGGGTAGGTATCGGTACGGCTGTGGGTATTGATGAGCAGGGCGTCGCACTCGGTGTTGTTCTTGCATCCCTTGAGATGCTTGGGGACATGCACCATGCCGCGGTAGGTGGCGCGGCCGGTGCCGAGGCTGATCGACTTGGAGATGATGTTGCTGGTCGTGTTATCGGCCGCGTGGATCATCTTGGCGCCGGTGTCCTGATGCTGGCCATCGCCGGCGAGCGCAATCGAGACCACCTCGCCCCGCGCCCCCTCCCCTTTCATGACCACGCCGGGATACTTCATGGTGAGGCGGGAACCGATGTTGCAGTCGATCCACTTGATCTCGGCATCCTCGTGGGCCAGGCCGCGCTTGGTGACCAGGTTGAAGACATTGGAGCTCCAGTTCTGGACGGTGATGTACTGGATCTTGGCCCCCTTCATGGCCACCAGTTCGACCACCGCACTGTGGAGCGTGGCGGTCTCGAACTTGGGAGCCGTGCATCCCTCCATATACATGACCTCCGCTCCCTCGTCGGCGATGATGAGGGTGCGCTCGAACTGGCCGAAGTTCTGCGCGTTGATGCGGAAGTAGGCCTGCAGCGGGTGCTTCACCTTCACGCCCGGCGGAACATAGATGAAGCTGCCGCCGCTGAAGACGGCGCTGTTGAGCGCGGAGAACTTGTTGTCACCGCTCGGGATGACCTTCCCGAACCACTTCTTGAAGATTTCGGGATGCTCCTTCAGCCCCTCGGTGGATCCGACAAAGATGACTCCCTGCTCGCCGACCGCGGCCTTGATGTTGGAGTAGGCCGCCTCGCTGTCGAACTGGGCCTCCACTCCGGCGAGGAACTTGCGCTCCTGCTCGGGGATGCCGAGACGCTCGAAGGTCTGCTTCACCTCCTCGGGAACCTCGTCCCAGCTGCGCTTGGGCTGCTGCCCCTGCGCGAGGTAGTAGCGGATGTTCTCAAAGACGATGTTCTCGAGGTCCTTCGTCGCCCAGTTGGTGGGCATCGGCTTCTCGAGGAACTTGCGGTAACCCTCCTTGCGGAAGGCGCGGACCCAATCGGGATCCCCCTTCACGTCGCTGATGTAGTCGATCGTCGCCTCGGTCAGGCCGACACCGGCGTCGTAGGCGTAGTCGACATCGTAGCGGAAATCGCCCACGGAACGGTCGATATTGATGTCGGGCTTGGTTTCAGTGCTCATGTTGGGAGTTAAAACGTTAAAAAGTTAAAGAGTTAAAAGGGAAAGGAAGATACGAGCTCAGGCGGCCTTGTGGCCGTGTTCCTTCTCGACCCGGTCGTAACCCTCGGCCTCGAGCCTGAGGGCGAGATCCTTGTCGCCGCTCAGGATGATGCGGCCCTCGGACATGACATGAACCTTGTCGGGAACGATGTAGTCGAGCAGGCGCTGGTAGTGGGTGATCACGAGCATGCCGATGTTCGGACCGCGCAGGGCGTTCACGCCGGCGGAGACGATCTTGAGCGCATCGATGTCGAGACCACTGTCGGTCTCGTCGAGCACCGCATAGGAGGGCTCAAGCATGGCCATTTGCAAAATCTCACAGCGCTTCTTCTCGCCGCCCGAGAACCCCTCGTTCACGGAACGGGAGGTGAAATTGCGCGGCACACTGAGGGCGTCCATCTTGGCGTAGAGCTTCGCGTAATACTCGGTCGCCTCGAGTTCCTCCCCCTCGGGAAGACGCGCCTGCAGGGCGGCGCGGATGAAGTTGGCGATGGTCACGCCGGGGATCTCCATGGGGTACTGGAAGGCAAGGAAGAGTCCGAGCCGGGCACGGACATCGGGTTCGAGCCCGAGAATGCTCTGGCCGTCGAGAAGGACATCACCGGAGGTCACGGTGTAGTCGGGGTGACCGGCCATGATTTTTGCGAGTGTGCTCTTGCCTGCCCCGTTCTTGCCCATGATGGCGTGGACCTCTCCCTTGGGAATATCGAGGGTGAGCCCCTTAAGGATCGGCTTGTCACCGATGGAGGCGTGCAGATCTTTGATGGAAAGGGCGTGAGCGGACATTGGCGGTTACTTGGTGGATGGTTTGTTTTTGGAATGATCGGAGGACTTTGCAGCCGTGCCGCAGTCGGCGCAGAGACCGCGGAGGGTCACGTCGTGCTGGGCGACGAGGAAACCGGAAGGGAGCTTCCACCCCTTGTCACGGGTTTCGGAAAATTCGATATCGGAGACATGGCCGCACTCCGTGCAGTGGAAGTGTCCGTGCTCGCGGAGATTCGCGCAGAAGCGGGTGGGTTCCCGATCAACATGGACGGCTTTGACCAGCCCATTGCCAACCATCGTCTCGAGGCAATTATAGACCGTAGCCAGGGAGATCGAGGGCATCCGCTTCTGGGCCCTGATGAAGACTTCCGTGGCAGTCGGATGGTCCCGCTTGGCCATCAGCACCTCATAGACATGGCGCCGCTGCGGCGTGAGGCGCAACCCCTCGCGGCCCATCGCCCTCTCGTAGGCGGGAATGGAATCTGGCGCGGATTTCTTCATGATGCGGGCAAGAAAACTACCATCCCAAAATCCTCAATCAAGAATTATTCTAAATAAGCTCGCGATGACTCCCTGCAGGCGGTTAAGGAACCTTCTACTTCGAGAAGATCACGTCATGGACATGCTTGCCGGCCACCGGAAGATCGGTGACGACCACGGTGGTGCCGGGACCCGCAAGGGCGCGCAGTTTTTCACGAAACCCGGGACTGAAATCAATCCTCTTGCGGAGGGAGTCAAACTTCGTTCCATCGCTGCGGCCTCCTTTGCCGACGGTCATCCAGCGGTTTTTTGAGGTGGTGTCACCGGCAGCGGCAATCCGGGTGAAGACATGGTTTCCGAATTTACCCATCCCCGAGATGCGGACACCGGCACGTCCGATACGGACACCGTTGCGGTAGACGTAGAGGGTGCGATCCGCCGCGCTGAAGACGATGGTGAGGGGACCGGTGGTGCTTCGCTCGGGATGCCAGGTGTAGTCGCCCGGAGCGAGCGTACATCCGGTGGGAGCGGTGGATTTCAGGACAGGCAGCACAAGTCCCGGATCGGCGGCGTAGGAGGTCGAGAGGGAGTGCTGGTCGCCGATGACGACGGTCCCCCCTTTCTGGGTGAGTTCAAAGAGCTTCTTGGAGAATTCGTAGGGCAGACGGATGCATCCATGGCTTGCCGCATGACCGGGGAGAAAGCCCGAGTGGAAGGCAACCCCGTCCCAGGTGAGCCTCTCCATGTAGGGCATCGGGGCGTTGTCGTAGGTCTTGGAATAGTGGTTCACGGATTTCTCCAGAATGGTGAAGACGCCTGTCGGGGTGGAGTGCCCCTGCATGCCGCTGCTGATGGAGGAACGGGCGACGATGACACCGTTGCGGTAGACATTCATGACCTGCTGCGGGAGGCTGATCAGGACCACCACCGGTCCATCGGGTGAGATTCGTGGTGCCCACCAGTACTCTCCCGGCTTGAGGGGGCCCGTCGGCTTTCCGGTGGGCTCCCCCTCCGTGTGGAAGGAGGGACGCTCCATGGCGCGGGAAACGGCAGGGAAAACAAGGAGCGTGACAAGGATAGCAAGGACGGGACGTTTCATGGGACTCGAGGTTGAGAGGTTACCTTCTCACCCGCAGGATGTGGGCGACGCGGCGCGAGGGATCGAAGGAGACGAAATTCCGTGCTCCCCTCCACGAGAAGACTTCCCCGGTGAGCAGATCCTCGACCTGATAGGTCGAATCAGGTGAAAGTCCGAGATCACCTGTCGGGACGTCGATCCACCCCCCCTGCCCGTTTCGGAAGTCGGTGGTGACGATGACGAGAATCTGGTTGGAGCCATCCTGGGACCACTTGCGGCAGCAGAGGAGGGCGGGGTTGTCCGAGCGGAAGAAGGCGAGGTTGTTGGTCTGCTGGAGCGCGGAATTCTCCCGGCGGATGGCATTAAGCCGGGTGATGAGCGGCTTGATGTTGCCCGGGGCGTTCCAGTCGCGCTGCTTGTACTGGTACTTCTCGGAGTCGAGGTACTCCTCTCGTCCGGGCAGGGCGGCATTCTCGCAGAGCTCGAAGCCGCTGTAGATGCCGTAGACTCCGCTCAGGGTCGTGGCGAGCACCGCCCGGATCATGAAGGCGGGGCGTCCTCCCTCCTGGAGGTAGACGGGCAGGATGTCGGGGGTGTTGGGGAAAAGATTCGGCCGGAAATACTCCCTCATCGGGGTCCGGGTCAGCTCGGTGAAGTATTCCTCGATCTCGGCAGGTGAGTTGCGCCAGGTGAAGTAGGTGTAGCTCTGCGTGAAGCCTACCTTGGCAAGGACGCGCATCATCTTGGGCCGGGTGAAGGCCTCGCTCAGGAAGATGACATCGGGGAACTTCGCCTGCACTTCGGCGATCGCCCACTCCCAGAAGGCGACCGGCTTGGTATGGGGGTTGTCGACGCGGAAAATGCGCACACCCTTCTCCGCCCAGAAGAGCAGGACGTCGCGAAGCTCCTCCCAGAGGGCCTTCCAACCGGAGTTGTGATAATCGAGCGGGTAGACATCCTCGTACTTCTTCGGGGGGTTCTCGGCGTACTTGATGGTGCCGTCGGGACGGTGGAAGAACCACTCGGGATGATCCTTCACGTAGGGGTGATCGGGGGAGCAGTTCAGCGCGAAGTCGAGGGCGACCTCCATGCCGCGCGCCCTGATCTCGCCGAGCAGCCACTCGAAGTCGGCCATGGTGCCGAGCTCCGGCTCGACCTCGCAATGCCCTCCGGCGGGACCGCCGATGGCGTAGGGGACGCCCGGTTCGCCCGGCTTGCAGGTGAGGGAATTGTTCGCCCCCTTGCGGGCGGTGATGCCGATCGGGTGGATCGGCGGGAAGTAGATGACGTCGAAGCCCATCGCCTTAGCGTCGTCGACGCGCCCGAGGCAGTCGCGGAAGGTGGAGCCGCTGCCGGCCTTCCCCTCGGCGGAGCGGGGGAAGAACTCATACCAGGCGGCGAAGGCCGCACCCTTCCTGTCGACGCGCACTTTCTGGGCAGGCCCGTAGGTGGTCGAGAGCGAGCGGTCGGGCCACTGCCCCATGAGGGTGATCAACTCCGCATCGGAGGCCGTGGCGACCAGGGAGGCGGGATCGGGCGATGCCTCGAGGCGGTCGGCATGCGAGGAGAGCTTCTTTGCGGCGGCATTCTTGCCGGCACGTCCGGCGGCGGCACGCACGAGGGCGGCACCCTCAAGGGTCTCCGAGGGAAGGGATGTGGCGCCACCCCTGGCCTTCTTGCCGATCTCCTCGACCCAGGAACCGAAGGCATCCCCCCACGACTCGATGGTCCACTCGGTGAAGCCGACGGGACCGGCGGGAAAGCTCCCCCTCCAGCGATCCTCTCCGATGGGGGTCATCGGGGCCTCCTGCCATTTCTTCGCGCCCGCAGCGCGCCACTTCACCACGGCAAGGACCACATCGTGCCCCTCCTTGAAGATATCGGCGTAGACGGTGACTTCCTCACCGGGAGTGCGCTTGATCGGATACTTTCCACCCTCGATCCGGGGCCAGAGATTCTCGATGACGACGGTTTGGAACATGAAGGCAAGACTGTAGCGGTTTAGGCTGTAGGCTGTTAGGTGGAGAATCCGATAAAGTTCTGCAAAAGGCTAATCTGGAACTCAGAAACTCAGTAAGGGAAAGAGCAAGGAGGCGTTACGGAGCAGGCGGGAATTTTTCAAGAACCTCTTCGAGTTCCTCCAAGCGGTCGTCGGGATAGAGATTCGCAAGGGCCTCGCGGAGCCGGATGAGCGCGGGTGCGACATGGGCGCGGAAGGCGGGTTTGCCCCGGTGGATGCTCAGGAAGCCGTAGGCCCCAAGCGCCTGCATGAGACGCTGGGCGGCGCACTGCCAGAAGACGCGGTCAAACTCCCCGCAGACATCGATGCCCGACCCGCTCAGGATCCGCTTGTAGTAATCAAGCAGGTGATCGCGCTCCCCTGCGGCGATCTCCACGTAGGGATCGCAGAGGAGCGAGGCGAGATCGTACTGGGCAAGCCCGGGGCGCATTCCCTGAAAGTCGATGAAGGCCGCATTACCGCCGCGGATGAGGATGTTCTGGGACTGGAAATCCCGGTGGACCAGTTGGCGCGGGCGGGCGGCAAGTCCGTGGGCGAGCCGCTTCATCCGCGGGGAATCCAAGAGGGCCTCACTCTTCTCCCGGGAGGTGCCGAAGAGATCTCCCAGACAATGGGAGACGAAATACTCCTGCTCCCAGCGGTAGAGTCTCTCGTCGAAAGCCAGTTGAAGATGAAGCCCCTCGACATCGGCATCACTGCAGGGAATCCGGTGGAGCAGCGTGATCCCGCGGAGCACCGACTCGTAGAGGGGGCGGCGGACTTGCCAGGATTCGTTGCGCGTGGCCCAGAGATCCTGCTCGCCGAGATCTTCGAGCCAGAGGAGCCCCTCTCCGTCGGACGTGGCCAGGACCTTGGGAACAGGCACGCCGTGGGAGGAGAGGAATCCCGCCAGCGCGGCGTAGTGCCTGTTCTCCTCCTTCTCGCCGAGGTCGCGCACAAGGATCGCGGAGCGACGCGGTGCGGTGCCGTTCCGGGAAAAGACCCGGTAGAAGAAGCGACTGGAGCCTCCCTTCTCGATCGGGCTCAATCCTTCCGGCGCGAAGCCGGGCAGGGCAGTGGCGGTTTTTTCAAGCAAGAGGTCCTCAGTCATCACAGGACCTCCCCTTTCAAATCACCCGAGACCGGAGCAATCCCGCTGACGATGCATCCCTCGAGGCGTGATCCCGGCGCGATGACGGCCCCCGGCCAGAGGATGGAGTCGCGGATCACGGCCCCCTCCCCGACCATGGCCCCGCGACCGACGGAGACCATCCCCTCCAGCGAGACTCCGGTTCCGATCCGCGCCCCGGGATCGACGGCACGCGGCCAGAGCGGATCGGTGATGTAGGAGGGCCGGTTGGCAGGATCGGCAAGAAAATGGTGCGCCTGCAAGTAGGCGGCTGGAGTTCCCAGATCCATCCAGAGACCGCTCTCGCAAAGCATTCCCTCCACCTTTTCCCCATGCCTCATCGCCTCAAGAAGGGAATCGATGATCGAGGAGGGGCCTTCCGACGGGATCCACCGGAAGATCGCCGGCTCGAAAGCGGCAATGCCGCAATAGACCGCGAGCTCCCCCTCCTCATGACCGACACCAAGCCCCCCCCGGATGTCGAGAATCCGGCCCGAGCCGGAATCCACCAGCACGTTCGCCTTGCCACCAGTTCCGGCGGGACGGAGGAGCATCGTGGCAAGGGCTCCCGATTCACGGTGCCGGGCGAGAAGGGCGTCGATCGGGAGATCGGCGAGGATGTCCCCGTTGTAGAGCAGGAAGGTCGACTCACTCAGGGCGCCGCGCACGTTGCGGATGCCTCCCCCGGTATCCAGCAGGAGCGGCTCATGGAAGATCCTCAACGGACGGCCGCGGTAGCCGGGTTCGTTGCCAAAGACCCCGGCAAAGGCCCCGGGAAGATGATGCGTGTTGAGGACGAGCGACCCGACCCCGGCCGTAATCAGGCTGTCGAGGGCGTAGGTCAGGAGCGGCTTGTGAAAGACCGGAACCAGTGGCTTCGGCAGGAGATCCGTCAGCGGGCGCAACCGTGTTCCGAGGCCCGCCGCGAGGACAAAAGCGGCGGGGGCGCTCATGCCGTGGCCTTCGTCTCGACAAGACGAAGGATTGAGTCGGCGGCAAAGGCGGCGCCGAATCCGTTGTCGATGTTCACAACGGTCACCCCGCTGGCGCAACTGTTGACCATGCCGAGCAGCGCGGTGAGCCCCTGGAAATGCGCCCCGTAGCCGATGCTCGTGGGGACGGCAATGACAGGAATCTCCACAAGGCCGGCCACGGCGCTGGGAAGGGCCCCCTCCATGCCGGCGACGACAACCAGAACGCTGCAGGAACGGATACGGTCCAATTCCGCGAAGAGGCGGTGGATGCCGGCCACGCCGACATCATGGATCCTCTCCACGGCCCTTCCGAAGGATTCCAAGGTGACCGCCGCCTCCTCGGCCACGGCAAGGTCACTAGTCCCTGCGGAAAGGACTCCAACCGGGGAGGAGAAATTCTTTTTCGGGGGAGTGCCCAGGGTGAGGCAGCGGCTGCGGGGATGGTAGACGGCTTCAGGCAGGAGCGCCTTCACCCCGGCCGCGAACTCGGGCGCGACCCTGGTGGCCAGGACGTGCCCCTCCCGGGCGTGAATGACGGAGGCAATGCCGGCGATCTCCTCGGCGGTCTTGCCCTGTCCGAAGATCACCTCGGCTCGACCGCACCGGTCTCGACGGGCCGAATCGACCCGGGCAAACCCGAGATCGACAATGCCGTTGGAGTGGTCAGGCACCTCCTTACCCATGGGACGGTGCGTCCTTGGCCTCGTGCGGAGTGAAGTAATAGCGCATCGGAACCATCCCGCTCTGGCGGAAGCCGTGCTGCTCGTAGAACTCGCGCGGGCGATCCTCCATCTTGTCGGTGAGGAGCGTGATGCGGAGGAACCCCTTGCTGCGCGCGTAGTCGAGCGCATGCTCGAGCAGCCTGCCGCCGTAGCCCTGCCCACGGTGGTCGGAGTGGACCACGAGATCCTCCAGGATGAGTACGAATCCCCCCTCGGCCGTGCTGATCGTGATGAGCAGATTGATCATCCCGATGATGCGGTGCCCGGTGCGAAGGACGAAGATCCTTCCGCGGTTCGGCTGTTCCAGAATCAGCCGCAGACCGCGGAGTTGCTTGTCCCGGTCGGGAATGAAGTCGGCCTCGTGCGAGAACAGGTCGAAGAGCAGATCCGCCAACTGAGGCAGATCGTCCAAGGTCGCCGATTCGATGAGGGGTTGGTCTGGCATCTCTGGGGAAAAGGATGAAGGAAAAATGAAAAATGAAAAAGCAGGAATCTCCGGGGTCCTAAGCCGTAAAGCGGCGTGAGAGTTCGCCGGGCGCCATCTGACTCATGGTGGGGCGTCCCTTCGGGGTGACGTAGGGATGATCGCAGGCAAGCAGGTCGCGCAGGAGCATCCGCCCCCCCTCCTCTCCGGAGGGAAGTCTCGCTCCGGCCGCCGCAAGACGGCTGACGGAGGCGGCGAGGGCTTCGCGGCCCGGGAGATCGAGGGTCGGTGTCTCGGCAAGGGTCCTCAGTTCGTCCACCAGACGGATCACGATCTCCATGACGGGAAGGGATGCAGCGTCGGCGGGGATGGCATCGACCTTCAGACTCCCTGTTCCGAGGCTTCCCTGTCCGAAGGATTCGGCCACAAGTCCGGTCGCACGGAGGATGGATCGGTGGGCATCGATCCACGCCAGATCGGCCACCGACATCTCGAGGATCTCGGGAAGAAGCAGGCTCTGGCTCTCGAGTTCCCCCTGACCGAGCCGTGCAAGGAAACGCTCGTAGAGGATCCTCTCCCGGGCCGCACGGATTTCCACGATCATCAGGCCCTCCTGCTCCTCGAAGAGGAGGTAGCGGCCCGCAAGCTGCCCGAGGTAGCGGGGAGCAGAGAGACCTGAAGCTTGAGACCTGAAACCTGAAGTATCCGGAACAGGTGACTCTGCAACACGGGCTGAATCGAGTTCCTGAACCGCGAACTCCTGCTGATGGGAGCCGACGGAAGGTGACCATGACGGCTTGATGATCGGTGGGAAGAGCGGGTCGGCACCGGGGCCTATCGCCTCAAGCAGGGGTGCAGGCGCGGTGGGGGAAGCCGTACCCCAAGCGGAGCGGGCGGCCTCCAGGGCGGCGACGCGGATCACCCCGGGGTCCCGGAAGCGGACCTCGCGTTTGGCGGGATGCACGTTGCAGTCGACCGCCTCCGGGTCGATCTCGAAAAAGAGAACCGCGGGGGGATGCAGCCCCTTGGCAAGGACGCCGTCGCACGCCTCGCGGAGCGGCAGGGAGAGAACGGGGCTTCTGATGATCCTCCCGTTCACGAAGGTCATCTGCCGGCTCCTGTCGCTCCGCCCTTCGCCCGGTCTGGCGATCCATCCATGCACGCGTACTCCATGGCTCTCAAGGGGAGAAACCTTGATCAGTTTTCCAAGGAATGCCTCCCCGTGCAGATCGCGGAGTCGCACGGCCAGATCCTCCGTGGCGGCCAGACGGAAGACCTCACGGTCGTCCCGCCTGCAGATAAAGGAAATCCCGGGATGTGCGACCGCCAGAATCTCGATCTGCTGCAGCAGATTCGCAGCCTCGGTCTGCTCGCCCCGGAGGAATTTGCGGCGGGCGGGGACGTTGAAAAAGAGGTCGGCCACCTCGATGGTGGTGCCGGGAGCATCGCCGGAATCCTGCACCCCGTGGATCTTCCCGCCAGTCACCTCGATCAGCGTCCCCTCCTCATCCTCCCTGCGGCGCGTGGAGAGGCGGAACCGGGAGACACTCGCGATGCTGGGCACGGCCTCGCCGCGGAATCCGAGGGTGGTGATGGCGGCGAGGTCGCCGCTATCGCGGATCTTGCTGGTGGCGTGACGCTCGAGGCAGAGAAGCGCGTCGGCACGATCCATCCCCGATCCGTCGTCGGTCACCCGGATCAGGCGCGCCCCGCCGCGCTGGAACTCGACCGTGATGCGGCGGGCCCCGGCATCGATGGAGTTCTCCACCAGTTCCTTGACCACGGAGGCTGGGCGCTCGACAACCTCTCCGGCGGCCACCTGGCTGGCTAGAATGTCCGGCAGAACGTGGATACGGCCCATGGATGAAGGCTAGGGGCGGGAAGCCAAGCGGTGGAAGCTGGAAGTTGGGCCTGAAACCGCCAGCCCCTCAGCAACATTCACCCCAACGACAGCTCGATCTGGTCGTTGCCGGTGAGCGACCAGGCCTCGATTCCCTTCCTGCGGAGATCCTGGGCGAACTCCGCGGCATAACCGTGCAGTGTCAGGACGCGTGAGGGATTCACCCGTTCGACCAGTTCCAGCAATTCACCGTAGTCGGCATGGTCGGAGAGAGGAAAAACGGCGTCGCACCGGTAGCGGTGGACCGAGCGTGCATCGATCCCCCACCCCGTGATCATCGCGACCCGTTTGGAGGGGATGTTTTCGAGCATGGCGGAGCGGGCCATCGCGGGGGGACAGAGAAGCACATGGCCGTTCACCGAACCCGGCTCGTATCGCGAGTAGGCGGGAAAAGCCGCCCCCAGTTCCTCGTAGAGCCGCGTCATCTGCCAGACCGATCCGTGAAGCATCACCGGGAGACCGGCTCCCGAGAGTCCGGCGAGGATCTCCTGGGCCTTGCCAAGCGAATAACCGAGGAGAACCGGCACCTCCCCGGCGGCCAACGCCTCCCGGCAGAAGGAAATGATGCGGGCGATCGTCTTGGCGGACGGCGGAAATTTGTAACGCGGCAGGCCGAACGTGGTCTCCATGATCAGCGTGTCGGCCCGCACGCTTTCCGCAGGTTCACTGGAGAGCCCCTTTCGGAGCTTGAAATCGCCGGTGTAGAGCAGTCGCTCCCCCCCCTGCTCGATGAGGATCTGCGCCGATCCCAGAATATGGCCTGCGGGCAGAAGCGTCGCCCGGAAAGAACCGAATTCCCGGGCCTCCCCGTAGGCCACCACGTGCTGCACCTTTCCGCTCGAGCCCAGGCGCGCCCTCATGAAGCGCGCCGTCGCCTCGGTCAGGATAGTGCGCTGGTGATGACCGGTATGGTCGCTGTGGGCGTGGGAGACAAAGGCGAAGGAACGCGTCCCCCGGGGATCAAGCCAGAGATCGCAGGAGGGTAGGTGGACTCCGCGCTCGTATCGGACTTCAATCATGCAGGTCGTTCAGCGCCTCCACACGGGCGGGTAGCGTGGGTTCAATCGGGAGGAGAGCAGGAACAGAAAGCCTGCCAGGATCATGAAGAGCGAGAGGAACTGGCCGCGCGTCAGGCCGGCCGTCATCGGGGCATCGGGCTCGCGAAAGCACTCCCCGATCACCCGGAGAACCGCATACGCGATGAAGAACACCCCGCACAGCGCACCGTCGGGCAGACGCACCCGCGTCCTCAGGATCCAGAGCAGGGCGAAGAGAACGCCGCCCTCCAGAACGGCCTCCACGAGTTGGGAGGGATAACGCGGCGCGATCTCTGCGGCGAGCAGTTCGCGGAGCGGCATCGAAAGGGACACCCCCTCCACGACGGCGTCGGGGGTGCAGAACGAGGGATCGAGTCGGGAGGTCTTTTCCAACAGGGGCCCCAGGCATTCGGGATCGTAAGCATGGATCTCCTTGGGAAACTGAACCGCCCAGAACGCCGTCGTCACCCTGCCATAGAGTTCGCCGTTGATGAAATTGGCGCAACGCCCGAAAAAAATACCGACCGGACCCACCACGACCAGATTGTCGGCAAGATTCCGGAACGAGAGCCCGTGCCTGCGCGCATACCAGAGCGTGAAGAGGGTGAGCCCTATGATTCCGCCGTGGCTCGCCATCCCTCCCTCCCAGACACGGAAAAAGATCAGCGGGTCATGGAGGAACCGAGCGGAGTCATAGAACAGGAGATAACCGAGCCGCCCCCCCAAGAGGACGCCGAAGAGCGCTCCCATGGTAATGAAATCCGGAACCTGCGAGGGGGGCATGTCAGAGTAGCCGCGCTGCGCAAGCCGCCGGTAGAGAAGGATGCCGACGAGAAATCCGGCCAGATAAGCCAACCCGTACCAGCGCAGGCCGACCCCGCCGCCGAAGCGGATCAGGAAAGGGCTCAGATCATGGACATAGTAGGCGAGCATCATCTGCAACGATCCTTGCGAACTTCCGATTCATCGGCAATTTCTTTGACAAGGAAAGAGGCGGGGCCGATATGATCGGTGATCGTGAAATTTTACCGCACCCCCCTCCTCCTGCTGACACTGTTGCTTCCCGTGGGCTTTTCGCTCAGTTCCTGCACCACCATCGAAAACAGGCGGGACCTCTACTTCCCGCAGTGCGTCTGGGGGCCGTACACCCGCATGCTGCACAGGGGAATCCCCAAGCCGACCCCTGTCCAGGGCACCGTGACGACATCCCCCTCTTCCGGAGGGAAGAACGTGGTCAAGCCCAAGGGTTAAGGGGAGAGTGCTTCCGGGCGCCTCTTTCAGGGAAGAGCCCGGCTCCCCCGATCTCTTTTAACGCTGCTGCGGTTGCTGAGCGGGAGCGGGGCGGAGTTTTTCCAGAATCGGGCCGATGGTCGAATCGGCCTTGATCATGGCGTCATGCATCGCCTTGTGCAGGGCCTCGTCGGCGGATCGGCGGGCCTCGGGGGTCGAGGCATTCTTCTTGGCATCGCGGGCCGCGATGACAGCGGGATCCCCCTTCACGCGTTCGCGGAGCCCCTTGAGTTGTTCACGCTCGCTCTCGGAGAGGCTTGCCATTACGGGATGCTTGCCGGGGCCTCCCTCGCGACGTTCTCCCGGTTCGGGGCGTCCCCCCTTTTTGCCGTCCCATTTCCCTCCCATCACCGGGGGTTTGATCTTGGTGAGAATTGACTCTACCGCGGGATCTGCCTTCACCATGGCCTCGTTCATCGCCTTGCGCGCCTCATCCATGACCTTGCGCGCCTCGTCCATCCTCTGCTTGAGCGAGGGATCCTGCGCGATTGCCTTGTCATGCGCGGCTTTGACCTGTTCGCGTTCCTGTTTTGACAGGATAGCCATCGGACCGTGTTTCCCCTCAAGTGGAGGAGGGGGAGGCGAGCCCGCATCAGTTTTCTGTGCGCGCAACGGCAGGAGGGCCAGGCAGGAGAGGATCAGGAGGAGGTTGGTTGGTGTTCTCATCAGTGGTAGAAACACCGGCCCCTGGGAAAAGTTGCCGGGAAATTTCAAAAAATTCCTCGCCGGCCGCGGACGGGGAACTTGATGAGGATCATCAGCGGTTCATTACGGGAAGCGTGAGACGGGGGAGTTTTCCGGGATTCCACGGATTCCGGGAAGAAACTCCCTCCCCGATCAATGCGGCGGTTTTTACGGCAAGGGCAACGGGCGCACCGACCTCCATGCCATGGTGCCACGGGCCGTAGGGGGAGAGGTTTCCGGCCGCCAGCAGGAAGAGTCGCCGGGCCGGATCAAGCCGTCTCCCGTGCTTGGGATGGGTCGGATGGGCATGCTGGAGCTTCAGATGAACAAACCCGCCCGCCAACTGGATCAGTCCCTTGTGAAATCTGTAGTCGGGAGCCCCCGCCCCCTCCTTGAGCCAGAGGTTCTCCAGGACATCATGCGCCTCGTAGTAGAGGCCCTCGTTGAAACACTCGAAATAACCAAGGTAGCAGGCGTCGAACCCCTGCTCCGCGACCTTCCCCCCCGATCCAAGTGTGCCGACAAAGGCTTCCACGCGTTGGGACTTCTTCACCTTGCCTACATACGCGGAAAATCCGCCGGCTCCAAGCGGAGGATCGCACTCAGGGAAGTCCGCCACGTAGCATTTTGCGGTAGGCGTCGCCCGCCATCTTTCGTATCGGCCGAACCAGCGGAATCCTCCCGGTCCATCTGCTGATCCTTCCCAAAAGCCGCGGCGGAAGCACCGTCGCCAGGGGAGAGGGTGAGCACCGGTTGAGCATCACATCCATCAGATCGGAGGCATCGAGGTGCATGTGACGCACGGCGTCCTCATACCAGAGCGAACTGAGATGAGCATCCCTCTGCGCGGAGGCGATCTCCCGGGTGCGCTCGGATTCGTAGGCGTCAAGTGATGACGGGACGTCGACACCATCCCCAAGATGGCGTGCCAGGGACAGGGCATCTTGAATCGCGAGCCGCGTCCCGCATCCGATGGAAAAATGGGTCGTGTGCGCTGCGTCCCCCGCGAGCGCCATCCTTCCGGCATGCCACTTCCCGTTGGTGAGGCGTGGAAAGTTCAGCCAAGGCAATGAACCGCGACAACCCTGGGCAAAGAGCCGGTGTGCCCCGAGTTGACCCGCAAAGATTCGCTCCAGCTCCGCGAGGGCATCATCTGCCCCGAAGCGGTCAAAACCGAGGCCAGCCCATGTTTCAGGGGAACATTCCGCGATGAGCGTGCTCATCCCCTCCCCGAATCCGTAGGCATAAAACCAGATCCAGCCGGCCTCGGTCTCAACGAAGGCGAAGGTGAAGGAATCGAAGACTCTCGTGGTGCCGAGCCAGACATACTTGTTCCGACCCGGGGAGATGGCGGGTTTGAATTCCTCCTTCCTGGATTGCCTCATCCGACTGCCGACCCCGTCGGCCGCAATCACCACATCCTGGTCGGGGAAATCCGCCGCAGGATCGACCTCCACCCCGTACCGGATGGAAACGCCGAGATCCCGGGCGCGCCGGGAGAGGATCTCCATCAGCTTGCATCGGGAAATGCCGTACCCCGAGTGCCCCGCGTGACGCGCGGGGCGTCGGCCCGCAATCTCGACAACGGTATCGAGCCAGCGGAACGAGTGACCCATGATCTCGCGCGCGGAGACCGGATCACCCGCGATCAGATCGGGAATGAAGTCCTCCCCATAGGTGACGCCCCATCCATGGGTCATTCCCTCGGGGTTCCGCTCGTAGACCGTGATCTCGTGGCCCGGATCCCGGTTCTTCATCAGGATCGGGAGATAGAGGCCGGCCGGACCGGCTCCGATGCAGGTGATCTTCAAGGCTCAATCTCCTCGCGGGATGGACCCCTCGCCCCGGAGAGGGAGATGCCCGGGGACCTCGGATGAGACCGGGGCGCACCACGGCATCATCGGGCAGAATGGGTGATCGGCATGCATCATCAGGGTATCGGCGGGGATCGACTTGCGATTGAGGATGCGGAATCTGATAACGAATTCGGGCGCTCTCCGGCTATTGGCATCCCTGCTTATCCCCCAGTAAGGGATTTCATCATCACCTCAATGGCAGGGCATCCGTCTTGAAACCGTTCCCGGGCGATGCTCTCCGGCGGCGATTCTCCCCCGCAGGTGCCTGACCATTCAGCCCCCCTTGCTCACGCGCGTCATACCCCGGTTTTCAGACGGTCTCTAAGGAAGCGCTGATTAAATCCCATGAAGGCCGCTGAAGAGCATTTGCTGATTTTTGAAGGCGCGAGTGCTGGGCAACACGTAGTTGCGGGAGCGGCATGGGTAGATTTGCCGCAGGCAAACCCGTCAGGGCGAGCCTCGCGGGAGCGAGCGAGTCAATACCCGCAGCGGTCTCGACCGAGCGAGCAACGCCACAAAAATCGACAAATGGGTTCAGCCCTTCGGGTTGCGGAGATCCAAGCCAAAGGCCACAAAGCCTTTGGCTTCGTGGCGTGGCACGGGGGCCAACTGTGTTGGCTTGGCGCTTTGCTTGCCCGGCCGTTGCTTCGCATCCGCTACGGCTTCACGCAACGGCCTCTATGCGATTTAATCAGCGCTTCCCTAAGGTTCTTTCCTACGCCTTCTTAAGCGCGACACCATCTACACCCTCACGGTGGTTTGATCCAAGAATGCTTGGAGTATGAATGAGCAACCCGACCTCCAACCCGCATTGCTGAAGAACGCACTCCCAAGCACCGCCCCAAGCGAAGATCACCGACCCCTGACGGAGCCCGCGCAACCCGGTGCAGAGCCCGTCTATCGCGGATGGGGTTGCTCCTCGCCGAAGAGACGCACGGAGATCCCGAAGGATCCACGGGCCTTGCAGGGTAATAGTTGACTGTCGTGCTGATGGAATGGAGCCGCTTATCGGATTATCCCTCCCTCTGGAAGGGCTCTGGATGATGGCTTAGCAGTGGCATTATGCCGCTGATCGCGGCATGCCAATACTTGGCCGTGGGAACGGTCGGGATAGCCTGCCTATAGGGCAGCCCGTTAGGGCGCTACTCGCGGGAGCGAGAGCGGCAATCGAACTGAAGTTTTGAACTCAGGCGCGCCCACGCCGTTCGCCTTTCACCACTGGCTCAGGGCTGCCTTCGGCAGTCCAACCTCCTCCCTCCAGTCGGAGGTTTCATCCGGCGCTCCATCAAACTTTGTTTGATGGAGCCGCTTATCGGATGTCCCCGCTACCGCGGGGTGCTGCAGCATGGCTTTCGCCATTACGACCATGATCAATACGTGGCCCTGGGCAGGGCCCGGATAGATCCCGCGCCTGCGGGACCCGAAGGGCGAGACGAGCGGGCGCGAGCGAGTCAAACCAAGGTTCGACTCCGATGGCTCATCAATGCCCTGAAGGGCATGATGGAGCCGCTTATCGGATTCGAACCGATGACCCTCTCATTACGAATGAGATGCTCTACCGACTGAGCTAAAGCGGCGATATCAGGGAGAAAGTCTTACCCGATTCGGCCCGGAAGGCAAGATGCTGATGGCTGGAGCATCCACAAGCCTATCTGATCGACTGCCCCCCCAAAAGTCCTGTATTAGCCGTTTATGAACAGCTTGATTGTTGATCCAATGACCCCTGCGGATCTGGAACTGGCCGTCGAATGGGCAGCAAGCGAAGGATGGAATCCCGGCCTGCACGATGCGCAGATTTTTTATACGGCTGATCCGGAAGGCTTCTTTATTGGAAGGCTTGAAGGCAAACCCGTGGCGGCGATATCCGCGGTTCGATATGGAGATGATTTCGGTTTCATCGGGTTTTATATCGTTGCCCCCGATTTTAGGGACCATGGGTATGGTGGCCGTATGATTCTCCATGCATCGCGGCATCTGGCAGGGTGTCGGAGCATCGGTCTCGATGGCGTGGAAGCCCAGCAGTCAAACTATGCGCGCCATGGAGCCCGCTACGCCCATGACAACATTCGCTTCGAGGGCCATGGTTCGGGGAAAACGATTCCCCTCCCCTCGGGAGCTGAGATCCGTCCTCTCTCCGACATCCCTGTCGAGACCGTTCTCGACTACGATCGCTGTCATTTCCCGGCTGATCGTTCCGCTTTTCTCAATGCATGGATCCATCAACCCGAGGTCCTGGCCTTAGGCATCCTGAGATCCGGTAAACTCTGCGGATTCGGTGTTAGGCGCCGTTGCCGCACGGGATACAAGATTGCTCCGCTCTTTGCCAATGATCCGGAAAACGCCGCAACCCTGCTATCGGCGCTACGGAACGGCATCGGATCGAATGAGTCATTTTATCTAGATGCACCACAGACGAATGAGCACGCCATGGCTCTCACAGGCAATCTTGGAATGCAGCCCGTCTTTCACACGGCCCGCATGTATATCGGAGAAACTCCCGAACTTCCGATCCAAGAGATCTACGGGATCACCAGCTTCGAGTTGGGATAAGGTCCTTGCCTGCATGTGGAGTTATCCGGATATGCTAACCATGATCGGAAAATCTCCCCCCAGGCTCCCGAACGGGGGCAATCGGCGTTGCCACGTCGCTCAGTCATGTGGGGGCCACCTTCGGTAGTCCAACCTGCTCTCGCCAATCGCAGGTTTCATCCCACCAAGCCATCTCTTAAAGAAATGGCGGAGGGGGTGGGATTTCCTTGGCTTTGCCAAGGTGCTACATTTTAACTTCGTGTTACAGTTTTTGCCGCTCATCGCGGCATGGTGATCGAACCAAGGTTCATCATCCCACCGGATGGATATACTCCCTCATAAAGAGGGATATGGCGGAGGGGGTGGGATTCGAACCCACGGAGGCTTTAACACCTCTCCGGTTTTCAAGACCGGTGCAATAAACCGCTCTACCACCCCTCCTTTCTGCTATGCTCTCGTCTAATCGGAGCCTGCCAGAATTGCGAGGCAAAGAATATCACCGAAAACCTCTCTCCGGTTTTGACTCGCTCGCTCCCGCTCGTCTCACCCCTTACGGGGCTGCCTTCGGCAGTCTTACTCGGCCTTCCCGTGGCCTTGGTTGACTCACTTGCTCCCAATTGAGTTGCCGCCTTGGGCAGTCTACCGCGGTTCTCCCCAGAAGGGTTCACCTTACACCTTACACCTTTTCACTTTCTAACCTTTTAACTCCCCTTCAGCTTTCTGCTTCTTCCGTCACTACCTCGACAGATCCCCTTGGGTCAGGATCTGGTACCCCTCGCCCTGCAGCACCGTGGAGGCGCACTCGTTGTCATCGACATGGAGGACGAGGAGCGCCTTGTCGCGGGGGCGGACTAGGAGCGGGTAGCTGAAAAGAAGGTTCACCTCGGCCATGAGTAAACAGCTGAGGACACGGCCCAAGTCGGCCGCCCCTTCGCTCAACTCGACAACCAGCACGCTCGTCTGGCTGAAGGCGATATCGTGGTCGTAGAGAAGTTTGGAGACGAGCACTGGGTCGCTCACGACCATGCGGGCGATGGAGGACTCGGCGGAGTCCACGATGCTGAAGGCCAGAACGATGACACCCTTCTGCTCCAGGAGTTTCACCACCTCCAGCAGAGCCCCTACCTTGTTGTCGAGGAAGATGGAGAAATGCTTCACGGGGGCGCCGGTGAGGGTTTCCCGGGTCGAGGAAGTGGCGGATTGGGACATGGCGGATATTTATTTGTAGGCGGAGACCAGGCAGGTGTCGACGGGAGCCCCGGAGGGGGAGTCGAGCAGTTCCACACCGACAAAATACTTCCCGCTCCGCCCGGGCGCAACCCCTGCGGCTGCGCGGGAGCCGCCCGTGGCACGCTCATCGCGCCAGACTTCCCCACCGAGGGGCTTGCCGGCAGCGTCATGGAGAGTGACCCGGAGTCTCACTCCCGGGGTCGGTGAGGCTACGACAAACCAGTATCTGTTTCCCTCGAACAGGGTGACCTGAAGGAAGGCCGGGGCCCCTTTCGCAAGCCGGACGGACCATTCGCCGTCCCGAACGTGGAATCCGTCGTTGATGAAGGCGCCCGCCGTTTCCAGGGCCAGGCGGCGGGACTCGGTGGGAACGGGAAGCGCCGGATTGGAAGGGGATGGCGTGAGCCCCGGCGCGGCTCCCTGGCGGGACGTTGACACAGGTTGCTCCCCCGGGGCGGCGTTGAGGGAAGCACTCCCCAGACCCGCCGAGAGGATCAGCGGCGCGAGCAGAGTCAATGCAAGGGCTTGGGCACTCATGGTCTGGGTGATGAGGAGGATGATGGCGCTGCGGCCGGCGCCGCCGCACTGGCGGAGGTGAGGATCTCCTTCACGATCGACGCGGCCGCTTCGTGGATCTTCTGAAGATTCTCCCTCTCCTGTTCTTTCGTGGGATCCGGAATCTCCAGAATCGCTGCGATACTTTCAAGCGAGCGCCCCACCCCCGACACCAAGGGGCCGCGCTGAATGCGCGGGGGAAGTTCCCTGAGGCGGGAGGCCAGATGGCAGGCGAGTTCCGGTTGCCTGAGGAGGGAGGCCCCCTTCAAGTCCTCATCGGCCAGCACGATGCCGCTCGCCACATCCAGACCACGCAGCCAAGCGGCGGCCGAGGTGAGCGTCACAAGATCACGGTCCTTCTGCTCGACCATGGTGAGCTTGACCTCGTTCTCGGTGGCCTCGAGTTCGTCGGCCAGCGCATCCCATGCGTTGTTGTCCGCGAATTCGATCAGGCTGTTCCCGCGGCCCAGAAGGCTCTGACTCACACCGAGCGCCTTGGCGACGTTCATGATCTCGCGGCCCACATTCTTCACCTGCTGACCATCCTGGGCATCGATGGCGATATAGCCGTTGGCCGACAGGACGCCGACGGTCAGCGCCAGTTGGGTCCGATCGGTGGTCACGGGAGCGGTGGCGGGCGTGACCAGCGTTGCCCAGTTGGGCCTGCAGGCCCTGTTCATCGCGGCAAAGACCTCTCCCGGGGATGGAATGCTCAGGGCATCAAGGAAGACCGCTTCCTGCTGCTGTCCCGGGCTCATGGCAGCCGGGCCGGAGGCCGGCGCCGTGGCGACCTGACAGCACGAGGAGAAAAGGGCGAGGATGGCAAAAGTTCTGCCCGTCGACATGGTTCTTCCAATACACTATCCGTCCGCATGTTGCCAGAACCGAACACCACCACCTCCATACGCCGCACCGATCTCCCGATCGAGGAGCTGAGGGAGGAGATCGTTTCCAACCTGGCTTCGGGCAACCGTCTCATCGTGGAGGCTCCGACGGGATCGGGCAAATCGACCCAGATCCCGCAGATGCTCCTCGATGCGGGGATCCTGGGATCCGGCCGCGCCGTGATCCTTCAGCCGAGGCGACTGGCGGCGAGGATGCTGGCGGCCCGGGTGGCCCACGAACGCGCGGGCCGCGTCGGCGACGAGGTTGGCTACCGCATACGGCTCGATGATTCTTCCAGCGCCGCGACCCGCCTGCTTTTTGTCACGGAGGGGATACTCGTGCGCCAGATGCTCGGTGATCCGGACCTCACGGGCGTCAGCGCCCTGCTCTTCGACGAGTTTCACGAGCGGCACCTCTACAGCGACATCTCGCTGGCCCAGGCCCTTGCCCTGCAGGCGACGCGACGCCCCGACCTGAAGATCATCGTCATGTCGGCGACCCTCGACACCTCGGCCCTTGCGGAGTATCTGCAGCCCTGCGCCGTCCTTCGTTCCGGCGGGCGCACCCATCCCGTCGAGATCGGCTACCTGAACCGCGATCCGGGCGATGAAAAGCCGTGGGATCTGGCCGCCGAGGCCGCCGCCTCGATGCTCTCCAAGACACCGGGCAATCTTCTGGTCTTCATGCCGGGCGCCTACGAGATCTCGCGGACTATCTCGACCCTCCGTGTGCGCCTTCCCAACAATGTGGCGATTATGCCGCTGCACGGCGAACTCCCGCCGGCAGACCAGGACGCCGCCGTGGCACCGGGAGGTGGGCGCAAGGTCATCGTGGCCACGAACGTCGCCGAGACATCGCTCACCATCGACGGCGTTACCGGCGTGATCGACAGCGGCCTGGCCCGCATCGCCAGCTTCGATCCCCGACGCGGGATCAACACCCTCCTGATCGGTAAAATCAGCCGCGCCTCGGCGGATCAGCGCGCCGGACGCGCCGGACGCACGGCGCCCGGTGTCTGCCTCCGGCTCTGGACGGAGCGGGAGCATGCTCGGCGCATTCCCCGTGAGGCGCCCGAGATCCACCGCGTCGATCTCAGCGAAGTACTCCTCACGCTGAAGGCGGCGGGATTCACTTCCCTCGACGCCATCCGGTGGCTCGACGCCCCCCAGACCCATGCCCTGGAGAAGGCCGAAATTCTGCTCCGTGATCTCGGGGCCCTCGGTCACGACGGTGCGATCACCCCTCTCGGCCACCGGATGCTCGCCTTCCCCACCCACCCGCGCTATGCCCGCATGCTGATCGCCGCGCAGGAGTTCGGCTGCGTACGACAGGCCGCACTGATGGCGGCCCTCACCCAGTCCCGCCCACTGCTCCTGCGGACCGACCGCAAGACCGAGGAGGAGCGGCAGGATCTCTTCGGGGGCGGAGGCTCCGACTTCCTCGTCATGGCGCGCGCTTTCCGCTGGGCCGAGCGCAATGACTTCCGTGCCGACCGATGCCGTCAGCTTGCCGTCCACGGGGACGCCGCCCGCCAGACGGGCCGCGTCTACGACCAGTTCCTGAGCCTGGCCGAGAGGCAGGGACTTGATGTCGATGCGCCGGGCGCGCCGGACGAGGCGCTGGCCAAGTGCATTCTCGCGGGGTTCGCCGATCAGGTGGCCCGGAGGAAAGGGGCCGGCACGAACTTCTGCGACATCGTCCATGGCCGCAGGGGACTGCTTGCCAAGGAGAGCGCGGCCTCGGAAAGCCGCCTCCTGGTGGCGGCTGAGATCAGCGAGATCGGACAGGGTAGCGGTGATGTCCGTGTGCAACTCTCCATGGCGACGGCCATCAACGAATCGATGCTTCGCGAACTCTTTCCGGAGGATTTCACCGACCGGAACGACTACTTCTTCGACACGGGCACCAACCGCGTCGTGAAGCGCTCCGAGAAAGTCTTCCGCGACCTCGTGCTCGAGTCGGTCCACCGCGATGCACAGCCCTGTGCAGACGCTTCACGAGTGCTGGCAACCGCGCTTGCCGAGGGGGACCTCCCCCTGCCGACATGGAAGGAGGATGCCGAGGAGTGGATGCACCGGGTGCAATGGCTGGCCCATTATCACCCCGAACTGGAGCTCCCCTCATTTGACGAAACGGATCGGCTCCTGGCGCTCGAGACATGGTGCGAAGGGGCGATCGGCTACCGCGATGTGAAGGACAAGCCGGCGATCCCGGCCCTCCAGTCGCTCCTGACTCCGGCCCAGCGTGCCGCATTGGAGAAACTGGCCCCCGAACGCCATGAACTTCCCGCGGGACGCAAAGCCAGACTGCTCTACAAGCCGACCGGACAGGTGACCATGAGTGCCCTCATCCAGGATCTCTACGGAGTGACCGCCACCCCAAAACTCGCAGGAGGCAAAGCAGAGGTGACCATCGAAATTCTCGCTCCCAACCGCAGACCCATCCAGATCACCAAGGATCTCAACTCCTTCTGGAAAGAGACCTATCCGAAAATCAAACCGGAACTGTCACGACGCTACCCCAAGCACAAGTGGCTGTAGGCCACTTGTGGGGAGATAGAAAATGGGAACCAAGCAAGTGGGAACTAGCGCGGAAGACTGCCGTAGGCAGCCTAGCAGGCGTGGTCCAAGTGCTCGTTGGGAATTTTACATTCGCCCGAGTATCTCCGCCTTCTTTGCCTCATATTCACTGGATTCAATCAGTCCGGCATCAAGCATCTTCTTCAGTTTTCCGAGCACAGCCATTGGATCATCCACAATCAGGGCAGCATTCTGCTGCATCGGCATACCCACAGGTGATTGAATGACAACGCCGCCGGCGGCGGCGCGCTTCTCCTCCATATCGCGTGCGCGTCGTTCTTCATGCATCCGTTCTTCTACCTCTTGAGCATAAGCATAGATGCGCCGCGCCTGCCTCTTCGGAATGCTATCAATCTCCAGCTTTTTTCCTCCGACGATCACGCAGGAAATCGTTGCTGTGAGCATCTGTTCGCTCATATGGATGTTTGATACCTCACGCCAAACATGATCTTCAAAGGTCATGCCCAGCATCTTCGGGCGAACGATCATGAATCGCTTGTTGGTCAGCAGAATAGCATCGGGCGCGATTGTAATCAGAGGCTTCTTCTGCACACCGATGTATTCGATCTGTTCGCCTTTGGTGAGCAGTTCCCTAGCCTTCTTTGAGACCTTCTCGACAACCCCGGGGTCTTGTTCGTCCCCGAGCAACCCGGCTAAAGTGGAATCTATTTGTTCAATCTTCTTCTCGATCTTGTTCGATATTGCATGTGTAGGTATGGCTGGCGGGTGGAGAACTGATGGCAGCAGAGTGCGGAGAGGAACCCAATCTGTGCATCCATCCTGAAAGGCAAAATCCTCAGGTATGAATCTACCGATCGCGAGGCCCTCGCGAATTGTATCGAGGTCATAAGGTCCTTCTTGCTGGTCGTTTTTGTAGATAAGTATGCTCATAGGTATGTGTAAGGACTAGATGACGCAGGGATTTTGATGAGGGGCTAGGCGGAGCCAAGAGCTGTATTTTTATACTGCGAATGGCGATAACAACGCTCCTCGCCAAAAGAACGAGTCAGCTAGTTGCTCTTGGGGAATTGGGGCGGATTCTGGACATAATCCGAGTCCGACGACTTAGAAGAGGCGCCTCCGCCACCCATCTTGTCCTGGACATAGGTGGCCGAACCGCTGATGTCCTCGCCGAAGCCCTTCACGGTGTTGCATCCGGCGAGCAGGAGAGGCGCCACGATCATGGGGAGGAGAAGGAGTGCTTTCATGTCGGGATCCATACCCCCGGCCTCACGCATTGTCATCTCCTTTTTCTCCTCCGCGCCTCTGCGCGAAAATCTTTCAGATTCTTTTTCAGACTCCGGTCAGGGAGCGAATCCCTGATTCCGCAGCAGTTCCTGATAGGCGGTGTGGCAGGAGGCGTAGAAGGGATACCCCTCCCCCTGCGGGCCTTCGGGTCTGTATCGCCAGTGCTTGTAGCTCCAGAGCCAGAGTTCCGGATGCTCATGCAGTCCCGGTTCCAGAGCATCCCAGCAGGCCTGCACGATCTGTTCGATCTTGGCATCCGGCGCGACAGGGAGTTCGGGGAGGTAGCGGACGATGTAGCCCCCGTCGGGGCGCGGAAGGCACTCGACCGGGACCAGAGCAGCACCCGTCCTCAATGCCAACTCTGCGGGCAGGCGGGTCACCGGGGTGAAGAGTTGCCCGAACTGGCGGATCACCACGGGACCCTCCGTCGGCTTGAGATTCAGGTCGATGAGCATCCCCATCTTACCGCCATCCTTGAGATGGCGGATCGTGCGGAGCATCGCCCCCTTCTGCGGCATGATCTGCTGGCCCAGAGAAGAACGCCATGAGTCGAAGAGGGGTCCGAGGAGCGGGTTCTTCAGATTCTGGGCAATCACGGGAAAGGTTCCAAAGTGGCGGCAGGTGATCTGGCTCAGCCACTCGAAGTTCCCGGCATGCAGGCAGAAGTAGAGGGCCGGTCTTCCGCTGGCTCCATGCGCCGGCATCGGGTCGAGTCCCTCGGTGGTGATGATCCCGTCGAGCACGGCATGGCTGAGATTCGGGGACCAGAGCAACTCCAGGGCAGTCCTTGCAAAGACGCCGTATGATTTCCGGCCGATGGTTTTCAGATCCGCTTCGGAAAACCTGTTGCCGAAGGCACTCCGCAGATTCGAGAGCGTCACCTCACGCCGATGACGGTCGAAGGAGAAGAAAACTGCCCCGACGAAGTTGGCCAGAGGGCCGATCCAACGCCACGGCAGAAGGCACACCAGAGCCGAAGCAGCCCGGAGACCGAAATGCTCAAGCCGGTAGCGCTGGCGTTTCCAGAAGGGAACGGAACGCAACGCGGCGGTCGTTTCCTGAAGGATCCGCTGATGAAATCTCATGATGGCCGCTGAAGAACAGTTGCTGATTTTTGAAGGCGCGAGCGATGGGCGATACCCGCAGCGGTCTCGCCCGAGCGAGCAACGCCACAACGACGAGCGGTGGGAGCCGCGTCGTAGCCTGCGAAGCAGTCCGAAGGACGAGACCGTCGGGAGACGGCGAGGCAAAAATCGACAAATGGCTTCAGCCCTTTGGGTTGCGGTGATAACCGGCCGGAGGCTGTGTTGGCTTCGCGGTTACAGCCCACTGCGGGGATGCGCCCGCGAAGCCGCCTTGCCCGCGGCCCATTCTTCCCGCAACGGCCTCTATGCGATTTATTCAGCGGTTCCTTACTCATGCGGTGGCGTCCTCCGCGGTTGGCAACTCCAATCTGGGGAAGACCGGCTTCGGTTCGCCGCAGACATATCCCGCCGGAAGATCCGCGATCACAATTTCTCCGGTGATCGATACGGGCTCCAGCGCAAGCTGGCGTAGAATCTCCGTGGCGGCCTCGGGAGCCACGGGCAGGAGCAGTGTCGCCGCAACCCGTGCCGAGAGGATGAGCGTGGCCAGCACCGCATCAAGGCGATCGGCCTGATCCGGATCCTTGGCCAGCTTCCACGGGGCGGCGGAATCAACCAGGGCGTTGGCCCTGTTCACCAGATCGACGATCGTCTCGAGGCCCGCATGGATCTGGGCGGCCTCCATCTGGCCGATAAAGCTCCTGAGGGACTCCGCATCGGCCTGGCGGTGCACGACGAGATCCGGGGAAAGCTCCACCGGCCGGGGCGACCCCTCGCGGTAGCGGCGCGTCATGCTGAGGGTCCGGTTCACGAGATTGCCAAGTCCGTTGCCGAGCTCGGTATTGTGACGGAGCAGGAGACGCTCCTCGCTGAAGTCGGCGTCGCGCCCCATCACGGCATCGCGCATCAGGTAGTAACGCAGGGCCGTGGGTCCGTAGGCCTCGGCCAGTGCGGCGGGATCGACCACGTTGCCGGTGCTCTTGCTGACCTTCTCCCCGCGCAGGCTCCAGAACCCGTGCACCAGGAGGTGCGGCATGGCCGCGTCGGCAAAGCCCATCGCGTGCAGCATGCAGGGCCAGTAGACGCCGTGGGCGGGGATCAGGATGTCCTTGCCGATCACGTGATGGTCGCAGGGCCAGCGCTTTTCAAACAACTCCTGATCGGCGCCGCCGTGGCCGGCGAAGCTGATGTAGTTGATCAGCGCGTCGAACCAGACATAGGTGACAAAGCCGGGATCAAACGGCAGCTCGATTCCCCAGGCGAGGCGGCTCTTGGGTCGCGAGATGCAGAGGTCGCCTGTGATCTTGGCGGCAGCGTTCCTGAGTTCCGTCTGGCGGAAATCGGGAGTGACGAAATCCTTCCGGGACTCGAGGAAACCGGCCAGCCACTCCGAGCACTTGGAGAGCCGGAAATACCAGTTCTCCTCGTCCAGCAGGATGACTTCACCCCACTCGGGTCCGAACTCGCCGTCGGGCCCGCGTTCCTTGTCGGTGAGGAACTGCTCCTGACGCACGCTGTAGTGGCCGCTGTAGGTGGCCTTGTAGAGCCAGTCGCGCTCCTTGAGGTCGGTAAGGATGCGCTGGACCGCCTCCTTGTGCAGGGGCGCCGTCGTGGCGGCCCAACCATCGTAGGAAATCCCGAGTGTCTTCCAGAGTGAGAGAAATTTCTCCGAGACCCGGTCGGCGAACTCCTGAGGGGGAATCCCCTCGCGCTCCGCGCTCTGCTGAACCTTCTGGCCATGCTGGTCGACTCCCGTGAGGAAGAACACCTCGCGGCCGCGCTGTCGCTGGAAGCGTGCCAGGACGTCGGCGAGGATCTTCTCGTAGGCGTGGCCGATGTGGGGCGGGGCGTTCGTGTAATCGATCGCGGTGGTGATGAAGAAAGGTTTCATGTCGTGGGTGTTTCGCTCTCCCCCGCCGGTGCGGCGGGAGGGTTCTCTTCTTTGGCAATCTTGCCGCCCCAGGAGAGGATCCGGGCCTTCACGCCTGCGGACTCAGCCTCGGCGATCTGATGATTCCTGACATAAAACATGGAAAGGCTCGACCATGCCAGCTGGTCGTTGGGCCTGAGTTGCGTCGCACGAAGCCCGGCCTCGATCGCCTCCGGAAAGCGGCCCGTTTTCATGAGCGCCATGCCGAGCGCATGCCAGCCGTCGAAAAACTCCGGTTCACGCTCCGTGCAACGCCGGTATTTCTCCACCGCGGCCTCCAGTTCGCCGACGGCGATATCCCCGCTCGCCTCGTCGAAGAGGTCCGCGATCTCACCGGATACCGGCCGCTCTTCGGGCATCGGGACGCTACTCCCCCGCCTGGGCTCCCGGTGAACCGTTCCCCGCCAGCATCCTGATCCCGGCCGCGGCACGGGAGGAGCGCAGCCATTCAAGGAAGAGCAACTGCTGCTCGTTGGCGAGGAGTCCCTTGGAGAGCGACCCGCGATACTGGTTCCACTGGCCTTCGGTCAGCGGAACACGCTTCTCGACGTAGGGGGCGAAGGCTCCCCACGGGGCGGGCTGCAGCTGTCCAAGCTCACCCTCCTTGAGAGGGAGCGTGGCCGCGGCGAGGATTCGCTGTTCCTGGGTATTTTTGGTATCCGATGGGAGAATGCCGGCGATGGGCTGGGTCTTCACGCCGGCAAGCCTGGCGGCCTCGGCAAACGTTTTCCCCGCGGCGAGCGATGCACGAACCGCCTCGGTCGACTTTGCTGCCGCCTCGGCGGCGGCACGGGCGGCCTTCTCCTCCTTGAGCAGCGCGGTGATGCGGTCGGAGACCTCGGCGAGTTCCAACAGGCGCGCGGGACTGACGCCCTCGACGGTGACGATGTAGAAGGAGGAGCCGTCCTGGATGATGTCGGAGACCTCGCCGGTCTTCTGGAGGCGGAAGGCCGCCTCGACCACGGGTGCCGGAAGTCCAGAGGACTTCCCCTTCTGGCTGCCGTCACGCTCGACAGCCTCGATCTTCTTGGACTGGAGGCCCGCCTTGGAGGCCTGCTTGGCAAAATCCACCCCCTTGGTGACCCCTTCGCGGATCAGCTTCCCCGCGGCCACGGCATCATCCGCAAGTTTCTGAAGCGCGGCTGTGCGCTCCTTGCCGCCGTTCTTCTGCTGGGCGGCGGGGAGCTCGAAAAGGACATAGGAAAGGTTGCGGTTTTCACGACTGGCGAGCCCCTCCTTGTTCTTGTCATAAAAGGCGGAGACCTCCTCGGGGGAAACCGTGGCGGCCTTCAGGAACGCCTCGCGATCGAATCGGAGAATCTGCCCCGTGACGGGCTGGTAGATCCGGGCGGCCTCGCGGATCTGCGCCTCGCCAACCGCTACCGGAGAGGTGACCACGCGGCGGATCTCCTTCACGCGCAGGGAGTCGCGGATGATCTCCTCCAACTGGCGCTCGGTATAGCCGCGCGGGGCGAGTTGATCCTGCAGGAAGGACGCGTACTTAGCGGGGTCGAACACCCCGTCGGTCTGGAGGACCGGGAGCGACCTCATGACCCCGGCCACGGCGTCGTCGGAAGGGAGGATGCCGAGTTCGGGCGACTGGTGCTGGATGATGAGGAGATTGAGGATGAAATCGCTCAGCGAGGTCTCCTCGTTGGACCCGAGTCCGCCGAGATCCCGGACGAAATCGGTCAGTCCCAGGGCCAGCGCTAACTGGTAGCCGCGAACCTGCCGGTCGATCTCGGCCCGCTGGACAACGCGTCCGTAGATGGAGGCGACATCGTTGGATCCGACCTGCGTCAGGTTGGTGCGGTTGTAGAGCCAGACAAAGGCGACGATCGTCATGATGGCGATGACCAGCATGAGGAACTGTTGATTTTTACGGATGATGGTGAGCATGGGTATCAGGGAATAGGGGATAGGGAATCAGGTGAACTTGGGGAAGCGGGAAAACTCGATGAAAACGACCCTTTTGACTACTGGGGCCGGGCCGTCAAGGCAAGTGCGGGGGAAGGGGGTTAACCCAGATTTTACAATGGAACCATGACAACAGATATGGAGAGTTCACCAAGTTGGTGCGAGGCGACTGGGTTAAAAAGTTGAAGTGTTAAAAGGTTAGAGGGGGGCTGAAGTCCGAGGCCAAATTGAACTCATGCAGGCATCTTTTGACGGCGCTTTCTCTGACATTCCCCTTCCGAATCTCGGGTCAGGGCTCTCCCGGATCCACGTTGACGCCACTTGCCTCCCGGCAAGCGGTGGCGCCCTTTGGGTCCTCCCGCAGTCGCGGGACGGGATCTTACGCGACTCTTTTGTACTCGCTTGCTCCCGCAAGGCTCACCCTTTGGGTCCACCTTCGGTGGCTACAACTCGACCATCCCATGGTCTCGTTTCAGAGCCTTGTTTGTAACATTTTTACTTTTTAACTCTTTTAACGCGGCCTCCTATCATTTCAGGAATTCCCAATTCAAATTCCGGGTCTAACGATTCAACGTTCTAACCTTTTTAACTCTCCGACCATCCCCATCACACCCAGCCACGGGGCCCCTACTTGTTGATCGAGGCGGCGAGTCTCCTGACCGCCTTGGCGATCCCGGGGTCACCGATCATCTCCAGGGCATGACTGGTTGTGAAGAGTCGGCGGCGGCGGACATGGGCCTCGGGCCAGCTCTTGAGAAGTTTCGAGATCTTCATGGCATAGAGCTGGAGATAACGTCCATCTGCCATCTGACAGCGCGACCGCAGATCCTGACGCAGCGTGCCGAGCACCCCGGCCTCCTCGACAGCCTCCATGACAGCCACCTCGTGGGGTGTCATGTCGGGCTCCTGACGCCCCTTGGGAAGGATCCATCGGTTGCCCGAGGAGCTGGTGATGAGAAGGATGTGCAGCCTCCGGTCGATGTAGGTGTAGGGGAGGATGCCCAACTGACACATCCCCAAGGACTCCGGAGCGCCGTGGATCGCCATCTCGGCGGTCTGGTACTCTTCACGGCGGGTCACCTCCTCACCCAAAAAATCGGGCGGCCTGAAGGCCTTTGCCGCGGCGGCGTCAGGAAAGAATATCTCGGCGATCCGCAGGGGTGCATGCTCGCCGGTGAAAACATCGATCTTCATGCGGAGACGACCCAGTCTCGCGACATGCCGCTTGCGGCTGATCCGCTGACCGAGCGTGAAGGGCCAGAGTTTCTCGAACTGCCCCTTGGTGATCCTGATCTCCTGACCGATGACCGTTTTGCCACTGCGGTCGCGCGCGGAAAGGTAGTAACGCCCCCCCTCGCGGCGGACGCGCAGCTCCTGCCCGCGCTGCCGCACCACATACCCCTGCTCGATCTCCACCACGCTCGCGCGTTCCGTCCGTGAAGGGAGCGAAGAGAGTAGGAATTTGCGGCGGATTGGTTCCGTGGTTTTTGTCATGGCATTTTAAGGAAGCTTCCTGAGCTCCAGGGATTGACAACTCTTCCCGCTGCTCCATGATGTCAATCCGCCATTTTACGGCGGGAACGACGGTGGCTGTAGCTCAACGGTAGAGCTCCGGTTTGTGGTACCGGCTGTTGCGGGTTCGAATCCCGTCAGCCACCCGTTTTCCCTGACGGGACGAGAACGCAGTTCGACTGCCCGCGCGCCAGCGCATTGTGCATGGCGAAGTCTCTATCGCAGAGCCTGCCGTAGGCGGGATAATCCCGTCAGCCACCCGTTTCCTAAAGACTGCGTCGAGGGACGAGAGTCGACAGTCGAGTGCTTAAGGGATGCTCTGAAAATCCCCTTGTGAACCCTTGTGATGCAACGGATTGCTTGGCTCCATTAAGGAGTCCAAATGAACCTGCTTTCGACCCTCGTCGTTCGACTCTCGACCGCCTCCTTTTTGCGCTTTGCTCAAAAAGGAATGTCGTCTTCCTCGATCGGGGGCTGGGGAGCGGTGTTGCTCCCCCTGCTGAATCCGCCGCCGGAAGAGGGCTGCTCGCGCCGCGCGGGACGCTCGGAGTATTCCTCGTCTCCTGCGGGTCCGCCTGCACCGTCGCGACGACGGTCGAGAAGTTGGTAATTATCACCCACCACGCGGAGCTTGCTGCGCTTCTGACCGGAAGCCTTGTCCTCCCAGCTGTCGAGCTGGAGACGGCCCTCGATGTAGACCGAACGCCCCTTCTTGCAGTACTCGGCCGCAGTCTCGGCTGTCCGCCCCCAGAGGGTGATGTCGACATAGGTTGTCTCCTCGCGGCGTTCGCCTCCCTCGGGCGTGTAGGTCCTGTTGACCGCGATGCCGAGATCGGTGACGGCACGGCCCTGCGGGGTGTACTTGATCTCGGGGTCGCGGGTGACATTCCCGATGAGCATCACTTTGTTGAGGTTGGCCATATTGAGAGGAGGTGTTTAGGGGTTTGGACTGAAGACTGTTCGGTCGGGATTGGGAGTTTGGGGATTCTCTCAGGCCGATGGCTTCCGGCTAAGAGCCCTCAGCCTTTGAGCCTTCAGCCTAAAAAGCTAACTAGGCGGCCTTCTTGGCGGCCTTGCGGGCTTTGCCGGCGGGCTTGGCCGCTCCCTTGCGGAGGTAGTTCTGGAGAACGACTTCCTCGTCGAGGGCGAGCTTGGTGCGGATCTTGGCGATCGCGTCGGACTCGGCGTTGGCGATGAAATTCACGAAGTAGGCGCTCTTGAGCTTGTTGTGCGGATAGGAGAACTCGCGGCGCTCGAGGCGCTGCACCTGCTCGACCTTGGCGCCTTCGGCGTTGAGGGTCTTTTCGAGGCGCTCGAGGAGGTCCTTGTTGGTTTCTTCTTTTCCGGCCACATTGAGGGCGAGAAGGATTTCGTATCGGTTTTTCATGGTTGGTTTGCTGTGTTGTCTCTTTGTTGAATGTTTGGCGTGGCGTTGTAAAGATTCATCGCTGTTTCAATCCCGCGGCGCACTGCGCAAAGAACCGCTTCGGCGGCCCTTGAAATCGCTTCGTCGGCGGATTGTTGCTCCTCGGGAGCGAAGCGTGAGAGCACATGGCCCGAGAGGTCGCCCCCCCCGCGCGGTGATCCCCCCACGCCGACTCGGAGACGCGGCACGGACTCGGTGGCAAAATGCATGAGCACCGAACCGAGTCCCTTCTGCCCCCCTGATCCCCCCTCGCGGCGGAATCGGAGCGTGCCGAGCGGAAGGGCGACATCATCCAGCACGATGAGCGTGGAAGCGGCGGGAATGCGGTAAAAGCGGGCGTAATCCGCCACGGCCTCGCCGCTCAGGTTCATGAAGGTCGTTGGCTTGAGAAGGGAGAGGTCGTCATCGGTCGCCTTCGCGACGAAGGCATCCCACTTGGATTGCTTGGCAAAGGACGCTCCAAGCAGGGAGGCAAGACGATCGGCAACGGCGAAGCCGATGTTGTGGCGCGTCCCGTCGTATTCCCGGCCCGGGTTTCCCAGGCCGGCAACGAGCCGTATCCCTGCGTGAGGGTCTGAATCCTGATGACAGAGACCCTGACCTGCGGTATCCGGCATGCGACAGACCTCCTTGAGGGACTACTTCTTGGCAGCCTCGGCGCCCTCGGCGGGCTTCTTCTCCTTGATGACCTCGGGAGCCTTGGGGGCTTCCGCGCCGGCAACCGGCTCGACCTCAACCTTGGGCTCGGCCACGATGAAGACGGTGAGGTCGGCATCGGTGGTCGCCTTGACGCCGGAGGGCAGTACGAGGTCGCGGACGTGGAGGGACTGGTTGAGCCCCAGGGCGCTGACATCGACCTTGATGATCTCAGGGAGATCCTTGGGAAGGCACTCGATGTGAAGGGAGCGCAGGCTATGCTCGAGAAGGCCGCCGTAGTTCTTCACGCCGTCGGCCTCGCCGACCGGCTCGATGGGAACCTCGGTGTTGAGCAGCTCATCCATGGCCACCTCGAGGAAGTCGATGTGGAGGATGTCGCCGCGCACGGGGTGGTGCTGGACCTCCTGGATGAGGGAAAGCTTGCTGGAGGAACCCTTCTCACCGGCGATCTCGAGCTCGACGAGGATGTTCTCACCGACGGCATGGGCGAGGAGGGCCGAGATCTCGCGCTGGTTGATCTCAAGATTGGAGGGCTGGTCCTTATGACCGTAGATGACGGCGGGAACCAATCCGCGAGTGCGGAGGTGCTTGACGGAATTGCGGCCGACATCGGCGCGGGGCCGGGCGGAAAGTTTGACCTGTTTAGCCATGGGATTCGGTATGTTGGGACGATTATTGCTTGAGTCGGAACAGCGAACTCACCGACTCGCCTCCGTGGATGCGGCGGATTCCCTCGCCGAGCAGTTCGGCAACAGAGAGTACCCGCACGCGATCCCCCGTTTCTTGACGGACGGGGACGCTGTCGGTGGTGATGAGCTCCTTGATTTCGGAGCCCTCCAACCGCTGAACAGCCAAATCTGTCAGCACAGCGTGAGAGACGCCAGCATAAATATCACCCACTCCTTGGGATCGGAGGATTTTGGCAGCGCTGGTCAGAGTGCCGGCGGTCTCTGTGATGTCGTCGATGATGATGACATTCTTCCCCTCGACCTCGCCGATGATGTGCAGCGCCTCCACCTCGGTTGCCGTGCGGCGGCGCTTGACCACGATGGCCAATCCCGCCCCGAGAGCCTCGGCGTAGGAACTGGCCATCTTCACCCCGCCCACATCGGGGGCGACGACGACAAGGTTCCCGATCTCCTTCCTGCGGATGTAGTCGACCATCACCGGCATCGCGTAGAGGTGATCGACGGGAATGTCGAAGAATCCCTGCAACTGCTGGGCGTGAAGATCCATCGTGAGCACCCGGTTGACACCGGCCGCGACAAGGATGTTGGCCACGAGCTTCGCCGTGATCGGCACGCGGGGCTGGTCCTTGCGGTCCTGGCGGGCGTAGCCGAAGAAGGGGATCACCGCCGTGATGCGGTCGGCGCTCGCGCGGCGGGCCGCGTCCACCATGATGAGCAGTTCCATGATGTTCTGGTTGCTCGGCGGACAGGTTGGCTGGACGATGAAGACATCGCGGCCGCGGATGTTGTCGTTGATCTTGACGAAGGTTTCGCCGTCGGGAAACGAGGTGACCGTTGCGTCGCCGAGAGGTTGACCGAGATAGGCGGCGATATCGTTGGCAAGCTGGCGGTGGGCGGAGCCGCTGAAGATCCTGAGTTCGGTCGAGGTGGTCATGGAAGTGCCCGCGAGACTACATCCTGTCGCCTTGGCCGCGCACGACCGAAATCCTCATAGGGCCGGATTTTTTTATTTTTTCCCGGGGAAACGCCCGGACAACCGATGCCGGGGCTTCTCCTCTCATCTCCATGCCTTACCGTCCCGGGCGCTTGTTTGAGAGTTGTTTCATGATGAGTTGGTGGAGGGTGAACCGGCCAAATCGGCCGCGTTATGAAAATTGCTCTGGGTTTGCAAAAAGTCAAATGACCCTCCAAGAAATCGCGGGCTCCCTCTTTATGACACAGTAATAAAGGAACCGCGTCTTGCATTGGGAATGTTGCTCTGCTATACAAGTAGAAGCATCAGGAATGCATTGGGGTAAAAGCCAGTGCTGCCAACCGGGGACGGAGAATATCCCACGGTGGCTGAGCGAAGCGATTCGCTCGATGTGCGGCGGGAGAAATCCGCCGAACAAAAAACTCTCCAGGCTTTATGAAGCGCCTTTCCTGACGGAACGGCGCTTTTTTATTGCCTGGGTTCCTGATGTGACAACCCACGCATCACACCCACATGAGCGCAGCGAATACCATCCATCGGAGCACAACGATCCTTGATAAGCCGGTCCTCTCAATCCGCACCACGGACAACCCGTTCCACCATTTGTGGAACAATAACGGCACCTGGTGGTGCCACTACACAGAGCACCTCCCCGACCACACCAAGAGGCGTGTCCGCAAGAGCCTTCACACGAGCGATTCCTCGATCGCCAGAGTCCTGAGGGATTCCCTCCTCTGCCAGGCCGATCACTTTGAAGAGGAGGTACCCAGTGAGCACTAAGGAACCGCCGACGCAGTTCCGTAAGGGTAGAGGGGTGTGTTTTTTCGCGCTCCCCTCCAAACCAACCAAAAAGACCCATCCACTCCTTGAAAAGAACCACCAACACACCCAGTCCACGCCTCATCCACACCAATGAATACGGAGAACCCGACACCAAATCACCCGCCCGAGACACCCGCGAGAACCTCGCAGGCGCGCTTTCTTTCCTTCGAGAGAAAGATCACGGCCAAACAGATTCTGGCGCAAGCCTCTCGCAACGGTTTCGCGGAGGAGCAGAAGTCAGCCAAGAGGAAAGACGCCGGATCGGAATCCGGGAGATAAGGGCCCTTGAGTCATGGGCCGACCGGAAAAGGCTCATCCTGGATCCCGGGATGTTCCGAGGTACCGTCATGAACGGCCGCCCCTTTGTGGGCGACGGCAGCGAGCACACCGTCTGGGGCGATCATCATTCGGCCAGAGTCATCAAACTCACCCACGCCGATGACTTTGGCAACGGGGCTGTCGGCCACTCCTTGAGCGTGGGCGACTACCTCTTGGGCCTGGATGGCCAGAACCGTCACTTCGAGGACGACATTCGCCTCGAGGGGATCGTCTACCTGGATAACGAACTCCCCCAAGTTGTGATCTCACAGCCATTCGTCTGGGGCAGGGAGTCCACGCTCAAGGAGATCAGGACATTCTTCACCCACCAGGGCTACCGAGAGAGCAACCCCGGCGTCTGGACGAAAAAATTGGAGGGTCGCACCATTCATGTCTGGGATGCAGTCCCGTACAACGTGTTTACGGTCAAGCTCCCTGACGCCTCCCTTGTCACCCTCACCATCGATGTCCAGGTATTCGAGGCCTAGGACGCTCTACGACCTATCCAATCCCGTATTTTTATCCCATGACCAAAACCGCACTCATCTCCGATATTCATGCCAATATAGACGCCCTTGAGGCTGTCCTCGCCGACATCGATCAGCAAGGGATCAAAGAGATCCTCTGTCTGGGAGACATGGTTGGCTACGGGGCCGCTCCAGCCGAGTGCCTCAGAATTATCAGGAAACGCTGCAGCGCCTTCGTGATCGGCAACCACGACGCCTACACACTCGTCTCCCTCGACCAGTATCAGATGGAGAAGCGCGTTCGTGACGGGATCCTCTTCGCCCAGAAGGCCCTAACCAAAGAAGAGAAAACATGGATCCGATCACTACCACTCACTGCAGAGGTTGGGTCCATCACCATCGTCCACTCCTCCCTGCACAATCCGGACTCCTTCCATTACCTGACCGGATGGGACGACTTTCTCAACCACTTCGACAAACAGCGAACAATGGTCAGCTTCTTCGGCCACACCCATAGGCCCGAGGTCGCATTACTCAGGAAAGAGGATGACGTGGGATTCGGGATCCCCGGAGAGGTAGAGCTTTTGCTCGACCGTGCCAGGGCTTGCGCGATCAATGTCGGGTCCGTGGGCCAACCCCGCGATGGGGACCACCGATCAGCTTACGGCATCTACGACAGCGAGCGCCACAGCTTCACCCTTCGACGTGTGAGCTACGACATCGAGAAAGCCGCCGAGCGGATCCTCAAGGCCGGCCTTCCGGAAGAGAACGCCGTGCGACTCTTCAAGGGCGAGTGATATGACAAACACACCCACCGCAGCATCGTCTGGGGGCACATTTCCTTGCCATGGAGGGAGCAGCGCACACCTCTCTAAAACTCAAAACCCCTATCCAACGCCTCACCCTCCCAGCAAACAAACTATTGAGACTCCACAACACCGAGGGCCGCAGACCATTCGGTCCAACGATCGGTTAAACCGTGCCGGGAGAGAATTTCCTGAAAGCGCACCTTGTCGAAGTTATCCAAGGACACCAGATAGACCACCCGGGCGCGATCCTTTGGTCGCCCAACCGTCAGCGCAATAGCAGCCAGATGCTCGGGTCTCATCACCCTCATCCGATGCCCCTCCCATTCCACGATCATCGCTTCGGTAACCGCCTCTTCCTCAAGAGCACCCGATGCAGTGAGAAATTGAACGGGCAGTCCATGGATCATCAGCGCCTCCTCCTCGAAGGATTCGAAGCCCTTATCCTTGAGATTCCTGAAAAGCGGCTCCAGCGAGACCAACAGGGCATGCTTTCCTCCTTCAAGGAAAACGAAGACATCCACATCCATGGTGGCGAGCGGCTCCCCATGGAATCCCGCAGCCGTGGCGCCTCCTATGGCATAATTGCCTAGAATTCCCTCTGCAGTCAGCTCCTCGAGAACATCACAGACGCGTTGCATGGCGCTTGATGGATTCCAACTGACGCGTCTGCCTGATCAACTGGGCAATCACCTCAAGCTTACGACCAGGTGACAGCGCTACCTGCGCATTCCTCCAGCGCGGCATACCAGTACGCACCATGGCATGAACGGAAGCATCCGATGGTCGGTAGACCTTGTCCATGACGTCACCATGCCACACCGCAGGCATCAAGCAACAGCCGAAAAGACAACTTTACCCTGCACTTGAGTTCGGAATCGCCGCTCATGATGGCTTCGGAAACCCCCATCTGAAGAGGAGATGACCCGAAGACGACAAGCTGGAGAGACCTTGATCCAAGCCCCGCCGACAAAACTTCGGCCGCCTGCCTCAGTAGTTCAGCTCCGGGCGTGCTCCAATCGAGTTGGGGACGCCACCTTGACCTGTGCCAGTGCTCGTTCATGGTCATAATCCAATCCTTTGTAGGCGCAGAGACAGGCCAAAGCCTGATCCCTCAGCCTCGGGGTCACGGAGGGATCCTTATCCAGCTTCGCGACCAGAGCCGCCCATCGGGCTCCCAGACGTAGCCCCTTTGTCAGAACGACCGACTTCCTCCAGCTCCGGCTGGTTGAGATTCTGGACGGACTGATTCTCACCCCTACCCGTTCGTCGAGAATCCCCCCTCTGACAAGCCAATCCCGTGTCATCCTTGTGGTGGTTGCACGGTCTATCCGCCCCCTCTTGTGCTCCGCTAACAGCCCCCTTTGAGCCCATTCATCCCTCATCATTCATACTTTTTCCTTTTCATTTTTCCAGGCGTGGGACACTTGGTGTCCCCATCGTGTGGTAAAACATCTGCATGAAACTTCGATCACTGCTCCACATCGCCCTCACCCTCACCGTCACCGCCGTGTTCCTCGGCATTGCCTCGGCTCAGGAGTACCTGGGCCAACTCAGTGCCAATCCCTACGCCCCTAATTCCACGGCAAATCCCTACGGGCCCAATGGCAGTCCCTACGCTCCGAACAGTATCAACAACCCCTACGGCCAGTATGGGAGTCCTTACTCCCCGACCAGCGCCCGAAACCCTTATGCCACCGAGGCTCCCCGGATCATTGCTCCAGACGGCACCTATCTGGGACGTGTCAGCGTCAACCCCTATGCACCCGACTCGACCGCGAATCCTTACGGGCAGTACGGGAGCCCCTACTCACCAACGAGTATCAACAACCCCTATGGTCAATACGGAAGCCCCTACTCGCCCAATAGCGCCCGAAACCCCTATGCTACTGAAGCCCCTGCGCTAGTTAGTCCATGAACCACCACGGCACCCTATCACCCTACATGGACATCATGGCAATATGCAGTTGCCATGGCTTTGACCTCACACACCTCATGCCCTGATACATGGACGACACCACTGCCAAAAATCGGATTGAGTCCCTTTTCTACGAAGTCCTGGAGAACTACCTGCCCAGTAGCCTTGGGGAAATCGTCAAGAGCAGTAGCCCCCCTTACGCATGGTGGACCGAGTTCCCGGAATGCAACTCCTTCCTCATCCTACTTCAGAAGGGCGAACCGAATCCTCACCCGGTCTCGGAATATGTATGGGAGCATCCGAAGGATGTCACCAACGGGGAATACTACCTCCTGCTAGAGTTTGATCCCGATACCATCGAAGACGCAGTGACCATTTCCATGCTTGAAGCAATCAAGGACCTCCGGGTCTATGTGCGATTTGCTGAGGACCTCATTCCATGCACGCCCGCCGAGGCGATTGAAGTCATGAACCCCCGCAAAATGCCTCTGCCCTGAAGCCCGTGACACGGATCCCGACCTGCTTTTCAGACACCTATTCCACGGACACCCCCACTGCCAGCATGGCCAAGCTGGCACCGGTTGCGCGTGCCGCGGAATTGGCGGGCTACGTCCGACTCCATGATCCGGGGCTGATTGATCGGGATAAGCTTCGCTCCCTTCATGATCCCGCCTATGTCAGGGCCGTCATCACCGGCAAGGGCCCCCTTGCCTCCGCCATGGGCTGGGAATGGACCCCCCAGATCAGGAACGGAGTCCTGGCGATCAATGCCGGCATGATTGAGGGTGCCAGGATGGCCATGGAGACGGGCATCGCCGCGAATGTTGCCCAGGGATTTCACCACGCGAAGCCTGAACGGGGATGGTACTTCTGCACATTCAACGGACTCGCTCTTGTGGCCCAGGAATTCCCTCAGAAGCGGATCTTCGTCCTGGATTGCGACGAGCACTGCGGAGACGGCACGGCCGAGTTCACCAAGAAACTCCCCAACCTCTTCAACTTTTCCATCAATGGCACAAACTGGGGAATGCACGAGAGCGAGAGGAGCATCTGCCGTCACCTCAATCCGGTGAAGGATGACTTCACTCCCTACCGAAATGCCCTTGAGGAGGCCTTCAAGAAGGCCAAGGAATGGCAGGCTGATCTCATCATCTACCAGGCAGGAGCAGACACCCATGTGGACGACCCGGTCAGCTCGGGTACCATGACCACGGATCAGCTTCTGGAGCGGGATCGGATCGTGTTTCGATTCTGCAAGGCGGAGAAGATCCCCGTACTCTTTGTCCTGGCAGGCGGCTACCAGACACCCATTGAGGAAAAACTCCTCCCATTACACCTGAACACCTTCAAGGCTGCCTACGAGGAGTATTGCTGCGCATAACTTCTCAACACCACAACTCCACAACTCGGACTTCGCCCCAGGTGAAAAAGTCAAAGGTCGACAGTCGAGGGCCAGACGGGGGAATGAGAAGGCTGTTAGACTGTTGGGGGTCTGACGGCCCAACCTGCATCCGATCTGGTCCTTAAAATCGGGGAGAAGTTCGGAGCGCATCTCTTGGAGGGTTGTGTGATTTCCTGCGATGAGGAGAAAGCGCGGATACAAAAGCTGCCCCTGGGGTGAAGCGCTATAGTGGCAACTCACCCTGGCCATTAATCCCCCCACTCTTCTTGCGGTGGGGCTTTTTGGAAGTTGGCGCGGGTGGTGTCGAAGATCCCTGTCGTGGGTCACCGGAGGAGGGTAGAGGACCGGCATCTGAAGCTGCAGTCGCGGGCTGCGCTGATGACGCATCGGATGAGGAGGCAGGTTTGGCTTTCTCCTTGGGCTTGGGTGAGGGCTTGGGAGTCTCCTCGACCCTTTCGGCATTGTAGTCGAGCTCGGCATGGAAAACGGCATCCTCGGGTGTGTAGCCGGCATGGATGTGCTGCATGAAGGCGGGGAAGTACCGATCCATCGTGAAGTAGGCTGTCATGAAGTGCTTCTCGATCATTTCGGAGGTCAGTCCCAACTCGCCGATCACGTGGGTGAGGTGGAAGCGGACTTCCCCGTCCTCCATATCCATCTCGAACTTGCCGAGGGGCATGTTGTGGTTGGCACGGGTGATGAGCTCGGCCGTGGAGGGGCGGAGTTTCTCCTCGCGGACGCTAAAGGGGTAGTGGGCACTGACCTGGAGGTAGTCGTCGTCGTTGGTGATCCGGGCGGTGAAGCGGTAGTTCGCATTCTTGCCGCTCATGGAGAGGGTGACCCTCTTCTCCTCAGGGTACGGGGTATGGTTGAAGTTCTTTGACTCGATGTAGTCGAGTAGGGCTTGGAAGGAGGGGGAGGATTCAGTGGACATAGGTGGGATAGAAGCTAGGAGTTGGGAACCAAGGCTCTGGGAAGAGCCGCAGAAGACTACCGAAGGTAGCCCCGGAGGGGTGGCACCATCTGCCGGGCGGCAGATGCCATCAATTGGGAGGCTGAAGGCGGTTTGCGTAGTTGAAAGTTGAGGGGTTGAGGAGTTGAAGGGATAAAACGGATGGTGTTGTAATACTATTGCTTCAAGGAAGAGAGGGAAGGGGGAACTGTGTCATTGCCGATCCAAGTTGATGAGGATGTTCCCATACCGGAGGACGGTTCCTTTGCCCTCGCTGGGGTAGGTAACCGAGAAGTCTCCGTCACCGACGACGACACCGGTGTAGTTTTTCCCAGCCTTGTCGTAGACGCTGTAGACGGGGGCAAAGTAGGTGCCGCTGTCGAGATCCTCTCCGCCGATCGGGAGGACGGGGGTCGGGTACTCTGATTCGTATGCTGTTGCGGCAGGGAGGAGGGTCAGCAAGGCCAGGGCTGTGAGTCGAAGTGAGAATGCGGAGTTCATGAGCGTGGGTTAGTTTCCCGAAGGCCCGAAGATGACGGCGTTCCCATCCCGAACGCGGGTGATGGTCACGGGGCCTCCGTCGGGCCAGGAGACGATCGTCCCGTTGCCCTTGTCATCGAGTCGGGGGTGGTAGTTGCCGGTCTGCCTGGTGCCATCGGTCAGGGTGATGTCGTAGGCACCACTGGCCACGATCCCGGATTTGATCTGGGAAGGGCTGACGGGTAGCCCGACGACTTGGGCATGGAGAGGCGAGCAAAGGATCAAGGCCAGAAGGCATAGAACCAAAGGGCTGATCCATGAAGAAAGAAGGCGCCGGGATGGGGATAGGGGTGTGTTCATGATGGAAACATAGCACACCGGGTAGGTCGCAGAGCGTCCTAGGCCCCCAAATATGGTTATTTAGGCTTTAGGATTATAGGGGATGGGCAGAGTTGAAGGGGCGAATTCCTGAGTCGAAAGACGATGGTCGAGCGTCGAGGGCAGAAGTTGACTGGGGCCACATGAATGGGTGCTTTTTTCTCAAAGAGGCCAATCGCCCCTAGGTGTGAAGTTTCAGGAGGTTGTTCATGCGAAGGAGAGTTGGGATACTTGGGTTGATAAAGATCCAAAAAAACCAACCACATCCAACGCATGAACTATCATAGTAACGCACGGTTGACCCTTCAGGGTCGAGAGAGACTTGCCAAAGCGGTGAACGAGGAGGGATGGACTCTGAAGAAGGCAGCTGCCTTCTTCAGAGTCAGCGAGCCGACGGCGGCCAAGTGGGCTGGTCGCTATCGCAACGAAGGTCTTGAAGGCCTTAAAGATCGTTCCTCACGCCCCCATTACAGTCCGCGTCGCACACCAAGCGCCCAGGAAGCCGTCGTTCTCTCCCTGAGGAGACTGCGGATGCCTGGCTTCCAAATTGCCCGCCAGAGCGGGCTCTCCAAGCCGACTGTCTCCAGGATCCTGCAAAGGCATGGTCTTAACAGCCTCGCTTCCCTGGATCCTGCCCCTGCCGTGGTACGCTACGAGCGTCAGCATCCCGGAGAACTCCTTCATATCGACATCAAGAAGCTCGGCCGCATCGTGCGCCCCGGCCATCGGGTCACCGGTAATCCGAAAGATCATGTCTCGGGAGCGGGATGGGAGTATGTCCATGTCGCCATCGACGATGCATCGCGTATCGCCTATGCGGAGATCCTGCCGGATGAAAAACACCAGAGTGTAGAGATCTTCCTCAAGAAGGCTCTCTCCTACTACGCCTCGCTCGGCATCAAGGTGGAACGTCTCATGAGTGACAATGGCTCGGCTTACCGCTCCCGTCCCATCGCTCGCCTACTCCGAGAACTTGGTATCAGGCACATCTTCACCAAACCCTATACTCCCAAGACCAACGGCAAGGCTGAACGCTTCATCCAGACTTCACTCCGGGAGTGGGCCTATGCTGCCGTCTACCAAAACTCAGACCATAGACAATCCCATCTCAATCCCTGGCTCCACAGATATAACTGGCATCGTCCTCATTGCGCTTTAAAACTCAAAACGGGAGTGTAAAAATCTTTCTGTAAATTGGAAGAGCGCGACGTCCTTGAAGGAGCCCCCTCTGGGGTGACGGAGAGAGGCGAAGCGTAGCGAGCCGAACGCAGTGACCCTAGGGGGGGCTGCCGCCG
>JBIIGI010000053.1:0-17801 GCA_044236545.1 Chthoniobacterales bacterium
TGCCGCCGAGTGAGAAACTGCTGAGCATCTCGAGGGTCACCGGTTTCTTCCCGGAATTGCGCACACTTACGCGGCTGGAAAAGACCGGCACATTTCCTTGCCAGGAAAGTTGATGCTCGCAGCGCAGCCCAGAAGGATGCTTGAGCGTGGTGATGACGCTGGTGCTGCCGTTCTTTTTCTGAACCTTCTGACCGATGAATTCGAGAACGGCCGTCGAGTGCCCCCCGCGTATCGTGCGCCCCTGGGAAAAGCCTCCGCCGTAAACATCCTCCATGCACTTGAGCTGAACGAGCGAATCCAGCGACCAGGCAGGAATCGGCAGCCACATTGCCGGCAGGCCCGCGAACTCGACATCCAACGGCAGGAACTCGCGGTGTTTCAGCGGCGCAAGCGACTTCGGATGAAGCGAGAGCTGAGGCGCGCCCTTGCCTTCGGCAGGAACATCGAATCGAACGACCGTGTCGCCGACAGTGAATTTGGAGAGGAGCTTGGTCATGGTTTGGTGCTGGTTGCTACGGTGAGTCTTTCTGGGGAGTATCCTGATTAAGTCCAAGGATCATTACGGCTGTCGATCTCCTTCACCGCTTCAACTTCCCACCTTGGGATTGGTTCCTAGGTCGGCTTGCCCGGCCGACCCTTTGCAGACGTAACGGCCTCCATGCCATTTCATCAGCTGTTCCCTGAAATAGAATGGCTGCCCCGCATGGATTCGAACCATGAATTATTTGTTCTCTGTAAAATAATCAACGCTTCTCTTTGGTTCTCTCTGAGAATGTTTGCTTTTTTTCGGTTCTGGGGCACACTGGGCACACTATGGCTTCGCTTTTTAAGCGGCCTCGCAGCCCGTACTGGTGGATTAAGTGGATTAACGAGGCTGGTATCCTCACTCGAGAGAGCACGGGGAAGCGCTGGGACTCTGTTCAAGAGACGAGAGATGCTAGGAAAATCAGGGCATCGAAGGAGATTACGGAAAGGACGGCTACCCCGAAAGTTCGAGGCGAGCACGCTCTGAGCACTTGGGTTCAGCCGTGGCTGGTGGCCACTCACAAAAAGGAAACGACCCTTGAAGTCTATCTCGGAGCTTGGGAGAACCTGACCCGCTTTTTTGATTCCAAGGGAATCCGCGTGGCCGCCCAGATTACCCGTGAGCATTGCTACCAGTATCTGGATTGGCGACAGTCTATGGGGAACAAGAACGAGCGCAGAAGAAGGCGCAAGAATGTCTGCCGCAACACCGCAATCCACGATCTGAGAACCTTGCGGAAGGTGCTCTATGAGGCCGTGAACCGGGATATGATCGCCAAGAACCCTGCCTCCAAGCTCCGACTCAAGATGGATGTGAAAGCGCAGAAGCCGTGCATCACCGCAGAACAGCAGGCCATCGTGGAGGGCAATGCCCTTCCTGAGTGGATGAGGATCTCTTGGACGATCGCGATCAATCAGGGGTGCCGTTTGAACGAGACGAGCCTCCCCCTCGATCGCGTCGATTTTGACAACGATCTGATCACCTTTGAGATCAAGGACGGAAGCCTTCACACGACCAAGCTGATGCCCGCCGTGAAGGCCTTGCTTCTTCCCCTGCAGGATCAGGGTTGCAAGAAAACCTGGGAATTTCACCGTTTGGCCAGTCGCGACTGGTCCCGCAAACTCAAGTCCATCGGAATGCCTTTTTCGTTTCATTCCACGCGAGTGACGGTCATCACCAAACTTGCCCGCGCAGGAGTCAACGAGCAGATGGCGCGGCGCTTTATAGGGCATGCCAGCAGTGAGATTCATGCGGTCTATACTAGACTGCAAGCCGATGACCTCTCGGCCTGCGTGAAAGCGATTGACGGCACACTCCAGGCTGACGCTGTGATTTCGGGACAGCCAAAGAAGGATAAGCCTGCGCCAGTCGAAACCCCCCGTCGGGGAGCAAAGATTGGTCGACCAGCCAAGCCAAGGCGTGGCTGAGAGTAGTCTTGGTGCCGTACTTCATACGGTAGCCTTGGCGGACCATGCCTGAGACATAGGTGGCCGAGCGACCCATTTCCTCGGCAAGCTGTTTTTTGTTCAGGAGATTCATACTAGAACGAGGGAAAATAACACCACGAGCAGGTTTTGGGTCTTGAGGTGCGTGATGAGAAGTTCCCGAATCAGGCCCGAGAGGGACTTTCCCGATGCGATGGCAAATTTTCTTGCGGAGGCCGCAAGAGCTTGAGGTTGAGGTCAAAGACATACACGGCCTCCGTGCCGATGCCGGTTTTAGCCCAGGAATTGGTCAGCGCCAGGAATGCTGCCTTCCTTGATACCCCCCACTTCTCCTGGACCTCATCGGCAACCGAGTCGATTTCTGAAGCCAGATCCGGGACATAAGAAGCTTTCGAGGAGTCGGCCACAGGTGATCATCGGAAGCCCCTTCCAAGAGTTCTCGATGCGGCTCCATGCACGATTCAAGGAGGCGGGTGTCTCCTCCCTCCTGCTCGACGGCACCACGACCCCCAAGCAGCGCGGAGAGATGGCCTCCGAGTTCAAGTCAGGCAAGCACGCCATTCTCATTGCCGGTCTCAAGGCCATGGGCGAGGGACATTCCTTCGAGAATTGTTCGGACCTGATCCTGCCCGGCCTCTCTTATGCCTTCGATGAGAACGAGCAGTTCATCCACCGCATCTGGCGTCTCTCAAGCCCCGGCCCCGTGACGATCTACCCGATCATCATGAAGGGATCCATCGACGAGCGCCTCCATGAGGTCTTTGCCGAGAAGGCCGACGCCGCAAGCTTGGCTCTCGACGGGCGGCTCTTCACGGAACCGACACAGGACATCGATCTGGAGTGGCTGCTGGCGGAAACCATCAAGCACTTCTCAGCCAGCACCGAGACGATCGACGAGCAGGTGCTACTGGCGGAGTGGGAGAAATACGGGATGCGACGCCTCCAGGTGGCCCATCAGCAATGGGGAGAACATCAGACATTCGACATCGACCTTGACACAAGCGGAGCGATTGCGACGCTCAAGATCCCCTCACCCACGCAACTCACAGTCGATATCCTGCGCAAGCACTACAAGGCCGGAACCTACCACAAGCCGACACTCTCATCCCTCAAATCCCTCAACTCCAAACTCCGCAAAAAACGATGACGCCCGAAGAACGCGATCAACTTCAGGTCTCTCTATCCGAAATGATAGGAGAAACCAACCGATCCCAAGATTCTATTGATCAGGAATACGAGCGGAGGGAACTCAAGGAGGGCAAGCCCGCCAGAAGGCACATGCCGGGGGAACCCCCAACCTCCATGGTGGATGTCGCCATCCCAAGTTCCGTGGAATCGCTTCTGGAAGAGGCCATCGAGACCGGCAAGCTCCCTCTCTCTGAATCCATGATTCGCTGGATGGAAGCCGAGGTGGAAAAATACAACTCACTCCCTGAGGAATCGGTTGGGATGCATGCATTTTGCCAGCAACACGGCAAGATGTGGAAGTTCTACCCCGAGGTGGGCAAGCATCTGACGGGATTCACCTACTTCCCTCCCGAAAAATGATCTCGATCTACAGGGATGGCGAGACCTTCGGCCCCTTCACCATGGAGCAGATCGTCTCCAAGTCCGGGGGAACGACCCTGGGGGATTTAAATGACGCTTACACTTCTTGATCTGCACTGTTTGAATGCACTATGCGACGACTATGAAAATGTCGTCTCGGTGACGGCTGACGTCCGACGTTCCACTCATGGCAATGTCAGTGAAAATGAAATTAGGAAATGCCTCGCTGAGTTGAAAAGCAAAGGATGGGTATCTGTTTATGAATTTGATTCCACTAGAAGCTCATACAACAGGGTCGAATGCCTTACCGATGACTGGTCGAATATTTGGTTTTTGATCAATGACGATGGAAGAAAAAAGCTTCATCAAAATTGGGTGGATGCCTGATAGAACGCGCTGATCGCTCCCGCGCGTCTCGACGAACGCCAACCCTCCTGGATGCACACCAACACCCGATGCGCCGCTCCATCACGTCATCTGTCGGGGGCGCTCGGTTCCCTCGCTGACCCCGACACATGCCGCGCCCGTCGAGTCGCTTCTTTGGGTGTGCCCGAGCCGCCGTCTACCAAAACTCAGATCACAGATCTTCTCATCTCAAACTCTGGCTCCACAGATATAACTGGCCTCGTCATCACTGCGCTTTAAAACTCAAAACTCCCATCCAACGCTTCAACCGCCCAGTAAACAACCTATTGAGCCTCCGCACTCTAATCAAAACGCTTAGGTTGTATTGGAGGAGCAAAAAGAGGGGAGGGAAAGGCTTGACTGTGAGTGGGAGTGAGGGTTGAAGGGGAGGCGTCATACAACCTCCTTCTAATAGATGAACATGAAAGAAATGATTTTAATCACCGTGGGACTCATGCTGATGAGTGGTGGGGTGGTGATGGGGGCAGACTGCCAGGACCCTAATAACAATCCACCTGCACCGCCTGCAGGAGAAGGACAGGTGAAGGCGAGTCCGACGCCGAGAGCCACACCAACGACTACACCTGTGCCTGGATCGGCGAGGTAAGAGGCAGCCACCAAAGAAAACCTCCATGAAGAGATTGCAATTGATCCTTGGAGGGATGCTCCTCCTTGGTGGCATTACCCTCTTACGGGCATTACCTGCGGATTTAGCGCCACCGGGAGGAGTGTTTGGGGACTGCGGGCGGGACGGGACCCTGATCGTGACGGACGATCTGAGGGATGCGGACTTTGGAGGCGGGGTGAAACTGCCTGTGAGATGGGTGTACCGGAGCGGGGACCAATCGGTGAGTGCGTACGGGTGGAACGGGATGAGCCTGACGGTGCTCGAAAGCAAAGCGGTGAAGCAAACGGCCTCAATGTACGTGGTGACGCTCTTGTGTGGGAAAGAGCTCTATTTTAGCAAGCCGAACGGGAGCTGGGTAAGCAACGACGGGCAATGGAGCGGGGTGGAGGGGGCGAACAACAAATTTACCATCACGAGATGGGACGGATGGGTGTTGGAGTACCGCAACGGAAGGATCTACCGGATGACGACCGACGGGGGCAAAGTTCTTGGATGGGGATACGACGCGAGCAACGAGGCACTGGTGACGCGGGTGTACGAGGTGGCGACTGGCAACGACGTGATCACGGTTGGGATAAGCGACAAGGTGGAGGAGATGATCGGGGCGGGGGTGAGCAGGGGAGCGCACACGATCACGGTGAACGGGGACACCTACAGTTTTAAGTACGACGGAGGGACGCTGCAGGAAGTGGACTTCCCGGACGGGAGGAAAAAGCAATGGAGCTTTGCGGACCAGGGGGATGGGACGAGCCGGTTGACGCTCACGCAGGAGAGCGGGTGGTGGAAGAGCTGGGTGTACGACAACACGAGCCGGAAGTTAAAGAGCGACGACATCTGGAGCTACACGGTGACTGGAGGGGAGGCAGGCGCGGATGGAGTGATCTACGACCGACCGACCATGCAGAGGACGCGGTTATGGGACGGAGAGGTGGAAAAAGTGGAATACCAGGCGAACAACTCGGTGGAGATCCGGACGGATGTTCATGGGAACGTGACGACGAGTTCGAGCTACCAATCGGTGGGTAACCTTTATGGGAAGACCTACAAGATCGAGTTGAAGCGGGCCGGGGAAACCAACTCGACGGTGGTGTGGAGAGGAGCGTACGACACGGGGAGCGGGGATCTCATCACCAGCTACGACAGTGAGAACAACGAGACGAGCTATGCGTACGAGCGATTTGAGGGAGCCAATGCGTACCAGCCGCCCAAGAAGGTGACTACGACCGACCCGCTGGGGAGGGTGACCGTGGTGGAAAGGGACCTGCAGGGCAACGTGGTGAAGATGACGAGTCGTGCCGGGATCGTGCGGGTGCTGGAGTGGGACGCGAGGCATCGGTTGATCCGCATCAAGAACTCCAGCGGAGCCATCCTTGGGGCCTTTACCTATGGGGAAGCCGACCAGCTCTTGAGCCGCACCGACGCGTTGGGGAAGACGACCACCTATGAATACGCACTGCATCTGGGAGTGCCCAAGCTCACGAAAGTGACGACCCCCGAGGGGAGAGTGACCCAGCTTGGGCGCGATGCCATGGGAAGGATCACGACCCAGACAGGGCCGACGGGAGCGACCTGGAGCGCGAGCTACGCGGACGATTGGGATGTGCCTGCGAGCCTGACGGATCCGCTCTCCGGGGTGACCCACTACACTTACGACAACCGGCTCAATACGATCGGGGTGAGGGATCCCCTCCAAAATGAAACCCACGCCTACTACGACGACCTGAACCTGCCCGCGCAGGTGACCGATGCCTTGGGGCACCTGGTGGCCTACCAGAACGATGCGGATGGGAACTTGACCAAGCTGACCGACGCACGGGGCAAGATCTACAACCTGCTCTGGCAGGACGGGGTGAGGCGCAAGCAGTTCAGCTGGCCCGACACCACCTCGGAAAACTCCTCCTACGACATCAACGGGAGACTGACCAACTGGAGCGCGAGGGGAGGAGAAGCGGTTGCGAGCTTTACCCGCAACGAGGTTGGGGAGTTGACCCAAAGGGAGTGGAGCTACAACGGGCAGAGTGGGACCAACAGCTACAGCCGCAATGCCGGGGGACAGCTCTCAAGCGCGAGCGCGAGCGAGGGAGGATTTACGATCGCACAGAGCTACGGTTATGATGCCAATGGAAGATTAAGCAGCCTGACCCAAACGGTCGGGGGAGTGAGCCGGGGTGTCGGCTTCGGTTACGACGCGGCGGGAGGACTCACCAACCTGAGCTATCCCTCCGGGATGATGGTGGGCTACCAGTACAACGGTGACGGGCAGGTGACGGCGATCAAGTCCGGGGGAACGACCCTGGCAAGCTACAGCTACGACTCAGGAGGAAGGCTGACTACTCGGACCTTGGGCAACGGGGTCACAACAAGCTACGCCTACGACGGGGCAAGCCAGGTGACCAACATCACCGTGAGCAAGGGGGGAGAGAGCCTCTGGGCGGAAAGCTACGCCTACAATGCCGCCGGAGAAAGGGTCAGCACGACACGGAGCAACTCAAGCGCGAGCTACCAGTACGATGGGACCTACCAGCTGATCCGGGCGATCTCCGGAAGCAACAGCGCCTCCTGGAGCTATGATGGCTCGGGCAACCGGACTCAAGCGCTCTCGACCAACGGGACCAACACGCTGAGCGTCAACTACTCGGTCAACGACATCAACCAGTACACGAGCGTGGGAGGGGCCTCCCCCTCCTACAATAGCCGAGGAGACTTAAGCGGCATCAACGGCTGGGCCTTTAGCTACGATGCCTTCGGGAATCTGAGCGCGGCGCAGTATGGGACCAATGCGGCGTATCACTACGCGAGGGATCCGCTGGGGAGGAGGGCGATCCGGCAGAGCGGGAGCAACACGATCGTGCTGCTCAATGCCGGGGATACGATGCTGGAGGCGTACAACGCCACAAGCAACTCGGTGAGCTCCTACATCTATGAGCCCGGGATCGACAGGCCGCTTGCGCAGGTGCTCTCCAATGGGTCGATCCGCTACGTGCATCAGGATGTGCTCGGCAGTGTGGTGATGCTGAGCGACAGCAATGGGGCGGCCTACCAGAGCTATAGCTATGATGCCTGGGGTAAGGTGACGGCCCGTGATGCCTCGGGGAGTGTGATACCCAGCAGTGCCATTAGTGCCCCCTGGCTCTTTACCGGGAGGCGCTTCGACAAGGAGAGTGGCCTTTATCACTACAGGGCAAGGACCTACTCCGCGGAACTAGGAAGGTTCCTGCAAATGGATCCCATCAAGTTCGATGCAGGCGATCCCAATATCTTCAGATATGTAGGAAATGATCCCCTCAATTGGACAGATCCGTGGGGCCTGGAACCCGGATTTGGATCACCGGGGTCTCGAGGATTGGACGATAGTACAAAAAAGAATCTTTTTGGTTATGATGATGAAAAGTTAAAAAAGGAACGAGCTGATGATTGTGCCATGAAGAAAGGCTTAAGTGATGCTATGAAAGATGTGATAGCTGCCCCATTTAAGCCGGAAACAACATTAGGCAAAGTTGTAAAAAAAATTATTGTAGAAGTATGGAAAAAAACAGATCCGGGAGAGAGATAATATGATTGAAATAAACTCATGGATTAACTCAGCGATCTACATAATTGTAGATGGTTTCTGTGCTTTAATATTGATAAGATGTTATTTCAAAAACCCGCTTAGGTATATTATATTATTGGCTATCGCATCTTTAATATCATTCATTATTGCAGTATTATGGTTTGAACTAAAAATTCAGAATGAGCTTGGATTTGAACTTATATCGAAAAAAACGGCGAGAATACTGTTTCCTATACAAGCTGTGTTTGAATATGTATCTATATTCTTTTATGTTGCAGGAATATATTCTCTCTCAAAATCGCTATCTAAATAATGCCGCTAACAAAGAATAATTATAAACTAATAAATCAGATTTTGTGTTTATGCGGCCCGCTATTGATCCCAATATTTGCCGATGCCGAAATGACTCCCTTCGGCGAGAAGGTTGATACCAAGTCTACATCAGAAATATCTCCCTCCTCGATTCCCTCCTTCCCCTCGATAGCTCCTTCTCCGGCACCTACCTCTGCTCCTCAACCTCAGGCATCTCCAACTCCTAGTCTGAATCCGGCCTCCACTCAAAAGGAGTCCGCAGTAACGGTGGCGAAAAAGCCCTCCCCATCAAAGCCCCAAGACCGTAATTAGATGAAAGAGAGTAACATTAAGGATATTGAAAACAAAGCGCTTTCATTTTACGATAAAAGAGTATTTTCAAAAGCAAAAAGACTATTTTTAAGATTATTGGATAAAGATAGCAATAATATCGCCGCTCACTTTTATTTAACTAGGATATATTGCATCGAGAATAATATTAGAAAATCAATATACCATGGGCTTAAAACTTTAAAACTAAATCCAAATGAAAAGAACGCTAATTTGAACATTGGCCTTTCTTATGAATTCAACAAAAACTATAGAAGAGCATTATACTACTATAAAAAAGAGATTATATTAAATCCTTCCAGTCAAGAGGCATGCTATAACATTGGTAATTTTTTTTATGAAAAAAATCAATGGAAGAAAGCAATTCCATATCTTGAAAAATGTTTTGAAAGTGGATATAAGAATAATATCGATCAAACTGTTTATAACCTTGGCACTTGTTATTACAAATTAAGAAAAATTGACTTATATATTTTATTATACTCTCGTTTCTTGCAGATAAATAATAAGGCTGCTTGGGCTGCATACAATTTGGCTGGAGCGTATTTTGATAAGCACCAATACAAAAGGGCTGCCCTAATGTATTCTAAAGCTAGAAAACTAGGAATCAAAAAAGACACAGATCAGCAAATTGAAAAATCACTAACAAAAATCAATAGCCTCAAAACCTTAAAATTTAATAAGTGAGCATTTTATATCTTAACCCAATATAGTTGCTATAAATAATGCAAAAATGCCAAGAAAATACATGCTTATTTCTTATAAGCGGTATAGTAGTGTTTTATGTCTAGATCGAACAGGGTTTCAAGAATCTCACTTGTGGGAATAGTGTCTGTACTGAGCCTTCTCTCCGCATGTGGATACTACATATTATTTCACAAATCTTCAGATGTTGCCTTCCGCAAAATAGAAAGACTTGCTCAATGAGGGCCGTGTGGTCCCTGAGGATCTCTGCCTGACCGAGGGAAGCGAGGACTGGATCCCGCTCTCTGAAGTTCTACCCAGGAAAGTCGTCAGGCCATCGGGAACCATGTTCCCCACGCCGGTAGCCCCCCAGCCCAAGCCCGAGGTGCAAGTCATCTATCAGCACAAGACATCCTTCGATCAGATCAGGGAGATCGTGGCCGCCAAAAAGGAGCAAATCGACCAGAAGCTAGGACCCACCCTGAACAAGATCCACGAGGAGACCAAAAAGGAATAGGAGCGCTGATGTAGATTTCGTTGATTACAGGATTCAGATTGGCGTACATCCCCATGCCACAGACAATGGTGCCCGTGGCGGGCACGCAGTCGAAGCTGTCGTGGTCATTGGCCACGCGCGCCATGGTGGGTGAGAAGACACAGGTGATGCCGCCCCTCGTCTCCCCGATGCAGGAGAGCCCTTTCTTCGGGCGTAAGACCCGCCTCGAACTCCTCAAAAGCGATGAGGTAGGCAGTATTTTGCCGAGCCACATGGTCCTCGTACTCGCCGGAGGAATTGCTCATAGCCCCCTCCCTTCCGAGGTTTTGGGCACACTATCGGGCACACTACCCGCTAGAGCCGCATAAAAAGAATGGCTGCCCCGCATGGATTCGAACCATGAATAATGCCTCCAAAGGGCACTGTGTTACCGTTACACCACAGGGCAGGAAGCTTTGCTTTTTAAACGCACGGAGGGTGATCGGCAATGAGAATTGAGCCGACACCCCAGCAACCCGGCGCAAATAGCCTTCTCTTCCGGGCCTCTCTTTAGTTGATTGAGACATCACACCATGACCATGAAACTTCGTAACAGGCTGATCGCGCTCGTCTGCCTGATTCTCTTTCTCGGATTGGGAGGGGGCATCTTCCTCACCACCACGGCAAGCAAGCCCTTCGCCGTCATCCTCTTCGTCGGCGACAACATCACCCCGGCCGCGCTGACCGCCGCTCGGATCTTCGCCGGTGGCGGGGACGGACGGCTCCGGATGGAGGATTTCCCGAACGCCGCGATCTGCCGCAATGCGGGGCGCGACTTCTCGGTTCCCGACACCGCCTCGGCATCGACCGCCATCGCGGCTGGCAAGCGTGTCGGAAGCGGGAACCTCTCGGTCGACGAATCGGGGAGAAAGCTCCCCTCGCTCCTGGAAACCGCGGCCTCGCGGAATCGCTCCACCGGCCTGATCACCACGGGTTCGGTGGCGGGGACCACCGCCGCCGCCTATTACGCCAAGTCCTCCAAGGCGGACAACAGGCGGGAACTGGCCATCCAGTATGCCGGACACGCCCCCTTTGATTTTGTCGCGGGAGGGGGAGCGGCGGATTTTGAATCACCCGCCAAGGCCGAGGGGGAAAAGGGATCGGCGGGTGATGGAAGCGACCTTCTCTCACAACTCGCCGCCAAGGGGACGGTCATCGCCCGCTCGATGGCTGAACTGGAAAGCCAGCCTTTCTGGAAAAAGGTCCCGGTGCTCGGTCTCCTCTCCCCGGGTCCCCTCGCCGCCGCTCCCTCCCCGGGATCGGACTCGGAGCCCCCCTCGCTCTCCGACCTCGTGCGCATTGCCATCTCCCGGCTTCAGTCGGACCGGCACGGATATCTCCTCGTGGTGGATGACCCGATGATCGGGGAAGCCGCCTCGGCGAATGACGGTGAGACGATGCTCAGGAGATTGGTCGCCTTCGATCAGGCCGTCGCCACGGCACGCCGCTACGCGGGGGAGAAGGCCCTGGTGATCGTCACGGGTCGCGAGACGATCGGAGGGCTTCAGCTCAACGGCTACCCATTCCTCAGGGACAAGGGTGTGGCCATCCTTGCGGTGAACGCTCAGGGATACCCCTCGCTTGCCTGGTCCACGGGACCGGGCTACTCGGTCGAGGAAAAGAGGGATGATGCCCACCCCAGGAAAACAAACATCTCCTCGGGCATCCTTTCGCAACCGAGCGCCTTCACGCTTCCCTCGGGACTCGGCGTCGCCGGGGATGTCATCTCGCTCGGAGTCGGACAGGGATCGGAAAAGCTGCACGGCTTCCTCGATCTGACCGATGTCCACGGAGTGGTCAGCGAGGAACTGTAGGAGGGAGCGGAATCTTCCAAACCGGAAGTAGGCTGTTGGACTGTTTGGCAGAAGTAGGATCTAGGATCCCTTTTTCATCCTTCATACTTTCGGCTAGAGCATCTTCTGGTCAATCTGTCGCCCGAGGAGAGACTGCATGATGAATATGGAACTCAGATGCAACGGCTGCGAAGCAACGGCCAGGCAAGCCAACTCAGGACACAATGTTCCTTCGTTTGATTCGCTCGTTCCCACTCGTCTCACCCCTTCGGGGCCACCTGCGGTAGTCTATCCCAGCCTCTCCCGAGGCTCGGTATTATGAGTTCCATATTCATTCCCTCATCGCGTTCATTTTCAGAGCGTCAGAAAAAACCAAAAACGCTCTAAGCCGCCTTCCCAGGCGCCTTTTGCGCCCCTTCCCAGGGGCTTGGTTGACGGCACTTGCCGCCCGGCAAGCTGTGCCGCCCTTTCAGGGCTACCTTCGGTAGTCTTCCGCGCCCCTTCCCAGGGGCTTGGTTCGACCTTCGACTCAGCCCCCTATCTCCCATCTCCCATATCCCTCCCCTCCGGGGCTCCCTCCCCCTTCCTCTTTCGTGAGGATCTCGAGGCGGTAATGTTCGTGGTAGCGGCCCCCGTGATGGCGGCGGCAGCAGGCGAGGCAGGCGACCCGGCCCCTCGGGAGCCGGACACGCTCGTGGCTCTCCCCGCAGGCCGGACAGCGCAGCAGGAAACGGCGCCTCATGCGGCGGACAACGAAGGGAAGCCGGTGGGTGCTCCGTTCGCCGGGGATGCCGAGATCGCGGCACGCAACGCGCCATTCCCCACCGTGCGGGGCGATGCGGCGGCGGCCGTGCCGGTGTGAGGCCAGGAGATGGGCCAGTTCATGGAGCAGCGTCCTCTCCACCTCTTCGGCGGAGAGGGTCTTGAGGGCGGGGTTGAGCCAGATCTCGCCCCGGGAGACGACGGCCACCCCGGCGGTGGTGCGCATGCGGGGATTCCAGCCGACGATCAGGAGAGGGGCGAGTTCCGGAGCATGGGGCAGGATCCTCTCGCGGGCGAGGCACTCGAGTTCCGGGTCGCGTCTCCGATCGGAGCGAGGGGGCGGTTGAACCTTCGCCGCACCCGCGAACCGGAGGCGCAACCGCTCCAGGAACGCCGTCATCAGCGTGAGCGGAGCGCCGCCTGCCGTGCGAGGACGGATCGGAGCGCGGCGAGCGCGGCGTCGATCCCTTCCCCCGTGGTCGATCGTCCGAGTGAGAAGCGCACGGTGGCGCGGGCCCTCTCTTCGGGCACACCCATGGCCAGCAGGACATGGGAGGCCTGGATCGATCCGACCATGCAGGCGGAGCCGCTGGAGGCGGCGACCCCCTCGAGATCGAGGCCCATGAGAAGCGTCTCCCCGTCGCAACCGGGAAAGCTGACGTTGAGGGTGTTGGCGAGTACGTCGCCCCCCCCGGCATTCCGGACAGCGGAGGGATCCATGGCGGCGATCCCGAGCCAGAGGCGCTCGCGGAGCTCCTCCTCGCGACGGCACTCGGTTCCGGCCGAGACCTCCCGGAGGGCCACCTCTGCGGCGGCGGCCATTCCGGCGATCGCGGCGACGTTCTCGGTGCCGGGACGGCGCCCGTTCTCATGGAAGCCCCCGTGCTGGATGGAGTCGATGGGAACACCCGTGCGGAGCCGGAGGAATGCCGCGCCGTGCGGCCCGTAAAACTTGTGGGCCGCGGCGGAGAGGGCGTCGACGGCCGAGTCATGGGGCGGGAGGGGGATCTTGCCGAAGGCCTGCACGGCATCGGTGTGGAAGAGCACCCCCCTCTCCCGGCAGAGCGCCGCAAGCTTTTCCACCGGCTGGATGACCCCGGTCTCGTTGTTGGCGCTCATCACGGAGGCGAGGATGGTGTCGGGACGCAGTGCCGAGGCAAAGCGGTCGGGATCGATCAGGCCGAGTTCGTCGACGGGGACCTCGGTGAGGTCGAAACCGTCGAGCCGGGCCAGGGAATGCATGGCGTGGAGGACGGCGTGGTGTTCGGTCGCCGCCGTGACGAGATGACCCCGTCGGGAGCGGTGGCGCCGCGCCAGGCCGAGGATTGCCAGGTTGCAACTCTCGGTCCCCCCCGAGGTGAAGATGATCTCGTGCGGCTTGGCGCCGAGCAGGGCGGCGATCCGGTCGCGGGCATCGTCCACGGCCGCCCGGGCACGGCGTCCCGGGGCGTGGATGCCGGAGGGGTTCCCAGCCGGGTCTTCCAGCCAGGGGAGCATGGCCGCGCGCGCCTCGGAGCAGAGCGGCGTGGTGGCGTTGTGATCGAGGTAGATCATCGCCGGTGCGGTGCGGTCGGTCGCGGGATCAGACCCCGGCGGTGGCGGCGGCGCCTGATTTCTTGGAGAGGACGCGCATCACCCCCTCCTCCAGATAGACAAGGGAGCGGGCGGGAACCCCGTGCATCAGGAAGACATTCGCCCCGATGGTGGATCCCTCGCCGATGACCGTCTCACCCCCGAGCACGGTGGCGTAGGGGTAGATGGTGACATGGTCGCCGACGTCGGGATGGCGCTTCCCACCCTTGACGATCCGCCCCACCTCGTCCTTCTGGAAGCTGCGCGCGCCGAGCGTCACGCCGTGGTAGAGCTTCACATGGTGGCCGATCCTGGAGGACTCGCCGATGACGACCCCGGTGCCGTGGTCGATGAAAAAATGGGATCCGATGGAGGCACCGGGATGGATGTCGATGCCGGTGCGCTCATGCGCCCACTCCGTCATCATGCGGGGGAGAAGCTGGATGCCGGCCTTGTACAGCTCGTGGGCAAGGCGCTGGATGGAAACGGCGTCGACGCAGGGATAGGAGAGCAGGATCTCGGCGATGCTGCGCGCCGCGGGATCCCCCTCGAAGGCGGCCTCCAGGTCGGTCGCGATGAGCGAGCGGATCGCGGGAATCCGGGCGAAAAACTCCGCGGTCAGGAGGGAGGCGGACCGGAGCGGGGAGCCCTCGATCCGGAGGCTCCTCTCGATCTGCCGTTCGAGCGATGCGGCCGCCCCGGAAAGACGGAGACGGGATTCGGACGAATCGATCAGGCAGCCGCTCAGGCGTCCGGGGAAGATGATCCGTAGCAGGGTGAGGCAGAGATCAGAGACCTCGCTCTTGGAGGGAAGCCGGGGTTCGTCGGGTGCGTTGCCCAGGGGCACCTCCCCGTAGGAGGCAAGCAGGGCGGCGACTGTGGATTCGGGAAGTTCCATGCTGAGTGAGTATCTCCGGGTGATTGGAATCTGGAAATCAGGAAACTGGCCCCTCACGCCCTTTCCGTCAAATCCACAGCTTCGGGAGATGACGCCGTGCAGGTAACAAAAGAAGGCGCCCGCGGCGTGAACCGCGGGCGCCTCGTGAGAACAACCACTAAAACAACCTTACGAAACGATGCTTCAGGACTGCACCCGGCGGCGGATCAGAAGCAGGGTGGCGATGCCACCGAGGACCAGCGCGTAGGTCGAGGGCTCGGGAACGGCGGTCACGACGAAGTTGTCGATCTGAGAGGCGTGGTTCCAGTAACCGCCACCATTCGACAGCGAGATCTGGAAGCCGTTGGGGTTCAGATAGGCCGGATTGTTATAAGTCCGGGTTGCCGACATGGCCAGGTCGTTGCCGCTCAGGTCCAAGATCTGGGAAAACATTTGGATGTTAGCAGGATTTTCATTGTCCGCAGCATTGTAGGTCAGCGTTGTTTTGAACGTGTACCAGGTGTCCGCGACAACATTCACATTCGGAGAGGTCCAAACTAATCCGTAGTCGCCAGAAAAAGCGATATGGCCGGACCCGCCGGTGTAGATTGCGGCCAAGTAGCCGTTGTTACCAGAGCGATTGGCCAAGACCCCGATGCCGTTGTTGTCGGTCCCTCCTGTCCCACCCATCTGGAAGTCGAGCGAGTAGGTCATTTCGGTCCAGCCGGTGACTCCCGCAGGAACCGAGGTGTCGGTGGTGCTCATCGTGCGCGGTCCACCGGAGAAGGAATAGACGCTGTGAGCGTTCGCGTTCACAGGAAGGGCGGCACTCCAGGAATTCGGATTGGCGGCTCCGGTCCATTGGAGATCATAGTTGCCATCGGTGTTGGTCTTGCTCCAGCGCGAGGTAAACGGATTGGTGGCGAAGTCGTCGCTGTAGACGACTGCGGCATGAGTCGGGGCGACCGATGCCATGAGAAGGGCGGCACCTGTCAGGAGGAGGGATCTGAGGGATCTGAGGGATGTGTTCATTGTGATGGGAGGGTTGGGTCTGTTCTGGTCTGGGTTTGGGTAGGTTGGGTTTCTGTTTTTGTATTGCGTGTTGCTTTGCTCTTTTTATGAGGGATTGATTGATTCCTCGATGCCAAGATTCACCAATTGTTTTAGCATAGCAAGAAAAATTTTCATCAAAGTTTGCCCCATCAATCGCCTGTAATGCCTTAGCGTCGACTTCAGGCCACCTCACCCACGGATCGCAGGCGGGGGGCATGGCTTTATTTGTCTTTACATTTTCGGCAATCTCTTTAATCCGTCCTCTAACTATGGTTCGAATCGTTCCCAGCTCCAAAAGCTATCAAGTCGTCAAAAAGGCCGTCCGCGGGATGATCGTCTCCGGCGAGCACAAGCCGGGTGAGTTGATCCCCACGGAGTTTTCCCTCGCGGATCGCTTCAATGTCTCCCGTCCCACCGTCCATAGGGCGATGAGGGAACTCATGGCCGAGGGGTTGGTGAGGCGCAATCCGCGCACGGGCACGGTGGTCAACGATCCGCGACGCTTCGTGACCGGCACCGTGGCGGTGCTGAGTCACCATGAACTGGGCACGGCCCACTCGCTCCACTGGTTGCCGGCGATGAGGGAAGCCCTCCTCAACGAGGGCCTCTTCATCGTGCCTTATGTCCTCGGCCACGAACCGAGACGGGCGGAACAGTTCGTCAGGATGCTGATCCACCGGGGGGTCAGCGCGGCGGTGCTGGCCCCGGCCAACCGCGCGGACAACCGACTGCTGGGCATCCTCGACTCCTCGGGCGTGACGACGGTGGTGGCGGGCAGCTTCGACGATCCGGAGAAGCTGGTGCCGTTTGTCTCCTCCAACCATACGCAGGGGGCCTCCCTGATGGCCGACCACCTTCTGGAGCTAGGGCACAGGAGGGTCGCCGTCATCGGCGACTTCGCCAACCACGACGCCGCGATGCGTCGGGACGGCTTTGTTTCCAGAATCACCGCCGGTGGTGGCTCGGTCCCCCGCCAGTGGCAGATCCATGCGGGCGACTACTCCATGGTCCCCCAGTTGACCTCGTCACTGATGGGGGGGCGGGAGCGGCCGACCGCCATCTTCGGGGTCAATGACCAGCTCGCGATGGAGGTGATGGCGACCCTGCACGGCATGGGCCTGAGGATCCCCGGGGAGATTTCGGTCGTGGGCATGGGAGGCGAGGACTGGACGCGTGCGACGATCTCCCCGATGACCACGGTGGAAGTCCCCCTCGCCGCGGAGGGAAGCCTCATCGCGCGCACGATCCTGAGCCGGTTGGCCCATCCGGAACTGCCCGCCGAACATGTCGAACTCGACTGCCGGCTCATCGTGAGGGAGTCCTCCGGCGCACCCGCCGCATGAGGAAGCGCCGTCCCTTCCCTAGCCGGAACGTGGCGGGAACGGGATCGCTAAGCAGGCCTTCAATCAATCACCCCTCCGCGTTCCAAACCCATCTCCCGATTTCTCACTCATGAAACAATCCTACCCCCGCCGCTCCTCCTTCTCCGCACTCACCCTTCTGCTCCTCCCCGCACTTCTCACCCTCCTGCCCTGCGCCCTCACCGTCACGGCGGAGGGAGCCGTCGGAATCAGGGAGGACTTCTCCTCGGACCCGTTCGAAGAGCCCTCCCCGCGTTGGGTGTGCACGACTCCGGAGGGGAGCTACAAGCCGTTCTGGACGGGCGGCCCCTCACCCCAGGTCCAACTGGGAAGCACCGCCGAGAAGCTTCCGGAGCCCCCCGACAACGCCATCTATTTCTTCAGCCAGGACACGATCGATCTCCTCCCGGGTGCTGA
>JBIIGI010000054.1:0-17515 GCA_044236545.1 Chthoniobacterales bacterium
GCACTCGCTCTGTGCGAGATACCAGGCCGACTCAATGGCTGTCCCATGGGCGGTCTTGCCCATGGCGTTATGGGTGAAGTTATCAATCTCAAAGCAGACCGTGCCAACATCAGCAGGCAAGGCACGGACTTGCCTAGCCATGTCCAGTGCCTTTCCGAGCACACCGCGAGGCGCATGGTCGGCATAGTAACCACCCCCGGGACGGCTTCCCATGGGCAGCGGACAAGCTTTCTGAATCGCGCGAAATACGGTTTTCCAATCGTGGCCGTTATAAAGGTTCAAGTCGGCGCCTACTTGCTGAAGCCCGATGAAACACTCGGGAGCAACGGCATAGGTCGCGCCTGAGATCACGGAGGCAATGCCGGCCAGGCTTTCCTGCCCGAATTCTACCCAGTGCGCCCGAAGATCGCCACCGGGTGTTTTCAGAGAACTAACCAGCTTTTCGCGGGTCCATTCCCGGTTTTGCATTTCGGAAAAACGCCTGAGGCAGCTTGGGCAGAAACAGCCGTATTCGACCGGATAATGACCGAACATTCGAAGATCATCGTCAATCCACACCGCCGAGGGCTGCCACCGCGCATAGGCCGTGGTCATGTGGTGCAGATAGTCAAGAAACTCGGGAGCCCGCGGACAATGTCCCACCGTGGCTGTGATGCCGTCATGCCCCACCATTCGTTGCCATGGGCCGCCGATAGCTTCGAAAAACGTATCGGCGTGGCCCAGGGTGTTGGCGATCTGAATGCTGGATTTGATTCCCGCGTCCCGAAACAAGGCGGCGGCTTCCCGCATGCGCGCGGCCGATTTCTCGTGGGCCTCCAGCGTCGGAGTGCCAAGTTCCGAACAGAACCAAACCTCGTTGCAAATGCCGCGATGCGCCTTCAACAGCTCGAGGGTGTCATCGCGCAATGCCGGATCGTTGTGATGATGCGGCCAAAGACGCATGATCATGGATGGCGATCCGGCAGGCGTGCCGTCTGAAGGGTCGAGGTTCGCTAGCGTTTCGGAACCAGTCGAAACTGAATTTGTGTGTTTCGTTGAATTATTTTTTGTGCACATTGAAACGGGGGATGGGTGGCGCGGAGTGCAGGAGCTGCGCGATTTTCTCGCGCAATGTCATCTGAGTGACCAAAATCTGAACGCGTTCCTCCACCGGCAGGGCCGGGTCAAGGAAACGAAGATCCACAGATCGTCTATCCAAAGCGGCGGGGGAGCTATCGGGTGGTTTCATGGACATGGTTCAGGCTGAAGGAGAAAATTGTTGGGGTAGCCTCATCAACGGCCGACGACGCAGGGACCCTCATGGAGACTCGCCGCGCTGGTCGATCGGGATCCTTGTTTGTTACGGAACTCGGGAAGTTGGACTCAGCGCTTTTCCTTCAACTCCACGGCGGAGAGGGATTCCGGCGGGAGTTGCAGGATGTTCCCTTCTGAGAGCGTGGTCTGCTCGGCGCCCCACTTGCGGACGATTTCCAGTGAGCCATCACCGATGGTGATGGATTTCCGCTCTTTGGAGCGATTGACCGCAACGATCACCTTCACTCCCTTCTCGCCGACGAAGCAACCCGCATCGACCCCCTCATCCACCCGGAGTCCGACCGTGTCCCGGTAGCGCAGTGTGTAAAGAACGGGATCGAGGCTACGCTTGAGTCCGACGATTTCCTTGATGCGCCGTGCCGCATCATCGGGGAGCTTGGCCGGATCATTGATAAGGATCAACGGTTGTCCTGTCAGCAGGGCCTGCTCCGCATTCCGCACGACGCGGGCAGCATCGACCTCCTCATACTGGCCCACCATGGTCGTGTAAGCCGGGAACGTGTATTTCAGGATGGAGTAATCCCCGTCAAAGAGCAGGGAGTAGGTCACGTATTGCTGGGCGTAGACATTGACCCCCTCGATACCGGTGACGAGATCGGGATTGACCCGGCGGAGTTCCTCCATGACGGCCTCGCAAAAGAGACCCTGGTTAAAGGACCAAAACCCGAGCCTGGAGGCCGGAATCCCCTTGGTCCAGTCGAGGTGGATGGGAACCGCACCCAGTTGGTCCATGTAGAGGGCGTCGGGCCGGGCATCGCGCACCAGGGGCAGGACGAACTCCGCGAATTTTTTCCCCCATTCCCGGTCAGCCACCGCCAGCGCCATCGGATGATGACGGAAGGTATGCTCCGTATAGACCGGATATCCGTCGGCATCCATCACCACCCAGCGGTCCTTGAGATCCGCGTACTGGGGAGCGACGCGCGACAGCATCAGCGGGTTGGAATAAAAGCTCGTCCGACCGCCGGCGGCGCGAATGTCATCCGTCAGCTCCAGGAGATCCTTCGTCTGACGCTCGTTGAGAAGATAACCTTCGGGATACCATGCCTCGGTGCCGAACGGCAGCCACTCCCCGCTGTGCCACCAGTCGATGCCGGTTCTCTCGCGGACATCGGCCAGGATCTTGCGGTTGACTGCCTTTCGTCCTTCCGCCTGCGTATTGCGCCCATCAAGCGACTCGAGATCTGTTTTCCGGCCATTCTCGGGATACTTGAGCCCGACTTCCATCCCTCCGATCCCACGGAACCACTCGGGGACCTTCGGGGAGGAGGCCCATGAAAACCACCATTGCGAAAACTTGTCGGCCGAGGGATGCCAATCCTCACCGTCGGAATTCCCGACCACGACGACGGGAGAGGTCCACGACTCGCCGGCTTTGATCCGGGTGAACTTCGAGAAGCACCAGCTGATCCCCCCGGAATCATCCCGCTTGAACTGCAGGCTGGAATCCTGATGGGCGGGATCCTCCAGGTAGGAATAGAGCGTGCGCCCGTCGGACGTGATGCAGACCCAGTCGTGGGTGAAGCGCGAGGGGCCGAGCAGCGACTCGCTCGCCGGCATCTTGTTCACATCGTATCGGGTGCTCCCCGCCAGGAACCATCCCTTCCCGGCGTGATGTGGCCCCTGGAAGCCGAAATCAACCCGGTAGATGTCGCTGTCGCTCTTGTTGGTGAGCTTGAACTGCATGCGCCGTTCTCCTGCCGCCGTCCCCCCGCCGGGTTGTGAGAGAAACTCGACCTCAGCCGCGCGTTCCTTCCCGTCGGCATGGCGGACAGAAACTTGCTCCGGCTTCCGTTCACTCCCGACGCCGGCGGAGCCGCCGGTGTTGCTCACGTCATTCCAGACAAAGGCTCCCCCATCGCCCTTCCCCGCATCCTTCGCGGCAGGCGCTGGAACTCCCGTCCGGGGTTCCACCACAAGGTTTGCCGGCGCGTCGGCCGTTTTCCCCTCCAGGCGCGGCTCGCCGAGCTTGATGCTGTAGGCATGCGGCGTGGCATACCACTTGTCATGGGTGTGGATCCTCAGGCCCGTGACGCGGGGGGCCTCCCCCTTGGCAAAGAGTGAGGAAAGATCGAATGCACGTTCCTCCCCGGATCCGAATTTCGCCGCGGGAACGGAGACGGGGAGATCCACGAACCCTCCCCCGTCCCGGTAGACGCGCAGACGCCCCTCGAACGGCTCCGTGCTTCGGCTCTCCACCTGGATCGGCAACACCAGCCTGCTGTAGTGGCTCCAGTCATTGAGGACCAAGGGTATGTCCGATCCCGGGTATCCGGCCCCCGCCGGGTCGACGTTCGCGTTCAGGGTGACTCCCGCGGCCGCCACGGGCCGGCTCTTCGGGAACGGCTCCACGGCGCAGCGGGAGAGCGCGAGCGCATCGATGGCCTGGCTGAGGTAGGGCTTCCCGTCGGTCACGAACTCGCGCACCGCGACGCGCAGGGTGTGGGTTCCCTTTGTTGCCTCGAACGGCCCCAGGCGAACCAGGGCCAGCTTTTTGTTGAGGACTTCCGCGACGATGTTCTCCTGGATGTTCCTGTCGTCCGCCGGTTGACGCCTCTCAGCCCCCCCGTCGATGCTCCAGGAAAACGGACTGGCCAGGAAGCCGGGAAAGCGCGTCCGGGCGTAGATGCAGTATGTGCCGGACTCCGGGACATCGAAGCGGTAGCTCGCGACGAAAGCACCCCCCTCAGGAAGGCTCGTGGCGGCCAGTTCCAGCACACCCCGCCCGGTCACCTTGGCATAATTCCTCCACCAGAAATGCCGCGACTCGCCGGGTGTCCAGTTGTGTTCGAAGGCGTCCTCGCCCTCGATGTATTGGAGATACTCGGGGGGATTCTCGTAGGAGACGGGGAGCGCCATCAGTTGATTGCACATAAGCAGCAAAAGCGCTGGGGGAAGGAGTTTCAGTCGGGGATTTTTCATCAGGATGGATCGGTGGATCGGGAGACTCGCCCTCCCGGAAAATCGGTCGTTGTGCTCAACAGGTTCTTCCTCATGGTGCCGGGCGGATCGGACCACTGCTACTGCTTGGCGGCGAGGCTGATCTCCGCGATGAAGACATCCAGCACAGCCGAAGCCCCCACCCATGCGCGCGACGTGAAGACATAGACATTGTCGACCGCTTCCAGCACCGACAGATCATCGGCGGGCAGGTTTTGCAGATCAATGGTCAGCATCTGCCACTTCCCGAAATCATCGCCCTGGACCGAGATCGGCAGGTCCACAAAACGGCTCTGCCGATAGGCCCGGATCTTCCCGTCGAACATGGAGCCCTCGCCATCCACGCGGATCCAGACCTTCAGCGCTTTGCCGGAGGCCCAGTCACCCTCCGCCGGGTTAAAAAATCTGCCGGCGAACTCCTCCTCACCGGCCTGCGAGGCAAAGTCCACCCTGACATGGAAGGCCGTCGCGAAGTCGCCTCCCGCCGGAGCCTTTTCCATCACCTCCGCAGGCAGGATCTGGAGAGGAGCCTCGGCACGGGAGGTCCCGGCGGAGGGAATCAAGAGCGTCAAGAGCAGGAGAAAGAAGGGTAACAATCGCACGGGTTGAAAAAAAGACGCCCGCGTTGCCGCGGGCGCCCTGGGTTGAGTGTTGCTTGGGTTGCAGGGTTTCCTCAGGTCTGATTCCTTAGGCCTGCACGCGGCGGCGGATCAGCAGCAGGGTCGCGATGCCACCGACGACCAGCGCGTAGGTCGAGGGCTCCGGCACGGCCGTGAAGTCCGCGCTCGCGCTGTAGACATAGCCGTAGGAATTAGCGCTGCCGAGGACCACCATGTAGGCGCTCTGCTGATCAGCTCCGATACGGAAGGGGGTCACGTTTCCAGAGTTCCAGGTGAAGCCGCCATCCGCAGTGCTGCTGGCCACTTGGGTGAGGTCGGTCGTGCTACCATAGAAATAGGGGATGGTAATAGACTGGGCTAAGATATTTTGGTCATTGAGGCCGCTTCCGCGATAGGTGCCGAAATTATCATCCCCCCAGAGCAAGGTGATGCTGGGAGATGTTCCCTCGTTTCCGCTCCATTGGTTGTAGCCGGAGAGATTGACCGTGACATCGTAGGGATTGGTGTCGCCTTCGGCGCGGTTAAACTTGAACAGGAGGTTATAGCCATCGCCGTAACCCATGCGATAGCTGTTACCTGGGACGAGGAACCCACCGTATTGCGCATAGAGATCATTAGAACTCGTGCTGAGCGTCCAATCCGTGCCCAGAGTGAAGGCCACGTTGTTGCTGGCTGGGGCGCCATTATTGTAATTCTCGGTCAGCTGGGCCGCCTGTGTGGAGACCGCGAGGACAAGGCTCAGGAGAGCCGATGTGATGATTGCTTTGGTTGTATTCATGGGAGGTTGTGGTGATGTGGTTGGTGATGTGTGAATATCCTTGTGAGGACGAGCTACTATTCGACTCGCCACCTTGGGCTTGCAACAAAATTGAGGGGATATTTTATGCAATAGTTGCATAGTTCTGATCTTTCTCTTAATAAGCTCAGGACAATCCTGATCCATCCACCACCCATGAACCCGAAAGAGCCTGCGCCCTCCCAGATTCAGATCGCACGGTTGACGGGGTTTTCCACGGCGACCGTCTCCCGCGCGCTGGCTAACCACCCCCTGATCTCAGCGGCCACCAAGGCGGCCGTGCGCGACGCCGCCAGGAAGCTCTCTTACCGCCCCAACCCCCTGGTCTCCACGCTGACCGCCCAGATCCGCAGGAGCAGGATCTCGCCGACGGTCTCCACGCTCGGCTATGTCACCAGCGCTCCGCTGCCATCGGAGGATCGTAACCCCTGGACGGAGTTCTACCACGGGGCCAGGGAGCATGCCGGGGAGCTCGGATACAATCTGGATCTCCTCTGGCGCCGCGAGCCGGGGATGACGCTCAGGAAATTCAACGGAGTCCTGCGGGCCCGCGGAATCCGCGGCGTGATCATCAGCCCGCTCTCCGATGTCATGGGTCACATCACGATGGATTTCCCTCGCCTGGCGGCGGCGACGGTCGGACATCCCCTCGCCAAGCCCCGTCTCCACCACGCCTCGGCCTGGCATCTCCAGTGCATCAACCTCGCGCTTAGAATGATCCTCAAGCGCGGCTACAAGAGGATCGGCTATGCGATTTTTCCTCATACCGACCGTTATGCGAGTTTCTCCTTCTCCTCCCGCTTCCTTCTCTATCAGTCGACGATCCCGGAAAAACAGCGCCTCCCGTTGCTGGTCCATCCGCAGGAAAAAAGAGTGCCCTCAACCCGGCAATTCGAGACCTGGTTCGGAAAGCACAGTCCCGACGTCATCCTCTGCTCCGGCCCTCTGATTCCGGGCTGGATCCGCGAACTTGGGCTCAGGGTGCCGCAGGATGTCGCCTATGCCAACCTGTTCGCCTTTGATAAGGAGAGCGGCGAATCGGGGATTCAGGAACCATCCCGACTGGTAGGCGCATGCGCTGTGGATCTCGTTGTCGAGCAAATCCATCAGAATCGTTTCGGGGTTCCAGCCAATCCCAAAAGCGTGCTTGTCGAGGGAGAGTGGGTGGAAGGGAAGACGCTTTAAGGAAGCGCTAATTAAATCCCATGAAGGCCGCTGAAGAGCATTTGCTGATTTTTGAAGGCGCGAGTGCTGGGCGATACCCGCAGCGGTCTCGCCCGAGCGAGCAACGCCACAACGACGAGCGGCGGGAGCCGCGTCGTAGCCTGCGAAGCAGTCCGCAGGACGAGACCGTCGGGAGACGGCGAGGCAAAAATCGACAAATGGCTTCAGCCCTTCGGGTTGCGGAGATAACCGGCCGGGGGCTGTGTTGGCTTGGCGCTTACAGCCCACTGCGGGGATGCTCGCGCCAAGCCGCCTTGCCCGCGGCCCATTCTTCCCGTAACGGCCTCTATGCGATTAAATTAGCGCTTCCTTAGTGAGTGCACGCCTCCGGCCCCTGGAGAACACCCAACACCCCTTTGATGGCATCCGCCACCCATCTCCCATCTCCTGCGCCACGGCGCATCTGCCCTTAGGGGCTCGCTTCGCTCGTCCTCCGCGCCGCTTCCGAGCGGCTTGGTTCCCACCTTTCACCTTTCACCTTTCACCTTTCACCTTTCACCTTTCACCTTTCACCTTTCCCCCTCCCCCTCCTGTCTTGACCGGAGTCGCCTGTAATCGCGCGGCGCCATTCCGAGAAGGCCGCGGAAGCTCCGGTTGAAGTTCGCCAAGTTGTTGAAGCCGCAGGTTCCGGCGATTTCCGTGATGGGAAGGTCCTCCTCCTCCAGCAGGACGCAGGCGTGATTGATCCGGCACTGGTTCCTGTGGGCGATGTACGATTTCCCGGTCATCCTCCGGAAGAACCGGCAGAAGGATCCCGGGGTGAGCCCCGCCATGGCCGCCATCTCGGCAAGGGGGATCTCCTCGCGGCAGTTCGACTCGATGTGGCGGAGAACGGTGTCGATGCGCGAACTCAGCTTGAATGAGCGGCGGTGGCGGTACCCCTCTCCGGCAAGCAAGCTTCCCGGTTCACCGGCCAGTTCCCCGAGGATCCGGATGATCCCCGTCCACTGCACCAGGGGATCCTCATGCAGGAGGTTCAGGAGCTTCTCCCCGAATCTCTTTCCCGTTGCCGCCGGGAAGTGGATCCCCCTGGTCGCCCGCTCCATGAGGTTGCGGATCCCCGCGAACTCGGGAAGGCTCAGCAACCCGGTCGGCATGACCGAGGGAAGGAACTGAACGACGACCGCATGATCGGGTTTGGAGCGGGCCTTTTTCCGATCCGGCATCCAGTTGTGCGGCAGGCCGGACCCCAGCAGGACAAGATCGTGCCGCCCATACGGGGAGCTCCGATCGCCGACCAGGCGCGTTCCCGATCCCTCCAGGATGCAGGTCAGCTCGATCTCCGGGTGGAAATGCCAGTTCCAGGCAAAGGATCGCTCGATCCGCTCGAAGAGGGCCAGCGATGAGGCCGGGGAGTCCGGGCGTCGGGGTGGTTCCAGGACAGGCTTCATGGTCAGATCCCATCACTATCATGAATAAAGGGTAATATCGTATCAAAAAAAGTTCATGGCGGCGGAGCAATCCGGGGCTCTTTCATCCTAGTGTCACCGCATGAAATCCACCACCGACATCGAAGCCCTGAATAACCTGCCCCCCCTTGCCGGACTTGCCAGCCTCGAGGAGGCCATGAATCCGGGCCTCTCCGTGGCGGAATGCGTGAGCCGCATCAAGCGCTTCCACTACGCGCTCTGGCGCCTTCACCAGATCAGCATCGCGCACATCGCCGAGGAGCCCGTCTATGAACTGAAGATGGCCTTCAGCCTCCACGGCCACCTTGCCGCCGAGAACGACACGAACTTCCGCCAACGCATCGGCGAAATGCGCGAACCGCCCCTGGGACTGGAAAAGATCCCTCATCCCGCGCTGGCCGTCCTGTTTGACGAGATCCTCGCGACCCCGTCCACTTCGGAGCGCCTTCTCGGTCTCTATGAAAAGGCCTGGCCCGCCCTGCGTGACGCCCTCCGCAACTACATCGGCCAGACCCATGTCCTGGCCGACGCCCCCACCCTGAGGCTCTGCCGTCACGCCCTCCTGGACATCGACGATATCTGCGCCTACGGCGAGAAGATCGTCGCCTCCATGGTCTCCGCCGAGGAGCGCAAGGCCTCCGCCCAGTGGCTTGCCCTGCTCGACATCTGCCTCGGTGTCGCGGGTGGACTCGACGGCAGTTCCCCCCGATCGGAGTCAAGCCCCACCCCCTTCTACTCCTCGACCCCGTTCGTCTTCCACGGCGAACCCCGGCGGGATTCCCGCTTTCCGGACCCCTACAACATGGGGGTGAACGCCGAGGCCTTCCTCTACGACGAGACCAAGCCCGCGCCGGCGAAAGTCCTCATGATGTTCTACAAGAGACTCCGTGAGATCGACGTGCCCGAGATGATGTCGAGCATCCTCTCCGAGACGGCCGGCAAGCCGTGGGAGTATTACAGGGACATGACCCGCCAGCTTTGGGACGAGGCCCGGCACGCCATGATGGGCCAGGTCGGCTTCGCAAGCCTCGGGCTGGAGTGGCCCAAGCTCGTGATGGTCAACTCGACCTGGTCACGGCAACTCAACTCCGAACTCTCCCCCAAGGAGCGGCATGCCGTTCTCTATTACATCGAACAGGGACTCATGCCCAAGACCGGCAAGCGCCACGAATGGGAAGTCAGCAAGGAGGCTGAAAACGCGCTGGCTATCACCTTTCAGGACTTTGACTGGGCCGACGAGGTTCTGCATGCACGCATCGGCCGAGACTGGTATGTCGCGGACATGAAAAGCCCCGCCGAGGCTATCGCCTACGGGGACAGTTGCTGGAGCAGGGTGCTCAGCGGATGGAGCAAGTGGAAGGAGGAGGGTCTCACCCAGCACCGCAACTGGTGGCCCGACCTCTACTCCGCCTGGTGCGCCAACACGGGAAGGAAGCCCGACCCCGAGGTGCTCGCCTTCGACACCTCCTACGAAGGTCAGCGCCCCGATCTCAAGGAAATCGCGGACTGACCACGCGGGATCGGGGCGTGTTCATCAGCCCGCTCTCCGATGCGATGGGTCACATCTCGATGGATTTCCCGCGCCTAGCGGCGGAGCCGAGCGCCCTCCTCACCGCCCCGCTCAGCGACCGACGACGTAGGGATCCTCGCCGAGGGAAGAGGGTACCGGCGCGGTTTCCCGACCGAGGGCCCCGCGCGCGGCGACCCAGAGCTTGGTGCGGCGGTGGCGGCAATGGTGGCGGGACCACTCGCGCGACTCCAGCAGGTCGAGGCAGGCTTGCGGATCACCTGTGTCGAGCAGGAGTTCGGCCTCGGTCTCGCCGTGGCGGTAGTCGGTGCGATCGGTCCACCTGTCAAGCAGTTGGCGGCGGGCCGTGTGGTCGCCCTGTTCCTTGAGCAGGGCGTCGAGGTGGCAGGCGGTGCTGTTCTCGAAACGGGCCTCAAGCGCCGCCTCCAGCGAGGTGCGGCCCGCAGCGGCATCCTTGCGGATCTTCCATTGGATCAAGCCCTGCAGGGCCAGCGCCACAAAGGAGCGGGGATGCGCGGCAAGCGATGCTCCGAGGGCGTTCAGCGCATCGTCATGGCGTTCGCGGGCGGCAAGCCAGACGGCGCGCGCGTTCATCCAGGACTGGAGTCCCGAGGCGGCGGCCCACCCGAGCGCCCCCTCCAGCGGGAGGCTGGGCGTCGGCCAGCTTGCGGCGGCCAGATCGGCCCGGGCCGTGAGGAAGGCGGTGTCGCCGGCTTCGTGCGCGGCGGACAGTTCCTCCCAGAGAGTGACCGGCATCTGCGCGGGCAGGCGGCGAGGCGCTTCGTCGATGCCGCCGAGGGCGGCGGCGGTGGAGGCGTAGCCCGGGCGGCTGCCATCCTCGAACTCGGAGCGCTTGTCCACCGGGATCCACATTTCGACAAAGGAGAAATCCCCTCCCGGAGGGAGATGGCGGGACTCGGACTGGAGCTCCGGGATGCCGGCCTGGATCTCGGTGTTCTGGTCGCCGTCGCGGGTCATGGTGAGCGACCAGTCGGAGGTCGGGCCGGTGTTGCCGAAGCTCCAGAGCTTCTTGCCCGGAAGTTTGGCCGGGTCGGCGAGGTGGAGGAGACCCCATTCGCGGGCGTGATGGTAGATGCCGAACCAGTCGGTCGAGGTCGGCTTGAGGAAGACGCCGACCATGCGGTCGTAGTTGCGGTGCCAGCGCAGGTCGATGCCGTTGAACATCGGCCAGACGCCGTTGCCCTCGCCGTCGATGTGAGCCTCGTAGGGCTCGGCGGGGTAGACGAACTCGGTGTCGCTCCCCCCGGGTTGGGCGCAGTTGCTCCACCACTGCACGTCGCGCGCTGTCTCCGTGTCGTTCCAGCAGCGGGTGGAGACCACCACGCCGCGGAATCCGGGATGGAGCCAGACCTCGGTGCGCCAGCACAGTCCCCACTGCGGTTCGCGGCAACCCATCGCGACGCCCGCGGCATCGCCCTTCGCAAGCAGTTCGTAGCCGACCGGTTCGTTGCCCGTGGCCGAGTGGGCGTAGGGGAAGTTATGCTCGATGCCGAGGCTGATGAAGTTCCAGCGGGGCGGGACGCGGGTGGGGCGCACGCAGCGGTTCTCGTGCAGGTAGAGGCCGCCGGTGACCAGGTCCTCGATCTGGTAAATCCTGCCGCCGAGCGAGGGGAGGACGGTCACGCGGATCAAGTCGTTCTCGAGCTCCACCGACTGATGATCGGTGAGGCGCGGCACGGGGTCGTTCTCCAGCGCACCGTCGAAGGGATAGATGGAAAACGGGTAGACATTGTCGCCGTCAAAGAGGGGGGGAAGGGCGGATCTGGGGCGCGTGGAGTAGGTCGGCAGGCGCAGGGTGGTCAGGCGGGCGGTGGCGGAGCGGCGGTTCATGTCGTGTCGGATAGCGGGCAAATGCGTTGGCGTTTCTATCGGCGGGTGATGGCGAGGTTCAAGATCTGTTTGGGTCGGAGGGGAAATTCCTTCGCTCCCTCCAGCGGTGACGAGCTCCCCTCGGGTCGACCTCCGAGATCGCGCGGGGTGACGAGCGCACCGCCCGGAGCGGCTGCCGGGGCGAGCCTCACGGCGGCCACGGCATCGGTCGCGCTGGGGTTCCAGAGGCGGAGTTCCCAGGCCTCGTTCCTCTTCCGGAGCGCGCTGCACTGCGCCCCCCCGGTGACCTCGAGCAGGCTGAATGAGGAGGGATGTCCGGGCACGGCGGGACCATGGAGGGCGCGGATGCCGGTCTCACTCTCCGCCGAGAGCCTGCAGAGCGTGTCGTCGCTTTGCGCGCAGGCCCCGAGGACCACCAGGAAGTGGAAGCCCATCGTTCCGAGGCACTGGCCTCCGGGTTCACCGTCGGTGAGGACGGTCCGGCGCGTGGAGCGGAAGAGGGTGAGGTGGAGCGGGCGTCCCGGCTTGTCGCCGACGGCCGCCTCGTGCATGCCGGGGGCGACGATCGCAAGGGCGCGCCCTGCGCCGCGCACCGCGGTCCAGGAGCGCTGAGGCACGGTCTCCACCGGCAGTTCGCGGTAGAGGTGTCCGTCGGCCGGCAGGGCGACCTCCCTCTCCACGACATCGAAGGCCGAGTCGCTGTGAAAGGTGGTGGCCGATGTGCCTGTCAGGAAACTCACGCGCAGACGATGGTCCTCGCTGTTGTTGACGACCGTGACCTCGAACCGCACGGCCGGGTCGTCACGCCGCAGAGTGGCCCTGACCCCGATCTCCAGCGCCACGGTTTCCGGGGAACGCCTTCCGCCAGCAAAGTCGTGGCGGCGGGGGATCTCCATGGTGTAGTTGAGCAGAAGCGTGGAGAGCAGGGCTCCGTCGTGCGCGACCGCGGTGCTCCTGCGGCAGCCGAGTGAGGAGAAGAGCGTGTCGTTCAGGGCGATCCCGTGAAACCAGCCGTCGCCGATGTCGGTGCAGTCCTCGAAGACCAGCGCCCCCGGATAGCTCTCCCCGGTGCGCAGATCGGTGAGCGTGAGGCTGCCGTCCGCCTCGGCGGTGATCCGCACGAGTCCGTTGGAGAGCGTGGCCGGTCCCTCGGCCAGGCCGGCCCCGAGGTTGTGCCGCGTCGGGGGGGCGAGCCGGGGCCAGACGGGGGCCGGAGGATTGAGCGGCTCGGGGAGGACGCCGAGCGCGATGCAGCCCGTGGCGGGAAGATCGAGTTCGAGGGCGACGCGCACTTCGTGAACCTTCAGTTCCTGCGGGAACTTGACGCCCTTTGCCTTGGTGCGCGTCCTGTTGAGGCGCTGGTCGAGGCGCTGGTAGGGGATCTCCTCCCCACCCGGCCCGTGGATTCGGAACGCCGGCTGCATCTCGAAAAAGAAATGCTCGCCGAACATCGGCCATCCCGCGGGAAGCTCGAGCGTCAGCTCGAAGACCCCCTTGCGGCGGTGCGGCAGGGGGTTGAAGACGCTCACCGAGAGGGCCCCCTCCCCGCCGACGGCCGGGGAGACGAGGGTGGCGAGCGCCTCGAGGGATCGCTCCGTCACGATCCCGGCGATGTCGAGCGACTGCGCGAAGCGGTACTCCATGTCGGCATGGACGGCGTCGATGCTGCACCCGCAGATGGAGTCGTGGGCGTGGTTCTGCAGAAGCCACTGCCATGCCACCTCCAGTTCGCGCGACGGGTAGGGGCGCCCCGCGAGGATCTCGGCCGCCACCGCCATCGGCTCGGCCCATCGGGTGAGCGATTCCTCGCAGCGCGCGTTCGCCTGCTTGAGCCCGATCCGGCTGGAGAGCACGCCCGGGATGAGGAACGACTGGTCGAGATGGACCGGCAAGCGCGAGGCCGCGCGCAGTTCGCCATGCATCACCGGCAGGTCGCGGCCGCGCAGGGCCTCCATCCCCTCCGCGAACTCATTCAGCGAGGCGTGGGCCAAGGGCACGCCGGCAACCTGCGCGACTTCGCCGCCAAAGAGCTCCCCATAGGTCGTGCGGTCCCACGAAAGGTGATCGCCGCCGTCATAGAAAAGCACCTGCCCTCCCCCGCCGCGCTCCGCCTCGGACCTGAGGTAGGCTTCGGCGCGGGCCCTGATTTCCTCCCGACCGGGAGTGGTGTCGTAGTCCCCCACGCCGCGAACCTGGTGGGCGAAATTCCCGTAACCGATGCAGCTGAAAAGATGGCAGACGAGCTCCGATCCATCCGCGCCGCGCCACAGCGCGTAGGCGTTCTTGCCGGCATCGATTCCCGTGCCGCGCAGCACGAACGCGGTCGTGATGCCGAATCCACGCAGGATCTGCGGCAACTGGCCGACGTGACCGAACTGGTCCTGGCAAAGCCCCGCGCGGAGCGGTTGCCCCCCCAGTTCGCGGCACAACGTGGCGCCGATCTCCAGATTGCGGAGGAGCGACTCCCCCGAGACGAGCCACTCGTCCGGCTGGACATACCAAGGACCGGCGTCGAGGAGTCCACGGGCGACGAGCGCACGCACCTCCTCGGTCCGCTCCGGACGCATCTCCAGATAGTCAATCAACGGAATGACCTGGCCGTCCGTGGCGAAGGGGCCCTTGAGCTCACCCTCGCGGAACCCCTCGAGGATCTCATCGAGCATGTCGACCAACCGGGCGCGGAATCCCTGGAAGGTCTGATACCACTCGCGGTCCCAGTGACTGCTGAGGACATAGAGGATCTTGGTGGCGGTGTGATCAGGGTTCGCTTTCATGAATGCATTCGGTTGGTTGGGACAATGAGGGTCGGGTGATCGGTCGCGTGCTGAGGAATTGCGCTTCTATAAAGCAATCCCCCTCCCGTTGAAATCATTCGTTTCTGTAGGCTTGGGCGAGAAGCGTGACCGGCTGGGTGACCCGGATATCCGAACCGGATTGCTTGAGCCCGTTGGCCAACTGCAGATGGCAGCCGGGATTGCAGGTGGCCACGACGGCGGCTCCGGTGGCGCCGATGTGCCCGATTTTCCTCTGCTGAAGCGTGGCGGCCGTTTCGGGCTGGGTGATGTTGTAGACCCCGGCGCTGCCGCAGCACCAGTTGGACTCCGTGAGCTCGACAAGCTTCACACCGGGGATTGCGCTGAGGATCTGACGCGGTTGTTTGGTGATCTTCTGGCCGTGGCAGAGGTGGCAGGCCTCGTGATAGGTGACCTCACGGGGCGCTTGATTGCTCCCGGTCTTCGCCTCCGGAATCCGGAAGCCGATCTCCACGAGCCACTCGTTGATATCCTTGAGCTTCCGGTCCCATTCCGCGGCACGCGCGGCGTACGCCGGATCCCCGGCAAGGAGCCGGCCGTAGGTCTTGAGATGGGATCCGCATCCGGCGGCGTTGGTGATGATGGCGTCGAAGGCGAAGGGATCGAACTGGTCGATCATCCGCCGCGCCAAATCGCAGGCGGTCCCGGACTCGCCGTTGTGGGCATGGAGCGATCCGCAGCACGACTGCACGGCGGGGGTGACGACTTCGCAGCCGTTGGCCAGCAGGACGTCGGCGGTGTCGCGGTTGATGTCGGCAAAGACCAGATCCTGCACGCAACCCGTGAGAAGGCCCACGCGGTAGCGCCTGCCCCCCTTCGGGGTCTCGACGGGAGGGATCAGCTCATGGGAGAAGCGCGGCAGGACGCGGGGGGTCTGAGGCTCGAGCGTCCGGAGCCTGCCCGGCAGCAGGCGGGTCAATCCCAGGGCCCGCACGAGGGACTGTGCCCCGCTTGCCTGAAAGAGCCAGAGTAGCCGCCCCACCAGACGCAGGAGGCGCGGTCGGGTGAAGAGCCCTCGCAGGACCAGGGAACGGACGGCCGAACGGGTCGGCGAGGCCATGACTCCGGAACGCTCGACATCGGCGCGCGCCACCTCGAAGAGATGCGCGTAGTCGACACCGGCCGGACAGGCGGTCTCGCAGGCCAGGCAACCGAGGCAGTAGGACATCTCTTCGCCGAAGGCCCGCGAGAGTTCCAGTTTGTCGTCGGCGATGGCCCGCATGAGGGCGATGCGTCCGCGGGGGCTGTTCTTTTCGACCTTGGTGGCGTCGTAGGTCGGGCAGGTGGGCAGGCACATCCCGCAGTGCATGCACTGCTGGAGGACTGAGTAATCGAGGTTTTTGAGCGTCTCCCCTCCGGGAGACGGGGCATGGGTTTGCGTCGTCACGCGGCGGGGGATGGATCGAAGATTTTTCCCGGATTGAGTATGCCCCTGGGATCGAAGGAGCGCTTCATGCGGCGCATGACCTCGACATTGAGTTCCCCGACGGCTCCGGGGAGAAAGGCCTTCTTGGCCACCCCGACACCATGCTCGCCGGTGATCGTGCCGCCGAGTTCCACCGCCTTGGCGAAGATCTCCTTCATCGCCTCCTCCACACGGTGCATCTGCTCTTCATCCTTTTCGTTGGTTAGGAAGGTGGGGTGCAGGTTGCCGTCGCCCATGTGGCCGAAGGTGCCGATCCGGAGCTGGTGACGCTCCGCCACCTCCTGGATGTGCCGGACCATCTCGGGAAGGCGGTCGCGCGGGACGGTGGCATCCTCAAGGATGGTGGTGGGTCCGACGCGGGCGAGCGCCGAGAAGGCGGTGCGGCGCGCGGCGGCGAGTCCGGCCGCCTGTTCCTGCGTGGAGGCGGTCTCCACCGAGGAGGCCCCGTGAGAGAGGGCGATCTCCTTCATGGCGGCGGCCTCCTCCTCGACGGCGGCGGAATGTCCGTCGCTCTCGATAAGGAGAAGCGCCTCCGCTTCGCGGGGAAGCCCGATGGATGCGTAATCCTCGACGCAGTTGATGGTGACGCGGTCGAGGAACTCCAGGGTGCACGGGATGATCTTCGCGGAGATGATCGCCGAGACGGTGCGCGCGGCGTTCTCCATGTCGTCGTAGACGGCAAGCATCGTCTTCCGCGCAGCCGGAGGCGGGATCAATTTCAGCAGGACCTTGGTGATGACCCCGAGGGTTCCCTCCGAACCGATGAAGAGATCGCGCAGGCTGTAGCCCGCCACATCCTTGACGCACTTGTTACCGGTCCAGATCACCTCCCCGTCGGGGAGGACCACCTCCAGACCCATCACGTAGTTGCGGGTCACCCCGTACTTGAGGCCGCGGAGTCCGCCGGAGTTCTCCGCCACGTTCCCGCCGATCGTGGAGATCTTCATGGAGCCGGGGTCCGGCGGGTAGAAGAGACCGGCCCCGGAGGCCGCCTCGGCGATCGCGGCGGTGATGGCGCCCGCCTCGGCAAGCAGGGTCAGGTTGGCCGGGTCCAGCTCGAGAATCCTGTTCATCTGCGAGAGGCAGAGGAGGATGCATCCCGGGGTCGGGAGGCTTCCCCCGCTGAGTCCTGTGCCCGATCCCCGCGTGACGACGGGGATGCCGCGCCCCGATGCGAATCGGAGCACTTCGGAGACCTCGGCGGTCGATCGGGCAAAGACCACCACGCCGGGAACCTGCTGGAGCGCGGCCGTGCCGTCGTAGGAATAGGCAAGTAGTTCCTCGGCTTCCGACCTGACGTCCAGGTCCGGATGGACCCTCAGGAGTTCCCCTCGCAGCGAGGAGTTGTCGTTAGTCATGACGGGTCAGGATACCACCGGCGTTTTTCTACACAAAACCAAAACGATCCGCCAAGCCGAGGCACTCAGGGAGCGGTTTCATGCCGTTGGACGTGGTCGCATCGCTTAGCGAGGCGGCGGCGGCGCAGACTCCGTAAAGGAGGGCCCGCGCAGGCGTCTCCCCCTCGTGAAGCGCGAAGAGGACGCCGGCGGCGAAGGCATCACCCGCCCCGACTGTGCCTCGGATCCAACCGTCG
>JBIIGI010000055.1:0-17282 GCA_044236545.1 Chthoniobacterales bacterium
GGCTCTACTCGCGCTGGTTCCTGCGCTCGCTGCAGGAAGTCTACGATGCACGCCTGCGCCCGGAAAATTGGAATGCCGTGGAGTTCACGCCCGACTCGCTGTGGATGGCGGCACGCGAGCTTCCCGGAAAGTCAACGAGCCCGGCCATGTTTGCCGGTGGCCCGGAATACATCATGGAGGTCATGGACCTGAATATCTGGGGCGGCCACGAAAAGAACCTCGGCATGGTGGAGAATCCCCCGGCGATCCGGAAGAGGTCGATCCCGATGCTCCGTGACACCGAGTTGGCGGAGGCGACACTGGTCGATTCGGGCCGGCTGAAGTGGCTGCGCCCGGCGGACGACTGGTTCGAGAGCCGGGTGCCGGGGAGTTTCGAGATCGAGCGGCATGCCACTCCTCTGACTCAAGGTGAGGCGGTGCATCCCGCCGAAGGGGAGAGCATCTACCTGACCTTTGCCCTGCCGGAGCAGATGGCCGGCTGGCCGCGCCTTGTGGTGGACGCCCCCGCGGGAACCACGATCGACATCATGGTTCAGGAGGGGCATGACGTTGAAAATGGTCCCCTCTGGCTCGACACCCATTTCTTCGCCTGGTCGCGACTCGTCTGCAGGGAGGGCCTCAATGAGTTCGAGTGCCTCGACTACGAAAGCTCGAAGTGGATCCAGCTCAACATCCGCAACGCCTCGCGTGCGGTAAAGATCGAGTGGTGCGGGTTCCGACGCCGCGAGAACCCGTGGGCGCACATGCCCGAGATCCGGATCGCCGACGAAAATCTCCAGGCACTCTTTGATGCGCAGCTTAACTCGATCCGCAACGGCTGCCAGGAGACCATCCAGGATGGCGGGGGACGCGAGCGGCAGCAATATTCGGGAGACTGCGGACATCAACTCCACGTCATCCGCACCCAATGCGGCGAGCCGGAGCTTTCCGCAAGGTTCCTGCGGACCTTCAGCCAGGGAATGACGCTCGACGGGTATTTCCTCGACTGCTGGCCCGGCTATGACCGTCTTGCCCGGCTGGCCCAACGGCAGATGGGGATCGCCATGTGGGGTCCCCTGCTCGACCACGGCATCGGATTCATTTTCGACAACCACAATCATTGGATGGAGACGGGCCGTCTGGAGGATCTGACCGAGCCCTACCCGCGCCTCGTCCGGTTTTTCCGCTATCTGGAATCCATCGAGGACGCGCGGACATCGATGCTGCCCGTGTCCGATCTCGGCATGCCGACGGTCTGGCTCGACCACGAGGCCTACGCGCAGAAGCGGCACAAGCAGTGTGCGTTCAATCTCTATGCCAGCGCTGCGCTTGCCAACGCGCTCGCCCCTGTCGCCGAGGCGATGGGAGATCCGGAAACCGCCGCGGAGGCACGGCAACTCGCCGAGAGACTGCACGCGGGTGCGGTGCGCGCCTTCTGGTGCCGGGAGAGGAAGCTCTTCGTCGACAACCTGCCTTGGGAAACCGAAGAGGGGGGGATGCGCCTGAGCGACCGCGCGCTGGCGACGGCGGTTCTCTTCGGTCTGAATCCGGAGGGGAACGACGAGGCCTCGCTCAGGGCCCTGGCTGACTGCCCGGACACGATGGGCCTGAGCTATCCGGCCAATGTGGTCTGGCGTTTTTGGGCGCTTGCCAAGGGGGGGCGCATGGATGTGGTCTGGAAGGACATTCAGAATCAATGGGCCACGCTCCCCTCGGTGAGTTCCAATAACTCGATGCAGGAATACTGGAGTGCGCCGCCCGACAACATCCATACCTATTCCCACTGCCCCTACGCCCCGATCATCATCCTCCAGCACGGGGTGCTGGGCCTGCAACCGCTGGCTCCGGGATTCACGCACTGCTTGGTGAGACCCGACCTGCGCGGCCTCACCCACGATCTCAGCATGACCTACCACACGGCCAGCGGAGCGCTGGGTTTCAGGGCCTCGGGGGGCGCCTCCGGTTGGGAGATTGCCCTCGCGGTCCCGGGGGGGATGCGGGTGTCGCTTGAACTGGAGGGTCGCACCGAAGAACTCACGGGGCCGGCCACGTTCAGGAAAACCATCCCGCCAAAGGCTTAGTTGCAGTCTCACCAGCCCTTTCCCAAGGGCATGGGGTGCCGATTCTCTCCTGGACTCAATTCAGCCCCGGATCATCCGGCGCTTCGGCCATGAGGTGATACCAGGGGCCGAGTTCCCTCATGAGTCCCCTCCATCGGGCGACTCCCTCCTCCGTTGTCAGGACGCGCTCGAGCAGTCCGGGCGAGGGGGGCATGGTGAGCCACGATTTTTCCATGATCTCGCTTTCGAGTTGGCCCGCCGACCATCCAGCGTATCCGGTGAAGGCGCGCAGTTCCTGAATGTCCCCAGCGGCATACCCGGGGGGATCCGCGTCGCTGTTGAAGGATTGAAAGCATGCCGTCCCCTTGGCGATGATGAGGCGTGCAAGGAGCAGGTGATCCTTCTCCACCGGTCCTCCCTCGAACACCGGCACGGAGGCAAGCTCAGGATTTCCTTCCCCGAGACCACCGAGGAGATCGGCGCGGGGTCGGTTGAGGATGATGCCGAGGGCCCCCTCCTCATGATCGTGGTGGGTCAGGAAGAGGATGGTCCTGCGGAAGTTGGGATCCAGGAGGGCGGGGGTCGCCACGAGTAGGGATCCGGTGAGGTTGGCTGGTTCGGCTTCCGACAGGCGCATGAGGGAGGTCTGGAGGTCTGGGTGTGTCCGGAGGATGCGATCAAACTGGATCAGGCTGGATCCTCTTTGCCCCCTCTTCGAAAAAAATCAAGAAATCTCTTGCGGTCGAGGCCCACTTCAGCTTTTATTTCCACCCTTTTTCGCCGGAATCGGCGTGAAAAAACCTTTTCCCAAACGAACCATGGCCAAAGAAATCACAGGACAAATCAAGCTCCAGATCCCGGCCGGACAGGCCAATCCGGCCCCTCCGGTGGGTCCCGCACTCGGACAGCAGGGTGTCAACATCATGGCCTTCTGCAAGGAGTTCAACGCCGCCACGCAGAAGCAGGCCGGCGACATCCTTCCGGTCGTCATCACCGTCTACAAGGACAAGAGCTTCACCTTCATCACCAAGCAGCCTCCCGCCGGCGTTCTGCTGAAGAAGGCCGCGGGAATCGCCTCCGGATCCAAGGAGCCGAACAAGGTCAAGGTGGCCAAGCTCTCCAAGAAGCAGGTCATGGATCTCGTTAAGATCAAGATGAAGGACATGAACGCCCGTTCCGAGGAGGCCGCCTTCCGCACCCTCTGCGGAACCGCCCGCCAGATGGGCATCGAGATCGAAGCGTAAGAGAAGAGGATTAATTTTCACCGAAACCCAAACCGCAGGAGGTCCCCGGACCGCTTGAACTGCAACCCAACATGCAAAACAAACGCAGCAAACGCTACCGCGCCGCCCACGCTCTCGTGGAGCAGGGCCGGAAGTACCCCCTGAGCGACGCCCTTGCCGTCCTCAAGAAGATGCCCGCGACAAAGTTCGATCAGACGGTCACCGTCTCGATGAGACTCGGCGTCGATCCCAAGCAGAGCGACCAGATGGTCCGCGGCACCTGCCCCCTGCCTCACGGCAGTGGAAAGAATGTCCGGGTCCTCGTCTTTGCTTCCGGTTCAGCCGCCACCGCCGCCCAGGAGGCCGGTGCAGAGTTCGTCGGCTTCGAGGATCTCCTCAAGAAGGTCCAGGGCGGGTTCTCCGACTTTGATGTCGCCATCGCCACCCCGGCCGCGATGACCGAGGTCCGCAAGCTCGGAAAGGTTCTCGGACCCCGTGGCCTGATGCCCAATCCGAAGACCGGCACCGTCAGCGACGACACCGCCAAGGCCGTCCGCGAGGTGAAGGCAGGACGCGTCGAGTTCAAGCTCGACAAGAACGCCAACATCGCCGTGCCCGTCGGCAAGTTCTCCTTCACCCAGGAGCAACTCCTCGACAACGGCCGCGCCGTCATCGAGGCGGTCGTCAAGTCCCGCCCGGCCACCGCCAAGGGGGCCTTCGTCGATTCGCTCACTCTCGCCGCCACGATGCTTCCCGGCATCCAGGTGGACGTGGCCCCCTTCCTCAAGAACTAAGAACCCGGAGAACCAAGGACCACCATGCGCCCTGAGAAACCCACGATCGTCGAGGACGTCAAGCTACGCCTCGCTAACTCGCCCTTCCTCATCATCGTCGAATACGGCGGGATGAACGTCGACCACTTTGCCGAACTCCGCACCCGCCTATCCGGTGCAGGAGCCTCGATCACGGTCATCAAGAACACCTTCCTGCGCCGCTCCATCAAGGATGCGGGTCTGCCTGAACTCGACGCCCACCTGACCGGACAGACCGCCTTCGTGGTCGGCGAGAAGGACATCTGTGCCTCCGCCAAGATCATCAAGACATTCGCTTCCGAATTCGAGAAGCCGAAGATCCGCGCCGGCATCCTTGACAACTCGATCCTGGAGACGGCCCAGGTCCTGGCCCTCGCCGACCTTCCCTCCAAGGAAGTCCTCCAGGCCCAGCTCCTCGGTCTTCTCCTCATGCCCGCCACCCAGCTGGTCCGCACCCTCAACGAGCCCGGCGCCAGCCTGGCCCGTGTGCTCGCGGCCATCGCCGAGAAGGCACCGGCAGCGCCGACCCCCGCCGCACCCGCGCCGGTTGCGGAGGCTCCCGCCGCAGAAGCTCCCTCGGAGCCGGCTGCCGATCCTGCTCCCGCAGTCGAAGCACCCGCCGCCGAGGCTCCCTCGGAGTCAGCAGCAGAGTAAGCACTCCCTGCAATCTCCCAACCCTCTCAAACCACAAACGAAAAAAAAGTTTCTCCCGGCGTACGAAGCCACGACGGGTGAAGGAACAGCAACACGATGACCAGTCGGGCCGGCGGCTGCCGGTCTCAAATGTCCTGAGGCTTCGGGACGCGACGTCGTCAAACTCCAAACCAACACCATGTCAGACACCAACGCACTCGTAGATCAACTCAGCAACCTGACCGTCCTTCAGATTGCCGACCTCGTTAAGTCCCTCGAAGAGAAGTGGGGCGTGAGCGCCGCCGCTCCCGTAGCCGTCGCCGCCGCAGGTGGTGCCGCAGGAGCCCCTGCCGCAGCCGCCGAGGAGAAGACCTCCTTCGACGTCATCCTGAAAGAGGCCGGTTCGAACAAGATCGGCGTCATTAAGGAAGTCCGCGCCGCAGTCCCCGGACTCGGACTCGCGGAGGCCAAGGCCCTCGTCGAGAGCGCGCCCAAGCCGATCAAGGAGGGCGCCTCCAAGGAAGAGGCCGAGGAGATCAAGAAGAAGATCGAGGCCGCCGGCGCCAAGGTCGAGATCAAGTAATCCTCGACGCGATTCAACGTTGGTCACCATTGTCATTCAGGGATTTCCTGTTGACATGGTGGCCGACAGCGCGTATAAAACCAAGTTCCACCTGTCCCGAACCCTGCAATCCGGTCCCACGACTCCGACTCTCGCAGAGACCGCCGCCGCCCGTGCGGATTCCGCAAGGAATCCAGTAGCAGGCGGCTTTTACGCCTTCCCGATTTTCTGTCTCCCCCCGGCGACAACAACCCGCTCTCTCCCTTTCCGGCGCTAGGCCGGAAGGTAGAGGCTGCCACCACGGCAACACCCAAGCAAACCTAGCGTCATCACCGATCCTGCACCATGTCTGACCGCATCTCCTTCGGCAAACTGCACGAGGCCATCCAGCCTCCAAACCTCATTGAACTGCAGATCAAGTCTTACGAGGAATTCTTCCAAACGGGAGTGGATCCCTCCAAGCGTAAGAATGTCGGCCTCCAGGCCGTGTTTCGTGAATTTTTCCCGATCTACGGGTTCGAGGAGAAGTCGAGTCTGGATTTCGTCAGCTACTCGCTCGAGGAGCCCAAGGTCGGCCCCGTTGAGTCCCAGATCGACGGCCAGACCTACAGCGCCCCGCTCTACGTGACCTTCCGCTACAAGGACGAGAAGGTCACCAAGGAGGAGAAGGTCTACATGGGCGAGATCCCGCTCATGACGCGGCAGGGAACATTCGTGGTCAACGGCGCCGAGCGCGTCGTCGTCAGCCAGCTCCACCGCTCCCCCGGCATCTGTTTCGAGACCGATGTCCACCTCAACGGAAAGCTCCTCCACGGCTTTCGCATCATTCCCGACCGCGGTTCCTGGACCGAGGTCCAGTTCGACACGAACGACCTCCTCTTTGTCTACCTTGACCGCCGCAAGCGCCGCCGCAAGTTCCTCGCGACCACGTTCCTGCGCGCGCTCGGCTTCCCCACCGACGAGGAGATCGCCTCCCTCTTCTACGAGATCGAGACCCTCAAGCTCTCCGCAAAGCTGGATGAGGAGGAGATCAGCACCAAGGTACTCCTCCAGGACATCCGCGAGGGTGACGCCATCATTGCCCGCGCCTACGAGCCGCTGACCCCCGCCATCATCCGCGACCTCATCCGCGCCGGCCACAGCTCCGTCAAGGTCATCGACACCAAGGAGGACGACACCATCGTCAAGTCCCTCAAGCGCGATCCCGCCCACAATGAGGAGGAGGCACTCAAGGACATCTACCGCAAGCTCCGCCCCGGCGATCCCCCGACCGTCCAGAACGCCCGCGGCATGCTCAAGCGCCTCTTCTTCGACCCGAAGCGCTACGACCTCGGCCGCGTCGGCCGCCACAAGATCCAGCAGAAGCTCGGCCTCGATCCCAAGATCGACGAGCGGATCCTCCGCAAGGAGGACATCGTCGAGTCGATGCGCTATCTCCTCAAGCTTCGCCGTGGCGACGGCATGACCGATGACATTGATCATCTCGGCAGCCGCCGCGTCCGCACCGTCGGTGAGCTTCTCGCCAACCAGTGCCGCGTCGGGCTTTCCCGCACCGAGCGTCTCGTCCGCGAGCGCATGGCGCTCTACGACCCCTCGGTCGACCACATCACGCCGCAGAAGCTCATCAATCCCAAGTCGCTGAGCGCCGTGGTCCGTGATTTCTTCGGACGTTCCCAGCTGAGCCAGTTCATGGATCAGACGAATCCCCTCTCCGAACTCACCCACAAGCGCCGTCTCTCGGCCCTCGGGCCCGGGGGTCTCTCCCGCGAGCGCGCCGGCTTCGAGGTCCGCGACGTCCATCCGTCCCACTACGGCCGCATCTGTCCGATCGAGACCCCGGAAGGTCCGAACATCGGCCTCATCAGCTCCCTGAGCACCTACGCCAGGATCAACGACTTCGGATTCATCGAGACCCCGTACCGCAAGGTGAAGGGTGGCCGCGTCAGCGACGAGATTGAGTATCTCACCGGTGACCGCGATGAGAACTTCTATGTCGCCCAGGCGAATTCGCCGGTCGACAGCAAGGGCAATTTCCTCGGCGAGACCGTTTCCTCGCGCTACCGCGGGGACTTCGTCGAGATCGAGCCCGAGAAGGTCCAGTACATGGATGTCTCCCCCAAGCAGCTCGTCTCCGTCGCCGCCGGTCTCATCCCCTTCCTTGAGCATGACGACGCCAACCGCGCCCTCATGGGATCGAACATGCAGCGCCAGGGGGTTCCGCTCCTCGTCTCCGAGTCCCCGATCGTGGGTACCGGACTCGAAGGACGTGTCGCCCGCGATTCCCGCGCCGTGATCGTCTCTGAGTCCAACGGCAAGATCGCTTCCGTCGAATCCCAGAGGATCGTCGTCACCAAGGACGGCGAACTCCCCGAAGGGAAGAAGAAGATCAAGGACGATCCGGAGAACGGAGTCCATGTCTACGACCTGCGCAAATTCATGCGCTCCAATAGCAGCACCTGCATCAACCAGAAGCCCATCGTCAAGAAGGGTCAGCCGGTGAAGAAGGGTGACGTGCTGGCGGACGGTCCGAACACGGAGAACGGCGAGCTCGCGCTCGGCCGCAACGTGCTCGTCGCCTTCATGCCCTGGAACGGCTACAACTTCGAGGACGCCATCCTCATCTCAGAGCGCGTCGTCAAGGAGGACATCTATACCTCCATCCACATCGACGAATTCGAGTGCGGCGCCCGCGACACCAAACTCGGCCCCGAGGAAATCACCCGCGACATCCCGAATGTCAGCGAGGAGGCCCTGCAGAACCTGGGACCCGACGGCGTGATCCGCATCGGCGCCGAGGTGAAGCCCGGCGACATCCTTGTCGGCAAGATCACCCCGAAGAGCGAGACCGAGTTGGCCCCCGAGGAGCGCCTCCTGCGCGCCATTTTCGGCGAGAAGGCGGCAGACGTGAAGGATACCTCCCTCACCGTCCCCTCCGGCACCTACGGCATCGTCATGGACGTGCGCGTCTCCTCCAAGGAGAAGTCCACCAAGATCAAGATGACGCCCGCCGAGTCGAAGCGTCAGCAGAAGATGATCCAGGAGGAGAACAAAAAGCGGAAGGAAGAGCTCTTCGAACAGCTGACCGAGGCGCTTGCCAACGTCCTTCTCGGCGAGAAGATCCCCCTCGACGTGGTCAACGGCGAGACCGGCGAGATCATCATCCCCGCCAACCGCAAGATCACCAAGATGCTCCTGCGCAAGCTGGCCGGCGTCTACAACGTGGTCGAGATCGATCCGAGCCCGATCCGCAACAAGATCCGCGAGATCATCGGCCAGTTCGAGCACCGCTTCGCCGACCTCGAGAATGAGAAGGAGGAGAACCTCGGCCGCGTCGAAAGCGGCGATGACGTCGATCCGGGCATCATTAAGCAGGTTAAGGTCTTCATCGCCAGCAAGCGCAAGCTTTCCGTCGGTGACAAGATGGCGGGACGCCACGGTAACAAGGGCGTCGTCGCCAAGATTGTTCCCGAGGAGGACATGCCGTTCCTTCCGGACGGCACCCCCGTCGACATCGTTCTCAATCCGCTCGGCGTGCCGAGCCGCATGAACGTGGGTCAGGTGTTGGAGACTCACCTCGGAGTGGCCGCCAAGGCACTCGGTTTCAAGGTCGCCACCCCCGTCTTCGACGGCATTCCCGAGACCCGCATCCGCGAGTACCTCAAGGAGGCCGGAGAGAAGGAGGGCTTCTCCTGGATCCAGGAGAACGGCAAGTCGACGCTCTTCGACGGCCGCACCGGCGAGGCGTTCGACCAGCAGGTCGTCGTCGGCGTCATCTACATGCTCAAGCTCGGCCACCTTGTCGCCGACAAGATCCACGCCCGCGCCGTCGGTCCCTACTCACTGGTCACCCAGCAACCGCTGGGGGGCAAGGCCCAGTACGGCGGCCAGCGCTTCGGAGAGATGGAGGTCTGGGCGCTCGAGGCCTACGGCGCCGCTTACACGCTGCAGGAACTGCTCACCGTCAAGTCCGACGACGTCCAGGGCCGCACGCGCATCTACGAGAGCATCGTGAAGGGAGACAACTCCCTGGAGGCCGGCATCCCCGAGTCCTTCAACGTGCTCATCAAGGAAATGCAGGGACTCGGACTCGATGTCCGGGTGGGCGGCAAGGATGCGGCCCGTACCTTCATCGACACCGCAGCCTGATCACCCTTTACCCAGCCGCAACCAAGCAGCAACCCAACGAGCCATGACCGAAACAGCACTCGCAACAGCAGCACCCGATCTTCTGGAGGATCCCGCCAAGGCCTCCTTTGATGAGGTCGGGATCACCGTCGCCAATCCCGACACCATCCGCAGCTGGAGCAAGGGGGAAGTCAAGAACCCCGAGACCATCAACTACCGGACCTTCAAGCCCGAGAAGGGCGGTCTCTTCTGCGAGCGCATCTTCGGCCCCACCCGGGACTGGGAGTGCTCCTGCGGAAAGTACAAGCGCATCAAGCACAAGAACGTGGTCTGCGATCGATGCGGCGTCGAGGTCACCATCAGCCGCGTCCGCCGCGAGCGCATGGGTCACATCGACCTCGCCGTCCCGGTCTCCCACATCTGGTTCTACAAGTGCATGCCCTCGCGCATCGGCCTGATGCTCGACTTGACCGGTCGCCAGCTTGAGCGCGTGATCTATTACGAGGATTACATCGTGATCGATCCGGGCAAGACCCCCTTCGAGAAGGGCCAACTCCTGACCGAGACGGAGTTCCGCGAGGCCGAGGACCAGTACGGCGAGGACTTCACCGCCGGCATGGGCGCCGAGGCGATCCGGAAGCTCATGGAGAACATCGATCTCCTCGAGGAGCAGCAGATCATCGAGAAGCAGATGACGCAGACCAAGAGCAAGCAGATCCGCAAGAAGCTCGCCAAGCGTCTCAAGCTCGTCCAGGGCTTCATCAGCTCCAAGACCCGTCCCGAATGGATGATCTTGAATGTCCTTCCGGTCATTCCTCCAGATCTCCGTCCGCTCGTCCCGCTCGAGGGGGGGCGTTTCGCCACCTCCGATCTCAACGATCTCTACCGCCGCGTCATCAACCGCAACAACCGTCTCCGCACGCTTCTCCAGCTCAAGACCCCCGAGGTCATCATCCGCAACGAGAAGCGCATGCTCCAGGAGGCCGTCGACGCCCTCTATGACAACGGCCGCCACGGCCGTGCCGTCACCGGTGCCGCCAACCGCCCGCTCAAGTCCCTCAGCGACATGCTCAAGGGCAAGGGAGGGCGCTTCCGTCAGAACCTGCTCGGCAAGCGAGTCGACTACTCAGGCCGTTCGGTCATCGTCATCGGGCCCGAGCTCAAGCTCAACCAGTGCGGTCTTCCCAAGAAGATGGCGCTCGTTCTCTTCGAGCCCTTCATCATCCGCCGCCTCAAGGAACTCGGCTACGTGCACACGGTGCGCAGCGCCAAGAAACTGATCGAGCGCCAGACCCCCGAGGTCTGGGACATCCTGGAAGAGGTCACGAAGGGACATGCGGTTCTCCTGAACCGCGCCCCGACCCTCCACCGTCTCTCGATCCAAGCCTTCGAACCGATCCTGATCGAGGGCGAGGCGATCCGCGTCCACCCGCTCGTCTGCACGGCTTACAACGCCGACTTCGACGGTGACCAGATGGCCGTCCACGTGCCACTCTCGGTCGAGGCGCAGCTCGAGGCTCGCACCCTGATGCTGGCCCCCAACAACATCTTCTCGCCATCCAGCGGCAAGCCGATCACCAACCCGTCGCAGGACATTCCGCTCGGCTGCTACTACCTCACCCAGAATCCTCGCAACAACGGAGTGAAGGATGCCAAGGTCGCTGAGGCCCGCATGCCGCTCTTCGCTGACACGACCGAGGTCGAGCTCGCGCTCTCCGAGGGAAGTGTGAAGATCCACACCCGCATCCGCCTCAGGAATCCCGATCGCGGGGCGAAGACCGTCTACGGCAACGCCGAGGCATCCGTCCTCGAGACCACCGTCGGCCGCGTTCTTTTCAACCAGATCTGGCCCACGGAGCTCGGTTTTTACAACAAGGTCGCGGGCAAGAAGCAGCTCTCGGACATCATTTGGCGTTGCTACAAGGCCGTCGGCCAGGCCCGGACCGTCGAGACCCTCGACAAGCTCAAGGAGCTAGGATTCCGCGAAGCCACCCGCGCGGGTGCCTCCATCGGCATCAACGACATGATCATCCCCAAGGAGAAGGCCGTGCTCATCGAGAGCGCGCAGAAGCAGATCTCCGAGGTCGAGAAGCAGTACCGCCGCGGCATCATCACCGACGGCGAGCGCAAGAACAAGGTGCAGGACATCTGGACCCACACGGGTGAAGAGATCGCCAACGCCCTCTTCCGCACCCTTGAGCACAATGACGGACGCCGCGAGGCCAACCCCGTCTTCATGATGGTCGACTCGGGCGCCCGAGGCAACCGCACCCAGGTCAAGCAGTTGGCCGGCATGCGCGGGCTGATGGCGAAGCCTTCCGGCGAGATCATCGAGCGCCCGATTCTCTCGAACTTCCGCGAGGGTCTCTCCGTGCTCGAGTATTTCATCTCGACACACGGCGCCCGCAAGGGACTCGCCGACACCGCGCTCAAGACGGCTGACTCCGGCTACCTGACCCGCAAGCTTGTCGACGCATCCCAGGACGTGATCATCACGAGCGAGGATTGCGGAACCGTCAACGGCATCGTCGTCCGCCCGATCTACGAGGGTGACGAGGAGGTCGTCAGCCTGGCCACCCGCATCATCGGCCGCGTCAGCTGCGAGACCGTCAAGGATCCCGTCAGCAACACACCGATCGTCAAGGCCAACCAGCTCATCGACGAGGAGATCGCCGCCGCCCTCGACAAGGTCGGCCACGAGCAGCTCAAGATCCGCTCCGTCCTCACCTGCGAGAACAGGCGCGGCGTCTGCGCCAAGTGCTACGGTCGCAACTTGTCGACCGGTCTCATGATCGGCCTCGGCGAGGCGGTCGGCATCATCGCCGCCCAGTCGATCGGCGAGCCCGGCACGCAGCTCACCATGCGTACCTTCCACGTCGGTGGTACCGCAAGCCAGACCTTCAAACAGCCCATCATCAAGGCAAAGAACGAGGGTGTGCTCCGCTTCAACGACCTCCGCGCCGTGCAGGCCCTGGACGGCACCTTCATCGTGCTCTCCAAGAACGGCACCGTCGGAATCCACGCCAAGGACGGACGCGAACTCGAGAGTTACCCTGTCGTTATCGGCTCGGTCATCTCCGTCGCCGAGGGAACCACGGTGAAGAAGGGCGAAACCTTCGTCCAGTGGGATCCGTACAACGTTCCGATTATCACCGAGAAGACCGGCAAGATCGAATTCCGCGACATGATCAGCGGCGTCACCATCCGGAAGGAAGTCGACGAGGAGACCGGGGTCATGGGAACCGTCGTCATCGAGCACAAGGAGGACCTGCATCCCCAGATCGTCATCGTCGATGACAAGAAGGAGATCGTCGCCAGCTACTCGATCCCGGCCGGGGCTCACCTCGAGGTCAAGGAGGGGGAAAAAGTCCAGGCCGGACAGCGCCTCGCCAAGACCCCCCGAAAGATCGCCAAGACTAAGGACATCACGGGCGGTCTGCCTCGTGTGGCCGAGCTCTTCGAGGCCCGCCGTCCGAAGGATGCCTGCGAGATCGCCCGCATCGACGGCGTCGTCGACATCGGCGGCACCGTCCGCGGAAAGCGCAAGCTTATCGTCCGCGACCCGCAGACAGGTTCCGAGGAGGAGCACCTCATTCCGCTCTCCAAGCACATCATCGCCTTCAAGGGCGACTTTGTGAAGAAGGGCCAGCAACTCACCGAGGGGCCGGTCGTTCCGCACGAGATCCTCGATGTCTGCGGTCCCCAGGAACTCCAGGAGCACCTGCTCAACGAGGTCCAGGAGGTCTACCGACTGCAGGGCGTGGAGATCAATGACAAGCACATCGAGATCATCGTCCGCCAGATGCTCCGCAAGGTGAAGATCACCGAACCGGGAGACACCACCCTGCTCTGGGGTGACCAGATCGACCGCCTCGAGTTCGAGGCCGAGAACGAGCGTGTCACGGCCAAGGGCGGCAAGCCGGCGGAGGCCGCTCCGGTCCTGCTCGGCATCACCAAGGCATCGCTCGAGACCGACAGCTTCATCTCCGCCGCCTCCTTCCAGGACACCACACGCGTCCTGACCGAGGCCGCAACCCTCGGCAAGACCGACAGGCTGCGAGGATTCAAGGAGAACGTCATCATGGGCCATCTCATCCCTGCCGGAACGGGTTTCAACTCGAACCGCAGCTTTGATCTGGTCCACCTGGGTGAACCCGCCCTCTTCGAGGGAGAGTCAGCCGCCGAAGAAGAAGCCGTCTAAAACACACAACAAGCACTCAACCCACCCATTCCCATGTCCGTTGAAACCATGACAGAACTCCTCGAAGCCGGCGTGCATTACGGCCACCAGACCAAGCGCTGGAACCCCCGTATGCGCGACTTCATCCTTGAGGAGAAGAACTCGATCCACATCATCGACCTCTCCAAGACCGTCGACCAGTTGGCCAAGGCCGGTGAATATCTCGCCGGGATTTCCCGCAGCGGCGGCAAGATCCTCTTCGTCGGCTGCAAGAAGCAGGCGCAGGAGGCTGTCAAGGAGGCGGCCCAGGCCTGCGGCCAGTTCTACGTGAACCAGCGCTGGCTTGGTGGTACGCTCACCAACCTCGTGACCATCCGCAAGAGCGTCTCCAAGCTGAAGGATTTCGAGGCCCTCGAGAAGTCGGCCGGGTTCAACAAGATCAACAAGGCGGAGGCTTCCGCGATGCGCCGCGAGGCCAACCGTATCCGCCACAATCTCGAGGGGGTCCTTGAGATGGAGAAACAGCCCGACGTCCTCGTTGTCATCGACACCGTCAAGGAGGCGATCGCCGTGGCCGAGGCCCGCAGACTGAACATCCCCATCGTTGCGATCGTTGATTCCAACAGCAACCCCGAGGAGATCGACTACCCGATCGCCGGCAACGACGACGCCATCCGCGCCATCCGCATCATCCTACAGAAACTCGTCGACACGATCGTCTCCGCACGCGGCGGGGTCCGTGCACCGGTTGCCTCCGGGGAACTCACCGCCGTTGCGGAGTAATCCGTCCGGAGTCGCAACCACGAGACATCACAGAACCATGGCTGATATCAATCCAACGGTAGTCAAGGCACTCCGAGAAAAGACCAACGCCGGCATGATGGACTGCAAGCGCGCCCTCACGGAGGCGGGCGGAGACATCGAGAAGGCGGAGGCGCTCCTTCGCCAGAAGGGGATCGCCAGTGCCGGAAAGAAGGCCTCCCGCCACGCCAAGGAAGGCGCCGTCGTCTCCTTCATCCATGCTTCGGGCAAGACTGGCGTCCTCGTCGAGATCAATTGCGAGACCGACTTCGTCGCCAAGAACGACATCTTCACCAAGTTCGTTAAGGAGATCACCGCGGAGATATCCGCCTCCAACGCCGACAACATACCGGCCCTGCTTGAGGCCGCCGGTTCATCCGGGGTTCTCTTCAAGGACGCGATCGCCGCGACCATCGCGGCGCTTGGCGAGAACATCGTGATCCGCCGCTTCGCCCGCTTCCAAATCGCCGAGGGGAACGGAGGACTCGTCGCTTCCTACATCCACCTCCAGGGGAAGGTCGGAGTGCTGGCCGAGATCAACTGCGGCAACGAGGCGACTTCAAAGAGCGAGGCTTTCCGAGAACTGGTCAAGGACATCACGCTTCAGATCGCCGCCGCGCATCCCACCGTTGTCTCCCGTGAGCAGGTCGATCCGGCCCTCGTCGCCTCCGAGCGCGAGATCTACAAGGCCCAGGTTCAGGGCAAGCCCGAGAACATCGTGGAGAAGATCGTCGACGGCAAGATGGACAAGTTCTACAGCACCGCCTGTCTCCTTGAGCAGGCCTGCATCAAGAACCCCGACATCACCGTCAAGGATCTCGTGGCCGCCAAGGAGAAGGAACTCTCCGACAAGATCTCCATCAACCGGTTTGTCCGCTACGCCTTGGGCGAAGAGTCCGGAGAGGCTCCCGCCGAGGAAGCCTAAGACCGTTCTCTTCCCTCACGGGACCCCGTCACATGACTCTCGCGAGCCTGCTCTCCGAGGATCAGATCATTCCCGAGATGGCCGCCACCGACCGGTGGCAGGCGATCTCGGAGATCGTGAACCGCCTTGTCCAGGACGGTCATCTCGAGGCATCCCATCGCGAGGATGCCATCGCAGCTCTCCGCCACCGCGAGGAGACGATGAGCACGGGTATCGGTTTCGGAATAGCCATACCGCACGCCAGTTGTGACGCCGTAACGCAAGTTACCGCTTGCTTCGGGCGTTCCAAGTCGGGGATTGACTTCGAGTCGCTCGATGCCAAACCCGTCCACATCATTGTTCTCTTCCTGGTCCCGAAGGATCAGTTCCAAACCCATCTGCGCACCCTCGCCGCGATCGCAAAGTTCCTGAACGATCCGAACGTCCGGCAGGAACTCGGGGAGGCTGGCGACGCCAACTCCATCCTCGCCGTCTTCAACCGCAAGCGCCCGTAGATTCAGCCATCGGCGGACTCCGCCGATTATGGTAAGGGACCCGTTGGGTGAGTGCTGTAATCTTTGGCAGGTGCCCTGCTGGGGCAACGGATCCAGGAAAAATCACGCGAAGCAATTTTCCATTGCAATTCCGTTATATACGACAAGAAAGACCGTAAAAACCCGTGATCATGGTCGCATCGGAGTATTCCGGATCTCCCTGCATGAATGGAATCACATCCCTCGACGATTACTTCGTGACGGTAGTTTTACCGGTGTTGAGTAACGATTTGGGCAAAAGATTTCTGAATTGCAGTACATAAATAAATAATGATCAGTATAGTCGTATATATAGTCACAAACCAATGATTCATAAAAACACATCAAATCATCAGGTCGAAGTTGTTTTTCGGAGAACGACACTTGCCAGGTCTGGCGACGGATTGGATTCGTGTGATCGAGTCGCAGGTTCGGACTTTGCGCTTCGGTTCGACCGGAATCTCCATCCACGATGGTCGTGTGGTTCGGATTGAAAGCAGCGCCAAGGTTCGTTTCGACAAGGCCTCCTGATCCGGGGAAAAAGCCAAATGATCAGAGTAGTTTTTTTCACGATTTCCCGACCACGCGAAAATCTTGCCCCGGTCGATTCGTCATCTCCCCATCCCTTCTGGAGCGTCACGGAATTGTCACGGAATTGTCACAATTTGACGTTCCTAAAGAGAGCGGTGTTCTGATACTTTTTACGGTTCTTACGGCCCGACAAACTCCAAATATAAAACAGCTCAACTGCCGTGCTTCGCAAGGCATCCCGATTTTCAAAACATCTCTCTCCCCGGTCATGCCGGGGGGCAGGATTCTTTGTGCCTCGCGGGTTTCTTGGAGTGTTCGTGGCGGGATTGCTTGGAATCGGAGGGGGGCATGCCTCCCGGGTCATGGCCGCCGCCGGGACTGCTGATGACGGGCCTCCTCCGGTGCCCGCCGTCGCGGCATCCCCCGCCGGAGTCGGCACCAATGCCGCGGACAGGAGCCAGATGCTCTACATCAAGGAATTCCGGGTGATCGGATCACACCAGTTGGACCGGGCTGAAATCGAGAAGGCTGTCTATCCCTTCATGGGGCCGGAGCGCACGCCCGAGGATGTGGAGCATGCGCGCGAGGCGCTGGAAAAAGCTTTTCAAGAGAAGGGATTCCAGACGGTGAGCGTCCAGATCCCCCAGCAGACCGGCAAGCGCGGCATCGTCTTCCTTCAGGTGACGGAGGCCAGGATCGGGCGCCTGAACGTGGAGGGATCACGATTTTTCAGCCTGAAGGCGATCAAGAAGGGGGTGCCTTCGCTACAGCCTGGCAGCGTTCCGAACTTTAACCAGGTCTCCAGCGAGATCCTGGCCCTCAACCAATGGGGCGACCGTCAAGTGATTCCGACGCTGACGCCCGGATTCGAACCCGGCACGGTCGACGTGAATCTCAAGGTGAAGGACACTCCCCCCCTGCACGGCAGTGCCGAACTCA
>JBIIGI010000056.1:0-17135 GCA_044236545.1 Chthoniobacterales bacterium
AGGTATTGCCCGCCTCCAGTTTCATGACTGCCCTGGAGAGGACCCGATATCTCCCGCGTGTCGACGAATGGGTTCTCTCGGAGGCGATCAGGATCTTTCACGGTAGAACGACCAAACGGATCCTCGGTATGAACGGCTTCCGCTTCTCGGTGAACGTCAGTCCAGCAATCCTCTCAGGCAAGGGATTTGCCCAATCCTGCCTCTCCCAGCTCCAGCGCGCGGGGATCGCCCCGACTTGCCTGACCCTTGAGATCATCGAAAGCCACCTTCTCCCAAACAACCCGGTTCTACTCGCAAACCTCACCACGCTCCGATCCCTGGGCGTCCATATCGCCGTGGATGATTTCGGGACCGGTTACAACAACCTGCAGCATCTCTCCTCCCTCCCCATTGATATCATGAAGGTCGACCGCTCCTTTCTCGGGGGGATTACCACGGGCGGAACCACCAAGAACGCCCTGCTGGGGGCGATCGTGGGGATTGGAAAGAATCTCGGCTACAGCATCGTTGTCGAGGGTGTGGAGGAGAAGGCACAGGCTGATTACATCAGGAATCTCGGATGCCGCTACGTGCAGGGCTTCTTGTACGCGAGACCGATGCCGATCGAGGATTTCATTCTCTATTTTGAGTTTCACGGCGGAATGATCCCTGCATCCCTCATGTCCGCGTAGGCGGGTGAGGCCGGACGCTCCGTCTTGAGATTCCGGGATCCAACGGAGAACGCTTCCGTGGTGCTTCCGCGTCAACTTGGCACTTCGACCACCGCCACGAAACCGGCATTCATGCTCCATCCTTAGCGTCCACGCCCCCGATGACCCGAGGGAGTCCCGTCTGCCGCACCGCCTCATAGAGGACGATCCCCGCCGAGGTCGCAAGGTTCAGACTCCGCGTTCCCTCCGTCATGGGAATGGTCAAGGCCGATTCCCCATGTTCGGCAAGCAGCGTGGCCGGAAGCCCCTTGCTCTCCCTTCCGAAGACCAGGAAATCACCATCACGGAACGTCATGTCCCAGTAGGGACGGGCCACCTTGCTGCTCAGGAAAAAGAACCGGGAGCCGGAGTGTGCCTTCTGCAATTGCGAAAAACTCCCCCATGTCCGCAAATCCAGCCGTTCCCAATAGTCCATCCCGGCCCGCTTCACGGCCTTCTCGTCGATGGAGAATCCCAGCGGACCGACGAGATGCAGGCGCGCTCCCGCGGCCACGCAGAGACGGGCAATATTCCCGGTATTCTGGGGAATCTCAGGTTCGATCAGGACTACATGAAACATGGTTGATGGAATGATACCATGATGAGGACTTGGGGACTGTCTGAAAACTCGGGATAGACGCGTTGGCGGGGATTTTTCGGTTGACCGTGCCCCAGGACCATGGCTCGCCCGGTCGTTGCTTCTCATCCGCCATGGGTTTCCGCAACGGCCTCTATGTGCTCAAATCAGCGGTTCCCTAAAGAGTGGCATCACCTCCGCAATCATCCTGCTGTTCCATTCACCGATTCCGGAGTATCTGATGTGATCGCCTCAGAAAACCTTGGTCACCAAAAACTCCACCACCTCATTTTTTCAGGGTCTCGGAATCAGGGATGGCATCGCCGTGAGCGTCGCGGGCATGGCTCCCACACTGGCGATGAATCTCAATCCCCAGGAACCGGCCTCCCATGTCGGCCGTCTCGTCCCCCTGGTCTTTGCCATCTGCACCCTCCTGCTCCTCCTGGTTGCCTGGTGCTTTGCCCACCTGTCGCGGAGGCATCCCAATGCGGGATCCGCCTACGGGTTTGTCTCAACGGTGATTGGACCCGGGACAGGATTGATCGCCGGATGGGCCCTCTTCGGAACCTACCTTGCCTTCGTGATGTGCAGCATCGGGGCCTTCGGGCTGTTCAGGAGCAATATGGCCGCACGAATGCAGGTTCCGGATCACGCTTCAACCTTGCAATTCACCTTGGTGGGGGCACTGGTGATCGGGGCCCTTTGCATCACCTCGACGCGCCGTGCCGGCTGGGCATTGATTCTTCTGGAGGGGATCGCCGTCGTCTCGATGGTCATCCTTTCGTGCTCGGTTCTCTGGAGTGTGTTCCAGGGCCGGGGACCACGGGTCGATCCTCCTTTGCACGATCTTTTTCTCCCGACCGACGGGGTCGGGGTATCGGCCTTTGCGCTCGCCCTCTCCTTCGGCTTTCTCTCGTTTGCCGGATTTGAAGAAGTGGCGACCCTGGGAGAGGAGGTAACGCGTCCTGAAAAAACCATCCCCCAGGTCCTGATCGGGACGATTCTGGGTGCCGGGCTGGTCTTCACGCTCGTGACGGCCGCGCAGGTGCTGGGATTCGGGACCGATCCTTCCGGAATGAGCCGCCTTACCCACTCCTCCTCCCTTCTGGGGGACCTCGGCACACTCTATTTTGGCACTGCCTGCGGCGATCTGATGGACATTCTGGCGATCTTTTCCGCCTTGGGAGGCGCGCTTGCGTCCGTGGTGGCCGCCTCACGCATTCTCTTCGCTCTCTCACGGGACCTCACACCCTCAAGCCCGCTGGGCAGGGTGGCCCTTACGACCGGGACTCCCATGAATGCATCCCTTCTCGTCATAGCCATCTCCTTCCTCGGGTACATCACCATGAGGAGCATCTTTCACGGCAGCGGATCGGACGCCTTTTTCTGGGGTTCAACCCTGGGGGCCCTCTCACTCCTCGTGGCCTACTTCCTGGTCGTGTTGAGTGCCGCGATCTCCTTCATCAGGAATCGCGGTGAGGAGAATCGCATCAAGATCCTCATCCCGCTGATCGCCGGCATCGCCATTCTCTACACCTTCTGGGTCAATGTGTATCCACTGCAAAGCGGAGCCTACGGCGTCATCCCGGTGATAGTCATCTGCTGGTGCCTGCTGCCGATCCTGCTCCTGCTGATAAAACCGGATACTGTCAACCTCATCAGATCCGGTTTTTTACAGAAATAAAACGGTAACGACTTCGTCGGAAAACGCGACCGAATGCTAGAGCATCTTCTGGTCAATATGTCGCCCGAGGAGAGACTGCCTGATTAATCCCAAAATTTGCATTGGGATCACGGAATTAAGAGAGGTTAAAAGGGTTAGAACGTTACAGAGTTAAAATGATTTCCGCGAGAGCCCAAGCTCTGGAGTCCCGGAGGAAACATCCGTAGCAACGAAGCGAAGTGCCGAGCAGAGACTAGAATAAAAAAAGGCAGTTTCAGCACCTTATAACATTTTAACGTTTGAACTTTTTAACTCCGTCAGGCCCCACCATCCGGGTGAACCATCCACACTAGTTGATGCCGCTCTATTGCAAAATCCGGGTTAATATGGAACTCAGAATGCCGAGCCTCGGGAGAGGCTGGGATAGACTACCACAGGTGGCCCGAAGGGGTGAGAGGAGTGGGAACAAGCAAATCATACGAAGGAACATTATATCCTGCGTTGGCTTGCTTGGCCGTTGCTTCGCAGCCGTTGCATCTGAGTTCCATATTCATTCCCTCATCGCTTTCATTTTCAGAGCGTCGGAAAAAACCGAAAATGCTCTATTCACAGACACCGGGCGCGCTCGATCCAGGCCCAGGGCACGGCCCCGTGTGAAAGGGCCCAGTCATGGAACTTTCCGAGGCTCCATCCGCGTCCCCCAACCAGGCGCGATTTGACACGCTCAAGCTCGAGCCTACCAAGCAGGTAGCTCATCGGGACGGTCGGTTGGGAGGTATACCAGTTCACATCCGCCCGGGCTCGTGCCGGCGTGAAGCCGACACCCTTGACCAGAATCCGGGCGGCAGACTCATGGGAGAGCTTCCCCGAGTGCAGACCGCAGTCGATCAGGATGCGATGGGCGCGCCAGAGAGCATCGTGGAGGTATTGGAGGCGGGAATGCCGGCCTGCAACCCATCCCTTTTCCACGGCGAGCTTCTCGCACCACATCGTCCATCCCTCGTAGAAGATGGCGTGGGAACAAAGCCTTCGGATGCGGCTCGGATGCCTGTTCTGGATGGCGAACTGAAGGTGATGACCGGGGTATCCCTCGTGGGCGCTCGTCAGTTCCAGACCGTAGTGCTGACGTTCCTCCCGGAGCCTTTCAGCCGGATTTTTCTTTGTAGCACCGAGGTCATTGACCCAAAAGATGCCTCGCTGACGCTTCTCAAAGGCCCCCGGGGAGCTGTAGGCGGCCGTGGGAAAATGATCCCTCATGAAGTCGGGAACCGGTGTCACCCTGAGCGACTCGCCGGGAGGAATGGGAAAGAGGCCACTCTTGATCACACGGTCACGCCAGCGCTCCGAGGATCGCGTGTAGAGGTCCAGAAGCGGCGCCTCCGGGGTCCAAGAATCACGTGCCTGCGCGAGAATCCGCGATACATCGCCACGTCCATGCTTCCGACCTTCCTTTGCAAGCTCCGCGGTGATCACGGAAACAAGACGGCGTCCCTCCGCCTCGATCTCCGGAAGACTCCAGTCGAGACCTGTCCTCTCCCTCACGAGATACTCAAAGCGCTCCCTCCCGATGGCGAAGTCCCCTGCCTTCCCCTGTTTCTTCGCCGTGATGGTGGCTGCATACACGTCAAAGGCCTTTCCTGCGGCCCTGGCAAGACGCCGAATCCGTGCGGGATCATCCGAGATCTCCGCAAAGGTTTCACCGATGCTCAGGATGAAATCCTTCGCCCCTTTGCACGAATGAACGGCCAACTTGGTCCAGAGGGGAACCGGCTTGCGGACAGCGGAGCCACCCTCCCTGAGAAAGCTGGGAATGGCGGCAAGACGCCCCTCGATGGCCGGACGTGCCTTCCTGAGATTCCCGGAATGGCGGATCACCAGCTCGAAGATAGCCCCCACTGCGGCATCGCAGCACTCCTGGGGATTGGTGCGCCAGCGTTCTAGGTCGCGACTGTTGAGCAGTTCTGTCCGAAGCAGTGCGAGAAAACAGCGGCGGTCGAGCCAGTCATCCCCCGCAAGTTCAGCGGCCGGGAGAGTCTCGGTCTCGGCAAGCATCTTCTCCAGAAAAGCGATCCGATCCTTGCGTGTCCTCTCGTCGCTACCGGAAAGCCGCGACTCGTATTGTTCAAAGCCGATCGAGCTTCCCCACTGTGGAAACTCTTCACAGGTGGCCTTGATGTATTGATCGGCAAGGTCCTGGAGCTTTTGCGAATCATTCATATTCATCAGATCCAATGAATGAGAAAGCCCTCCCCACACTCCCAAAGTGGGAGGTTAGGGAGGGCTTTGCTCTAAGATCTCTGCTCTGGGTTTACAGACCAGTTGTATCGGTCACAGGGGTACCGATACCGTTGAAGAGCGGGAGGAGTGAAGAGTTGGTCGTTGCCAGATTGATTCCTGCTGCTCCAGCCACATTGGCGAAAACCATGCGGTTAGTCATTCCGCTTCCAACATAGCTTTGATAATCCGTAAAGAACTTGTCCAGTTGTCCATTGATAACACCAGTGAAATCCGTTGTGGTTTTTCCATACGCTCTCTGAATTGCAGAGTTGAGAAAAGTTGTGTTGGCCGTCTTATAATCGGCCAGCCATACATTGTTTGTCATGGAAGAAGGTGCATTTGTAGTGGTGAACAGGTAGGTTGCCAAGAATCCTTGGGCTACACCGGAAGCCACTGCATTAACATTGGGTAGGCTATTCTTTACCGCGGAAACCGCACCAGTAATCACGGAGTTCACAAGAAGGCTGCTGACAGCGTCATTCGGGCCATCGTTTAAATTGACAGCGGCATAATAGTTATTGGTTCCGGCTACCTGCGTCACACTGCCGAATGCCGCCGCGCTGATGGAACCGTATGTGTAGAAGTTATTTCCAGCAGCCGTATTGTTCTTGGTGGACGTGGCTTGGAAGGTCGCAGCTGCTTTCATCAGAGCTGTTGTCATGGATGCAACATTCGACTGGGTCTGTCCGTAGAGCACTCCGGCATTGGTCGTTCCTGTACCAACACCAAGCCCGTTGATCGCATTGGCCGCGACCGCAGATGCTGCATTGGCCAGGCCGGTGAGGTTAGGAATCTGGTTGTTGGTCAACCCTTTTTGACCAAGCGTGGTAGTTCCGAAATTCGGCAAGTAGGAGGTGTTCGTTGGATTCCCAGTTGTTGGGAAGCCCTGCCAGTTCACAGTGCCCTTTGTGTAGGCCTTGCTCGCAGCGGTCAGGGCAGCGGAGGCAGCCTTGCCAGCATTAGAGAGCTGAGTGGATGCTGTCCTTGAGTTGAACAGATTGATGTTATTCGAACTTGAGAGATTCGCCTTGCTAGGCTTGGGAGCTGCTCCCCAAGTTGGGATGAAGATACCATTGGTGCCTATCGTACCCGCCATGGTGGCGGCCACCGCGTTACTGACGATCGCTGGACCAAAGTTCGGCATTTTGGCCACAACTGAATTCAGGATCAAGGTGGGCGTGGTGGAGGCGGGGCTCAGTGTGCCCGTAACGCGGTTGGTGGCAAATCTCCCAGTCGTGGGATTGAGGGTTACGACTGACACATTCGTAAGTGCCCTGGTCGTGGGACTGGTCAAGGCGCTCTGAACCGCAGCCAGATACTGGGAGCGGAAGGTCGCCGACTGAGGGTTGGGCGGAACGGTACGATTAGTATTCCCGGGAGTCACCGGGCTCACCACAAAGGCTGTTGTATTGACGTTGGCTGTGGTTGCGGCCAATGCAAGTTGCCCCTGTCTCAGCGCAGATGCGTCCCATACCGGGTTAGTGCCTATTGTGTAGGAAGAAGGATATCCAAGCTGGGTGGCACCAAGCCTGATCGCGATCTGGTCGACTGCGGTGGCATGTGCCTGAGAAGCTCCGCCGGCAAAGATGGCCGCGGCGGCGAGCATGGAAGGAATGCGATGACTGAACCCTTGGCTGGATTTGGGTGTGCGTGCTTCTTTCATTTTGTTGTGTGTGGTTGGTGTCTTTGTTGGGGGGATACTCTGCTCTGTGAATAACTCTGCACTGAAACTGATCAATAGCCAGTTTTTTTTATTTTTTTTTGAGGCGTATGGTTGGGGCTCTTTTTTGTCTCGGCTTATCAAGCGAGTGTCTTATGATATAGCAACAACATCTTTATCTCGTCAATGATTATGTTATCATGTGGAAGATCGCGGCGCTCCGGCGAGACGATGGGCCTCATGAGTTAACGCTCCCATGCCGGTTAATCGTGCAACTGTCAACACCTGCGCAGAAGCCGCTCCCGCCTGGATTAAAATGCATCGGCATGCGCGCTCAGTGACGGATGATCGGTGGGTTGGCAAGGTCGCCGCTTGCCTCCGAGGAATCGACTCCATCACCGCTCGCAGGTCTTGCAGGAGTGCCCTCGGCGCCTGCCTCTGAGGAATCGACTCCATCACCGCTTGCAGGTCTTGCAGGAGCGCCCTCAGCGCCTCCCTCCACAGATTCCACGGGCTCGGTGGGGATTGATTCACTGGCTTCCTCCCTGGCCCTGTTCACGAGCTCCATTCCCTTCCTGGCGATGTCCGACCCTTCTCCGCCAAGGTCGATCGAATCACGGAAGGCTGAATCGGCATCGTCGTAGTAGCGGAATGAATACTCAATGATCCCCCGGTATGCGGGGACGAACGAGGAGTTGGGGTCGAGTTTTTTTGCAAGCTCGACCGCGTCCATCGCGCCGTAATAGTCGTTGGCAAGCGCCCGCGCCATCGCCAACTTGAGCGCCAGCCTTGAGTCGTAGGGAAAAAGCCGCATCCCCTCCGAGAACATCATGACAGCCTCGCGGTGCAGGGCCGGCGCATCCTCCCGGTCCTTCCCCTGCGCAAGGCTCATCGCCGCCTCGCCCGCATTAAAATAGAGCTCGGGATTGTCACGTGTCGTCAGGATCCCCCTGCGGGCAATCTCCAGGGATTCCGCGGCGTGGCCATCCCGGAGGGCAACCCGGGATTTTTCGGCGAGAAACTCCCCCCGGATCATCGGGATTCCATAGGCGAGGAGAGCGATACCCAGAAGCGGAAGCGACCACCTGAGCAGATTGCGAAGGCCTTGTCCTCTCGCCCGGGTGTCGGAGGATTCCGGGCGGCCTCCGGGATTGGCCAGCACGCCGAAAAGAAGCGCCAGGATCACGGCGTTGAGGGGAAGCTGCATGTTGAAATCAACCACCGAATGGACCATGTAGGCCCCGACGCTTGCCAGGGAACCGATCACCAGCGGCAGACGATCCCCGGAGGATGATGACTCGTTCTCCGCGGATCGGCGGACAAGATACCTGTACCAGAGGATTCCCGATCTCAGGTGCATCGCGAGGAAGAGCGCGAAGAGAACCGCTCCCACGATCCCGTAATCCGCCAGCAACTGAAGATAGTCGTTATGGACATGGATCGGGTCGTTCTGCACGGAGGGGTCGCGGAAAAGACGGCCGAAGTAAAGATAGGAGAAACCTCCGCCACCCCAGACCGGAGAGAGCGAGAACTGTTGCATTGCCGCCGCCCAAAGAAGAAGGCGCATGTTCTCCGGATCATGGATCTGGGCGACCCTTTCGCTGACGGAACTGCTCTGGAGAGCCCACCACAAGCCGCCCGCGATGATGACCACCAAGGCCCCGACCACGGCGGCGACGATCGCTCCCCTCCTCTCCTTCATCCGTGACCAGGCGAGGAGACTCAGAAGGCTGACGATGCCGAGTCCCGCCGTCAGACTCAGGTAGCCCCCCCTGCTTCCGGAAATCGCCACGCCGGCCGCCGCCGCCAACGAGGCGTATGCAGTCAGCACGCGCACCTTCGAGCCCAACCTCGCCCAGATCACGAAGCTGGTGCCCAGCAGGGCGACCACCTCCATGTATCCGGCGAAATTATTCGGCGAGATGAAAAATCCCGTCGCCCGCCAACTGTGATCACGCCGGTGGGCCCACGGGAGGGGCATCCATTGATTGTCCTGCGTGAACTGGACCAGCGCGGGGACAAGCTGGAGAAGGGCGAGGAAGATCAGGAACATGACCAGCAGCTTCCGTTCACCCGGCTTGGTGATCACCAGGCTGGAGAGCAGGTAGACGATGAGGCATCCCGCCATGATGAAGAACTGGAGTCGGGCGATGTACTCCACCTCCGAAAGACGGTTGCGCAGGAGGATGTACCCGGCAAAAAGCACCGCGGACAAAAGACAGGGCAGATCTGCCCTCCCCCCCGGCTTGGGCCCCGGAAGCACCGCAAGGATCCCGGCCAACGCGACGAGGCACATGCCGGGCACCGCATAGAGCAGCCTTGCCCCCCCGATGCAGATCTCCAGCAATGCCAACGCGGCCATCAACGGCAATAAAACGGCGAGTCTCATGGAACGGAATCCTGCCATGGGGAATGGACTCGTGGCGAGAACCGACTTTGTGCCACAAAACTCGCCCCTCTTGCCGTTTTCACTCTCCTCGTTTACAAGGAACGCTCCATGGCCCAAGACCTCACAGAGTTGATTCATGAAACCGGCCGCGCCGCGCGCGAGGCGGCTCGTCTTCTTGCAACGACGCCGTCGGAGACCAAGAACGCCGCCCTGCTCGCCATGGCGGACGCCATTCTCAGGGAGGCTCCCTCCATCCTGTCCGCCAACCTTCTCGACCTGCAGGCCGGTGAGAAGGCGGGGCTGACAGGAGCCATGCTTGACCGCCTCCGACTCGACGGGAAGCGACTCGGCGCCATGGCCGAGGGGATCAGGACGGCGGCGGCGCTTCCCGACCCCGTCGGTCGGATCCTCAGGGAGTGGACGGGGGAGAACCGCCTCCGGTTTCAGAAAATCAGCGTTCCGATCGGGGTGATCGGTATCATCTACGAGTCGCGCCCCAACGTGACGAGCGATGCCGCGGTGCTCTGCCTGAAGGCCGGCAACGCCTGCATCCTGCGCGGGGGCAGCGAGGCGATCCATTCCAACAAGGCCATCGCGGCCGCCCTCCGTGAGGGGATCCGCCGTGCGGGACTCCCTGAAGCCGCCATCCAGCTCATCCCGGTGACCGACCGCGACGCGGTGCGCATCCTCTGCGAGATGGACTCCTTCCTGGACTGCATCGTGCCGCGCGGCGGCAAGGGACTCATCGAGACGGTTGTCCGCACCGCGCGGATGCCTGTCATCAAGCACTACGACGGAATCTGTGCCGTCTATGTCGACAAGGCGGCGGACCTCTCCATGGCCCGGGAGATCATCCTCAACGCCAAGCACCAGCGTCCCAGCGCCTGCAACGCCGCGGAAACGCTCCTTCTCCACCGTGACATCGCGGCACCCTTTCTGGCCGACGCCGGGAAAGCCCTGCTTGAACACGGCGTGGAGCTGCGCTGTGACAAAGAGGCGCTCTCCCTGATCCCCGAACCATCCCGCCAAGCCCACCCTTCCCTGCTGAAGGAAGCCACCGCTCAGGATTTCCTCACCGAGTTCCTGGCCCTCATCCTCGCTGTCAGGGTGGTCGGTTCGGTCGATGAGGCGATCACCCATATCGAGACACACGGCTCGCGCCACAGCGATGCCATCGTGACCGGCGACGGGAAAACCGCGGAGCGCTTCCTCCGTGGCGTTGACAGCGCCACGGTCTATTGGAACGCCTCCACCCGCTTCACCGACGGCGGCGAATTCGGATTCGGATGCGAGATCGGCATCAGCACGGACAAACTCCATGCGCGCGGCCCGATGGCTCTCGAGGAACTCACCAGCCACAAATACCTGATCCGGGGTCAGGGCGAGGTCCGCGCCTGAAAGGCCCCATGAAATCCATCCAGGCTCACTACGAGGGAAAAGTCCAGGGTGTCGGTTTCCGCGCCGCCATCCTATCCCTCGCAAAAGGGTATGATGTCACCGGTTGGGTGAGGAATCTCCCCGACGGCAGGGTCGGCATGCTGGCCTGCGGCGATGCCGGCGAAGTGGACGACTTCCTGACCGCCATCCGGGAGAGTCACCTGGCCGGGCATATCGAACGGGAGGAACTTCTCCCGGGTACCCCCGAGGTTGGGATCAAGGGATTCCGGATCATCACCTGACATGGAAGAGACACCCGCCATCCGCATCAGGGATCTCATCAAGACCTTTCCCGTCCCCCTTCGCCGCCGCCGCGTCGCGGCGCTCAGGGGCCTCTCGCTCGACATCCCGGCGGGCAGCGTCTACGGACTGCTGGGCCCCAACGGATCGGGCAAGAGCACCACGCTCAAGATCCTGCTCGGACTGGTCACCCCGACCTCGGGCACATCCGAGATCTTCGGTGTTCCAAGCCATCGTGTCTCCAGCCGCGCCGACGTCGGCTTTCTCCCGGAGAACCCCTATTTCTACAAGTTCCTGACCGGGTCCGAGACGGTCGCATTTTACGGAAAACTCTGCGGTCTTGGCGGTGGTGCCCTGAGCGGGCGGGTGAAGGAACTCCTCGACCTTGTCGGCCTCGGCGAGGCGGGCGACCGGCGCATCGGCGGCTACTCCAAGGGGATGCTCCAGCGCGTCGGGTTGGCCCAGGCGATGGTCCACGACCCGCGTCTCCTGATCCTCGATGAGCCGACGGCGGGGGTTGATCCGGCGGGATCGCGCCAGATCCGCGACCTGATTCTCAGGCTCAAGGAGCGGGGCAAGACGATCCTCCTCACCTCCCATCTCCTGGGACAGGTGCAGGATGTCTGCGACCGCGTCGGCATTCTGGCCAAGGGATCCCTCGTTCGCGAGGGCCCGGTCGGGATCCTCACCGGAGTGAGCGGACAGACCGAGTATCTGATCGAGAATGCCGACCCCGGACTCCGGGAGGAGATCGCCAGGCTGGCGGCATCCCGCGGCGCACGCCTCATCGCCGCGCGACAACCGCAGCTCGACCTGGAGAAAGTCTTTCTGAACGCGACCGAGTCCGGGAGCGAATCCTGAAACCAATGCGCATTCCCATCCCATGAATTATTTCATCACCGGCACCGACACCGACGCGGGGAAGACGTTTTTCACCGCACTCCTCACCAGAAGCCTCCGGAAAGCCGGATTCGACACGGTGGCCATGAAGCCGGTCTCCTGCGGGGAACCGGGAGACACCGGCGAACTCCTCGCCGCCGCCGAGGGGGAACTCTCCCCCGGTGAAGTCACCCCGGTCTCCTACACGGCACCACTCGCGCCGGTCGAGGCGGCGCGCCTGGAAGGACGCTCCTTCGACCCCTCGCCCATCCTTCAAACCTTCAGGCGCCTCCGCAACTCACGCCGATCGCTGCTGGTCGAGGGAGTGGGAGGATGGCTGGTCCCCCTCTCCGAGACGTATTCCGCGGCCAACCTCGCGCAGGAGATGGGACTGCCCGTCCTGCTTGTCGTGCGAAACCGCCTCGGAGCACTCAATCATGCCCTGCTGACTGTCGAGTCGATCCGCTCCCACGGACTCTCCTGCGCGGGAATCGTCCTGAACAACCACCCCGCCGACGAGGCCGATCCGGCGCGCGAAGGAAACCGGCGCCTCCTGCCCCTGCTGGCAAATCTCCCGATCCTCTTTGAGGTGAACCCAGGCCAGACGCTCCTGGAACTCGCCGTAGCCTGAGGTGCGTCGCTCAGGGGGTGCGCAGGGACGATCACACACCCCACGAAACCGAGTAGTCATTTCTGAGTTGTAGGGCTCTCAGACCCTTCAACATATTGCACGAGCCATGCCCCATCGTTGCCTTGCCGCCCTTCTGCTGACAGCGGCCTCATTCCTCCATGCCGAGGTTCCAAGCGTCCCGCCCACCCCGACATCCCTTCCAGGGCTTGATTGCTTTGCAGGCATGACGACACCAACAGGAGATAACTCCGCGATCTGCCCTCTTCCGAGACTGGAGTGGTTTGGCCGCGTGAAGAGAAACAATGACAATGCCGCCAAGGTTGCCGGTCAGATCCAATTGGTGTTCGACGGGGACTCGATCACCGACTGGTGGCAGAGTTGGGGTCTCTCCATCTGGCAGGATCGCTACGCCAAGCTCGGAGCCTTTGATTTCGGAATCGCCGGTGACAGGACCGAAAACCTGCTCTGGCGTCTCTCCCAGGGACAGATGAACGGGATCCACCCCAAGCTCATTCTCCTCATGATCGGCACGAACAATCTGGGTAACAACACGGATGAGCAGATTGCCGAGGGAATCAAGGCCATCATCGACCGATACAGAAGGCTCTGTCCGGATGCCGTGATCCTTCTCCAGGGGATCTTCCCGTGCGCCCAGAATGCCACGGATCCACTCCGCCAACGCATCAAGGAGATCAACAAAACGATTTCCACCTATGCCGATGGCAAAAGGGTGGTTTTCCTTGATTTCGGAGACAAGTTCCTCGAGCCCGACGGGACCATGAGCCCGGGGATCATGCCGGATTTCCTTCATCCCAGTGCAAAGGGTTACCGGATCTGGGCCGATGCCATCCAACCGGTGATCGACCAGCTCTTCCCTCCCGCGAAGTAATCACCCCATCCGTCGAACGTGATCAGGGATATTTTCGATAAATACAGGGCCATTTTCTCCATCGGCCTGCAGAACACCTTTGTCTACCGCTGGAACTTCCTGCTGCGCTCCCTCTTCGCCCTGATACCGCTCTTCGGGACCGTCTTTGTCTGGAGGGCCATCTATGGCGACACCCCGGGCCTGATCGCGGGCTACGACTATGGGGAGATGGTCTTCTACTTCCTGATTGTTCTGCTGGTCGACAACCTGATCACCCCCACGGAGGACGAGTGGCAGATCGCGGCCGAGATCCGGGAAGGCCAACTCAGCTCCTTCCTGCTCAAGCCTTTTGATTTCCTCGCCTACCGCTCCTGCATCTTTGTCGGCTCCCGACTGCTCTACACCGCCGTCACCCTGCTTCCCGTGGTCGGTGTCTTTTGGTGGTACGGGCACTATCTCCAGTGGCCGGCGCATTCCTCCACATGGGTCTGGTTCGGAGTCAGCCTCGTCATGGCCGGCGCCATCCAGTTCCTGATCGCCTACTCGCTCGCGATGCTCGCCTTCTGGATCCTCGAGATCTCGACCGTCGTCTTCATCCTCTACTCCTTCGAATACTTCCTCAGCGGCAAACTCTTCCCGCTCGACACCGTCCCGGGAGTTGCCGGCGCGGTGTTGCGCTTGCTTCCCTTCCCCTACGAACTCTACTTCCCCGTGGCGATCCTGATGGAGAAAATCCGTGGGCCCCAGCTCTGGAGCGGCCTGACAATTCAGGCAATCTGGGTGCTACTCTGCTTCCTTCTCGCCCGAGGACTCTGGAACGCGGGTATTCGCCGCTACGAGGCGGTTGGCATTTAGGAATCCACCCCAACCCGTCCGCTCGGGAAGGTGCTCGGTGATGATGCGAACCGTCGCGCCGGTGCTGACACGATCGCAGAGCGTGGCGACATCCTTGGAGCGCATCCGGATGCATCCGTAGCTGGCCGGGCGGCCGAGGGCACTCTCCTGCGGGGTTCCGTGAATGTAGATGCCACGGCCGAATGCGTTCCTGTTTCCGGCTTCCGTCCCCTCGAGCCAGAGGATCCGTGTGACGATGGGATCACGGCCCGGGGCGTTCGGCTTGAGAACCTCGCCGGTCGGCCTGCGCGAGCGGAAGACGGCTCCCAGCGGCTGGCCCATGCCGATCTTCATGCGGACGAAAAATTTGCCCAGCGGCGTGGCATAACTCCCCAACCGGTCACCGATGCCGAACTTCGACGTGGAGACGGGATAGGAGGCCTCGGGCTTCCCGTCGGTCAGCAGAAGCAGTTTCTGCTCCTTCACGCTCACGATGATCTCATGACGGGGATCACCCGGGGTCGCGCCGGAAGAACCGGGAACGGAGGCGGCCCGGGCGGTGCCGGCGCAGAAGGCCGCGAGCAGGATCGCGAGATGGATGGTGCGGGGCGTTGGAAATTGCAAGCGGGGAAGCTCGCCTCATCGGGATGCAGCGTCAACCCCTGATTTCGCGTTGAGCAACGGAGCCTGCTCAGCCCCCGGGAGCGGTGCCAGACTCTCCCCGATGATCTCCACATGGGCCCCGTAGCCGACCATCTCATAGAGCTCCGCCACATCGGAGGAACGCATCCGGATGCATCCGTAGCTTGCCGGCGTCCCGATCATCGACTCCTGGGGCGTCCCGTGGATGTAGATGCAGCGGCTGAACGCATTCCGATTGTGCGCATCAAGGCCGTCGAGCCAGAGAATGCGTGTCACGATCGGGTCGCGTCCCGGCGCATCGGGGGGGAGAACCTCGCCGGTCGGACGGCGCGACTTGAAGACCGTGCCGAGCGGGACACCGCCACCGATCTTGCGGCGCACGCAGAGATGTCCGAGGGGCGTCGAGTAGCTTCCCTCCCGGTCACCGGTCCCGAACTTCGAGGTCGAGACCGGATAGGAGGCCTCGGGCTTCCCGTCGGTGAGGACGACCATCCGCTGATCGGGAACACTCACGATCACCCGGTGCCGCGAGTCGGCGCACCCCTGAAGAAAAAGAAGGAACGCGGCTCCCGCCATCGCCATGCCGAGAGCGGCCGTCGGATTACGCGTTTTCATCGGCTCAATGAAGGGTCGGCGCCACCTCGGCGGCGAAATAGGTCAGGATCATGTCGGCCCCGGCGCGCTTGATGGCCAGGATCGACTCGTCACGGGTCGCCTCATAGTCGAGCCACCCGAGGCGCGAAGCCGCATGGATCTGCGCATACTCACCGGAAACCTGGTAGGCGGCCAGCGGGAGAAGCGTGCTTTCGCGCACGGCGCGGATCACGTCGAGGTAGGGCCCCGCCGGCTTCACCATCACCATGTCGGCCCCCTCCTCCTCGTCGAGTCGCACCTCCAGGAGAGCCTCCCTCACGTTCGCCGGATCCATCTGGTAACCCCGCTTGTCGAGCGGGCGCTCCAAGCCCCCGCTCTTCACCGCGTCGCGGAATGGGCCGTAGTAGGAAGAGGCGTATTTCGCTGCATAAGCCAGGATTCCGGTCTGCTTCCATCCCGCCTCGTCGAGGCTTGAGCGGATGGCCTTCACTCGGCCGTCCATCATGTCCGATGGGGCCACGATGTCGGCGCCGGCCTCCGCCTGCGCCAATGCCAGACGCCGCAACGACTCCACCGTCGCATCATTCTCCACATGGCCGCGGCCATCCAGCAGCCCGTCGTGACCATGGTCCGTATAGGGATCCAGCGCCACATCGGTGATCACGGCAAGTCCTGGGCAGGCGGACTTCACCTCCCGGATCGCGGTGAAGAGGACGTTCGCGGGATCGTGGGCATGCGTCCCGAGGGGATCCTTCATCTCTCCCGCGATGCAGGGAAAAACCGCCACCGCGGGGATACCCACCCCCTCCAGCGCGCGACACTCCTCGACGAGGGTCGCCACCGTGTGTCGCACCACCCCCGGCATCGAGTCGACAGGTTGAGGGGCCCCCTCCCCCGCGCGGACAAAGAGAGGTTGCACAAGATCCTCCCGACGGAGCGAGGTCTCCCTCACAAGGGCGCGAACGGAGGGAGTCGCGCGGTTACGCCGCATCCTGCGCAGGAGATCGATACCGCCTTGATGGATCATGACCGTATCATCACCCGAAGCGCCCTCCAGTCAAGGAAGTGCCGACTCACGGCGGGCGATCAATCCCGTTGGAATCGAACCCAACTTCACAACTTTGCTTGAAATAAAACCCACTTAGGGCATCTTCTTCGACTCTACTCACGACCCTATCGTCCAGTGGCCTAGGACACTCCCCTTTCACGGGAGTAACACGGGTTCGAATCCCGTTAGGGTCGCCAACTATGTTGGCGATCGCCGCAGGCGAATTTGAACCCGCAGGGTTCGAGCCGAGGCCGTCGGAACGGCCGAGTCAGATCCCGCGGATGCGGGACCCGCAGGGTGGGAGTGCCGGGCGGCACGACCATCAATCCCGTTAGGGGCGCCAATTTGCAGCTGATTGCAGTATTGGTGGTAAATTTGGGCTCTCCGCTATTTTGAGTGGGTTCTCAGAGTTCGTAGCCATAGACCCCTTCCTCTTGTGGAAGAATAGAGAAGATATTGAATATGGAACTCAGCCGTAACGGATGCGTAGCAACGGCCGGACCAGCCAACTCAGGAATGAATGGTGAGAGATTGAGTAAATTAAGTAGGTTGAAGGATGGAACTGCATAATCAAGCTGGTTTGAGTGGCATGCCGGCCCTCCAATCTGGGGGCGGTTCCCTCCGTCCTGATACCTGCCGATCTATCACAGACCCGGTATTCCTAAGGCTCGGGTGTTCCGCAGATGATTGCTCGGTGGTTCGGCACC
>JBIIGI010000057.1:0-17134 GCA_044236545.1 Chthoniobacterales bacterium
GGACGTGGTCGCATCGCTTAGCGAGGCGGCGGCGGCGCAGACTCCGTAAAGGAGGGCCCGCGCAGGCGTCTCCCCCTCGTGAAGCGCGAAGAGGACGCCGGCGGCGAAGGCATCACCCGCCCCGACGGTGCCTCGGATCCAACCGTCGGGAAGGCGGAGCGAGCTTTGGTGGAACTCCTCTCCCCCGGGAGTGAAGGCGGCCGCCCCCTCCGGGAAGTGGAGGAACACCGCCCCCCTCACACCCGCATCGAGGAGACGCCGTGCCGCGAGCGGGAGGTTCCCCCTCAGGAGTCTCTCCCCGTCGCGCAGGGGGATCCCCGTGGTGCGCTGCGCCTCGAACTCGTTGACGAAGCAGAAGTCGACCTCCGGCAGGGCCGCGTTGACGATCCCGGCGAAGCGGTCGGAGTCCTCGCTGACCACGTCGACCGAGGTGAGGAAGCCGGCCTTCCTCGCGGAGGCGAGCAGGGCGGACCCCGCGGTGCCGCCTCCCGGCAGGGAGGCATCGAGGCGGTCGAGCAGCAGGAGGTAGGCGAGATGGAAGATGCGCGCGTTCGAGGAGGCGAAGTCGAAGTGATCCGGCCCGAGCAGCGCGTTGGCGCCGCGCTGGTGGAAAAACGTCCGCCGACCCGTGTCGCGGACGGTCATGACATCGGTGTAGGAGGTGGGGGCCTTGTCGGTCGCATGGAGGCCGGAGGCGCCGATCCCGCAGGCGGCGCATTCGCGGAGGATCCACTTCCCGGCCTCGTCATCACCGATGAGCCCCGCCCCCTCAAGCGGGAAAGGGGCCTTCATCAGGGCGAGATCCTTGAGGACGTTGAAGGGTCCCCCGCCGTTGCACCGGGACTCCGTGAGGATGTTCGCCAGGGCGTCCTGGGCCGGATAGACGTCGGTGATCTTCACCTGGTCGACGATCCAGTTGCCGCCCGCCAGGATCCCGTGGCGGCCGCTCATGGCTGTTTCTCCCCGATCAGGCGCAGGAGCGGCGCCTCGTCCTCCTCGATCCCGGGGAAGCGCCCGACGTCGGGATTGATGAAGAAATTGTCGTTGAGGTCGTCGTTGGCCGTGGAGACCTCCCCGATGATGCACGGACCGTGGACCGGGAAGAACTCGTGGTAGATGCCGGGCACCAGGGTGATGCGTTCGCCCGCCTTCAGGTCGAGGAACTCCCCGCCGGTCAGCCGGCGTGACGAGCCGTTCACCCTCGCCTCGAAGGCGATGCCCGCGGACTCGCCGGGTGTTCCCGGCCAGAGTTGCAGGCGCAGGGTCCCCCGGCGCGCGATGATGTCCTCTTTCTTTTTGCGATGGGTGTGCGCCGGGGTCTTCATGTTCTCCCTCGCGTACATCAGCTTCTCGCAATACTCGGGCTCCTCGGCCAGGTTGATGAGCACCAGGCCGTGCTCACGCACGTCGCCGAGGCCGAAATCCGTGAGATCCCAGCGCGGGTCGGGGGGGAGGATCCATCCTCCTTCCGCGAAGGCCTCCGAGGCTTCCCTGATGAGTGCGTTGATCTCGCTGCGCTTCATGGGGCGACGGCGGTGCGGTTGGCCCGCGACTCGAGGGCCGCGGCGAAGACCTCGTGGCTGGCGACGGCCTCCTCGGGCGTGACGCATCCGAAGCGATCGCCGAGCAGTCCCGCGCGTTCGGCGGCGAATGCGGCCATCATCTGCTGGAGGATGTCCGGGAAGCCGGGCTCGAAGATGCCCCCGGTCACGGTCTTGAAAGGCATCTGGAATCCGAGGTCGACGCGGCGCCACGACTGCTCCTTGCCGCGCTCGAAGAGCCAGAGGGCCTTCGGATCCTTCGTGGAGAATCTCGCACCTCCGTCGGTCCCCGTCACTTCGAAGCCCCAGCTGTTGGTCTCGCCCGGGGCGAGCCTCTTCATCTCAAGGCGCATCGGCACCTCCTCCCCGAGGACCATCGCCTCGGTGTGGAGCGTGGCGTTGTCCCATGTGTCGGCGACGGCCATGCCGCCCTTGCCGTCGGGCCGCTCGGTGTAGACTTTCTGAAGCTGGGAGTAGACGCGCAGCGGCTTCCATCCCAGACGCAGGGGGAGGTGCATGACATGCATGCCGAGATCCCCCATGACGCCGATGGCCCCGCAGGTGGCGTTCTGCCGCTTCCAGTTCACCGGCTTGGAGGGATCCAGGTCGCTGGAGTGGTGGAAGTAGGAACACACCTCGAGGGGCCGGCCCAGCTTGCCCTCGCGCGCCAGGGCGAAGACCCTCTGGGCGCCGGGCAGGAAGGGGAACTCGGAACTGCAACGCACGAATCGCCCTAGCGACCTGGCGCGATCCGCGATGGTGCGGGCCGCCGCGAGGTCGATGCCGAAGGGCTTCTCGGCCAGCAGGTCCTTGCCGGCCTCCAGCGTGTCGAGATAGATCCTCTCGTGCAGGTGGTGAGGCACCGCGACGTAGACGGCATCCACTTCGGGGCTGGCGAGGAGTTCGCGGTGGTCGCCGGTGAGGAGCTTCACGGAGGGGATGCGGCGGAACCAGTCGCGCACGCCGGGCTGCAGGTCGCAGACGGCCGTGAGTTCGCAACCGACGCCAACATCCTCCAGCGCGCACCAGCGGCTGACGGCGGAGGCGAGTTCGCGGCCCATGAGGCCGCCGCCGATGATGCCGAGACGGAGTGTGGGCTGCATTATTTGGACTTGATGAGGGTGATGGCCTTGGACGCCGTGGCTCCTTCATGGACGATCGCCATGAGTGCGGCCACCATGCCGGCGGGGTCGGAATGCTGGATGACATTGCGTCCGTAGACGATGCCCGAGATCCCCTGCTTCATGAGGGCTTCCGTGCGCCCGAGGATCTCCTCGTCGGAGGCCTTGCCTCCGCCGCGCACCAGGACCGGGATGCCTCCCGCCGCCTCGACGATCTTGTGGTAGACCTCCACGTCGTCGGTGGGGTCGGCCTTGATGACATCGGCCCCGAGTTCCACCGCCTGGCGCACGAGGTGCTGGATCTTCACCAGGTCACCGTCGACCATGTAGCCGCCGGCCTCGCTGTTGGGACGGAACACGAGCGGCTCGACCATCATCGGCATGCCGTAGTGGTCGCTCTCGAGCTTGAGTTCGCAGATGTTGGCGATGCACTGATTGGTGACGCCCGGGGCGCCGGGAATCTGGAAGAGATTCACGCACATGCAGGCGGCGTCGAGGCGGACGGCCTGCAGGGCCGGTTCCTGGATCATGGCGCTGAGCGCCTCGACGGGAAGTTCGCGCCCGTAGACATTGGCGACGTCGGTGCGGAGCACGAGCGAGGGTTTCTGGCGGCCGGGGATGCCCTGGAGGTGGCGGGCCTGGCCGGTGGTGAGCTGGACGGCGTCGGGAGCGGCCTTGACCACGGTCTCCACGGCCTTGGCCATGTCCTCGATCCCCGTGAGGAAGCCGGGCTGGTTGAAGAAGCCGTGGTCGATGGCGACATCGAAGCAGCGGCCGGATTTGGCGTTGAAGAGGCGGTTGAGGCGGTGGGACTTCATGAAATCGTGGTTGGTTGGTTGGTTGGTTGTTGTGTTTCCGGATGTTCAGGCGGCCAGGGCCGCCCTTCCCGCTCCGGAGGACGGGAGGTGAAGTTGGAGATGCCCGGGGAGAGGTTCCTTCGGGCGGCGGTCGGTGACCAGGTCGGTGAATTCCTCCCACCCCGCGAAACGGACCAGGCTGGGCTGATCCCACTTCGAGGCATCGGCCAGAAGCACGCGGCGTCGCGCACGCTGGAGGAGCGTCTGCTTGAAGGCCGACTCGGAGAGTTCCGTCGTGCTCGCCCCGGAGCCTGCGGCAAGCCCGGAGGCTCCGACAAAGGCGACGGCGCCCTGAAGGCGGTCGAGCATTCCGAGCGAAGCGGCCCCGGTCAGGGCCCCGCTCACCCTGCGGAGTTCCCCACCCAGGCAGATCAGGCGGCAACGCCCGTGGCGGCCCGCCTCGAGCAATGGAAGGGAATTGGTCACCAGGGTCACGTCCTCGCGGCCGAGCAGGTTGAGGGCGGCCTGCAGGCAGGTTGATCCCGCATCCACCAGCACGCAGTCACCCGCCCGCACCAGGGCGGAGGCAAGCAGGCCGATCGCTTTCTTCGCGGTGCGCCTGCTGGCTGTCCGCTCGTCGAGCGACATCTCGCCACGCAGGCGGGCGGGATCCAGGACACCGCCGTGAACGCGCACCAGTTCCCCGGCCTTTGCCAGCGCCGTCAGGTCGCGGCGGAGAGTCGCGGCGGAGACATCCAAGCGGCTCCTGAGCTCGTCAAAGGAGAGACGTCCGCTCTGACGAAGCAGTCTGAGGATGAGGTGGGAGCGCTCGTGAGCGAACATGACGGGATATGATTTTTACGCTCATTTCAGGAACCGGGTCAAGCCCCCCTTTCAACACTCGGTTCAGAACATCCATCCCCGCTTGCTCACGCGCGTCATTGCACGGTTTTCAGGCAGTCTCTTACTGCAAGTTCTGACCTGCGCGTCAGCCACCCCGGCAAACAACTTGTTTAGGCCAGTCGATTCACGCAGTTCAAATCCTCGAAGGAGGAGAGGAGGCGCTTGGTGAAGGAATCCTCGGCAGCACCGACCCAGACGCGGGGATCATAGTATTTCTTGTTCGGTGAATCGGCGCCCGCCGGATTCCCGATCTGGCCCTGCAGGTAATCGTGGTTCTTGGCCTCGTAAGCTCGGATTCCATCCCAGAATGCCCACTGCAGGTCGGTGTCGAGGTTCATCTTGATGGCCCCGTAGCCGATGGCCTCGCGGATCTCCTCCCGGGTGGAACCGGATCCGCCGTGGAAGACGAAGTTCACGGGCTTGGGTCCCGTGCCGAGCGTCTTCTGGATGTGATCCTGGGAATCCTTGAGGATGGAGGGCTTGAGCTTCACGTTGCCGGGCTTGTAGACGCCGTGCACGTTGCCGAAGGCGGCCGCGACCGTGAAGTTGGGGCTGATCTTTCCCAGCGTGGTGTAGGCCTGGGCGACTTCCTCGGGCTGCGTGTAGAGCTTCGACTCCTCGACACCGGAGTTATCCACCCCGTCCTCCTCGCCGCCTGTCACGCCGAGTTCGATCTCGAGGGTCATGCCCATTTTGGCCATCCGCTCGAGATACTTGGCGCAGATCTCCAGATTCTCGTGCAGCGGCTCCTCGGAAAGATCGAGCATGTGCGAGCTGTAGAGCGGCCTTCCTGTCTTGGCGAACTGCTCCTCGCCGGCCGCGAGCATCCCGTCCACCCAAGGGAGCAGTTTCTTGGCGCAGTGGTCGGTGTTGAGAATGACCGGCACGCCGTAGGCCTTCGCGGCGGCGTCCACGTAGTGGGCCCCGGCGATGCCTCCGAGGATGGAGCCGGTCTGCCCCTCCTTCGTGATCCCCTTGCCGATGAAGAAGTGGGCTCCACCGTTGGAAAACTGAACCATCACCGGCGAGTTCACCTCGCGGGCGGCGGCCAGAGTCGCGTTGACGGAACTGGTGCCGATGCAGTTGACCGCAGGAAGCGCGAACTCGCTCGCCTTGGCGTGATCGAGAAGTTCCTTCACCTCTTCGCCGAAGAGGACGCCTGCACGAAATTGTTTGCTCATGTGATGATTGTTTGGGTTGTTGTGACTTGGATCCGCCGCATGGTTTTCACGCTTTTGCGCGGGGAATCCCAAGAGGGTAGCAGATATCGTTCCAATCTTGGGAGACGCATCCTCAGGCAATTTTCCCGGCAACGGGGACCAGCACGCATTCCATGCCGGCGGCCAGTGCGGACTGCTTCCCGATTTCCGTATCCTCGAAGACCAGGCAGCCAGCAGGGGCCACCCCGAGTCGCCGGGCCGCCTCGAGATAAGGGTCGGGTGACGGCTTGCCGTTCGCATAATCCTCCGAGGTGACGATCGCCTCGAAGAGATGGGTCAACCCGAGGCTCTCGAGCGTGGCCGTCACCGCCTTGCGCCCGCCTCCGGAAGCCACGGCGAGCGGCTTTTTCCCGTGCATGGACCGGGCAAAGGCAACGACCGGCTCGATCGCCCGGACCTCGGAAATCAGGGAGTTGTAGAGCCCCTCCTTGTGGTGAACCATGGCATCGGGATCCATGAGGAGGCCCTGCATCTCGTTGAGTGCCTCGACGATCTCGCGGGTCGGACGCCCTCCCCAGCTGTAGTAGAGATCCTCCGGGAGATCCGCCCCATGTGGCTCCAGGGCCATCTTCCAGGCATCGTAGTGGAGCCCCATGGTATCGGCCAGGGTGCCGTCGCAGTCGAAGATATAGGCGTCGAAATCACGTTCCGGAATTTTCATGGGCAAAAGGAGTAGCGACTCGCTTTGCGTTTGACGAAAAAAAAGCGGCCCCGCATTCTCTTCCTTCGGCTTGATCCGGAGACGGAGAGCCTCCATCCATGCGACACACCATTTCCATCCTCGTTGAAAACAAGTTCGGCGTCCTGACCCGCATCGCGGGGATGTTCAGCGGCCGCGGCTTCAACATCGACACGCTCAATGTCGGCCCGACGCTCGATCCCGAGACCTCCCGCATGACGATCGTGGTCCGCGGCGACGACAAGGTTCTCGACCAGGTCAACAAGCAGCTCGACAAGCTGGTCAACGTCATCAGCGTGGAGGATTTCGGCGAGTCCGACTACGTCGACCGTGAACTGGTGCTCATCCGCGTGAAGGCCGACGCCAAGGCCCGCGCCGAGATCATGCAGATCTGCGACATCTTCCGCGCCAAGATCATCGACGTGCAGCCGAAGCGCCTCGCCGTGGAGATCACCGGCTCCGAGAGCAAGATCGACAAGTTCGTCGCCCTCATGGAGCAGTTCGGCATCACCGACCTGACCCGCACCGGCAAGATCGCCCTCGCCCGCTCGAAGTGACTTTAAAAAAGTTGATACGTTAAAAACGTGAACAGTTAAAACGTAGAGCAGCCACCAACTTTCAACCTTTCAACCTTTCAACCTTTCAACCTTTCAACCTTTCAACCTTTCAACCTTTCAACCTTTTAACCTTTTAACCTAACACCAACACACCACCAACACATGCCCGCCAAAATCTACACCTGCAAAGACGCCGACCTGAAGTTCTTCAAGGGAAAAACCTGCGCCGTGATCGGCTTCGGTTCCCAGGGACACGCCCACGCCCTCAACCTGAAGGAGAGCGGCGTTAAGGTCATCATCGGCCTCTACCCCAAGAGCAAGAGCCGCGAAGTCGCCAAAAAGCTCGGCTTCCAGGTCTTTGACACAGCGGAGGCGGTGAAGAAGGCCGACGTGATCATGGTCGCGGTGCCCGATCTGGTCATCCCCGAGGTCTACGAGAAGGACATCGCGCCGAACCTCCACTCCGGACAGACACTCCTCTTCAGCCACGGCTTTGCGATCCACTACAAGACGATCCAGCCGCCCAAGCACGTCGACATCATCATGGTCGCCCCGAAGGGCCCCGGTCACACCGTCCGCCGCCAGTATCAGGAGGGCAAGGGTGTCCCCACCCTCATCGCCATCCATCAGAACAAGAGCGGCAGCGCCAAGAAGACCGCCCTTGCATGGGCCAAGGGCATCGGCGGCACCCGTGGCGGCGTCTTTGAGACCAGCTTCAAGGAGGAGACCGAGACCGATCTCTTCGGCGAGCAGGCCGTTCTCTGCGGCGGCACCTCGGCCCTCATCCAGGCCGGATTCGAGACCCTCGTCGAGGCCGGCTACCAGCCCGAAATGGCTTACTTCGAGGTGCTCCACGAACTGAAGCTCATCGTCGACATGATCAACGAGTCAGGCATCAGCGGCATGCGCTTCTCGATCTCCGAGACCGCCAAGTACGGTGATATCGCCGTCGGCCCGAAGGTCGTCGACGCCTCCGTCAAGAAGCGGATGAAGGCCGCCCTCAAGGACATCCAGACCGGCAAGTTCGCCAAGGATTGGATCAAGGAAGCCAAGACCGGCAAGAAAAAGTACAATGCCCTTCTCAAGGCGGGCGAGAAGCACCCCATTGAGAAGGTGGGCGAGCAACTCCGCTCACGCATGTCCTGGGTCAAGAAGAAGAACATCAAAGGAGCCCAGGCCTCCTACTAGTCTCTTCCAGACAGACTCACCAATGGAAACGCCCGGAGCAATCCGGGCGTTTTTTTGTCGCAAAAAGGCGGGATCTCGGCCCTCTTTCCCTGCCTCCCGAAGGTTTCTTCTGGACGAGGCAACCCTTTTGCTTCGAACTGAAACGATCATGATCAACGAAATCAAGAACCTCCTCGGAGCCGACGCCGACTCCCTGCTCAACCACACCTGCAAGACGGTTTCCAAGGACCTCCTGCACCTTCCCGGCCCCGATTTCGTCGACCGCATCCATCTCGGGAGCGACCGCAATCCGCGCGTTCTGGCCAATCTCCAGCGCATGTACGGCACCGGCCGCCTTGCCAACACCGGCTACCTCTCGATCCTTCCCGTTGATCAGGGCATCGAGCACAGCGCGGGAGCCAGCTTCGCCAAAAACCCGATCTACTTCGATCCCGAGAACATCGTGAAGCTGGCGATCGAGGGCGGTTGCAACGCCGTGGCCTCCACGTTCGGCGTCCTCGGTTCCGTAGCCCGCAAATACGCCCACAAGATTCCGTTCCTCGTGAAGGTAAATCACAACGAGCTCCTCACCTACCCGAACGTCTCCCGCGAGATCATGTTCGGCACCATCGATGAGGCCTACGACATGGGTGCTGCCGCCATCGGCGCCACCATCTACTTCGGCGGCGAGGATGCCAGCCACGAGATCATCCAGGTGGCCGAGGCCTTCCACCACGCCCACGAGCTCGGCATGGCGACCGTCCTCTGGTGCTACCTCCGCAACGACGCCTTCAAGAAGGACAAGGATTACCATCTCTCCGCCGATCTCACCGGTCAGGCCAACCACCTCGGCGTCACGATCGAGGCCGACATCATCAAGCAGAAGCTCCCCGAGAACAACGGCGGCTACAAGGCGCTCAACACGGGCAACTCCAGCTACGGCAAGCTCGACGAGCGCATCTACACGGAGCTGACCACCGATCACCCGATCGACCTCTGCCGTTACCAGGTCATCAACTGCTTCATGGGCCGCGCCGGCCTGATCAACTCCGGCGGAGCCTCCGGAGCCCACGACTTCCAGGACGCCGTGAAGACGGCGGTCATCAACAAGCGTGCCGGTGGAACCGGACTCATCTCGGGACGCAAGGCCTTCCAGCGCCCGATGGAGGAAGGGGCCAAGTTGCTCCATGCCGTGCAGGATGTCTACCTCTGCCCCGAGGTCACAATAGCTTAGTTCCCCGATGAGCGAGCGGGCGATTCTCGCCGCCCAAGGCTATCTGGAGCTTGGCATGGCCGAAGAGGCCCTTGCCGAGCTCTCCTCCGTGCCGGCTTCCGAAAGCACTGATCCCGATGTCGTGGAACTCCGCCTGCATGTCCTGATGCAGGCGACACGCTGGTCCGAGGCCCTCGCAACCGCGGAGGTACTGCTGCGTCTCGATCCCGTAGCGGTACCAGCCTACATCCACGGCGCCTTCGCCCTCCATGAACTGGGGCGGACTCGGGAGGCGCGGGATTTCCTGCAGAAGGGCCCCGAGGCACTCCGCAAGGACCCGACATTCCACTACAACATCGGCTGCTACGAGGCAGTGCTCGGGAACCGTGACGCGGCGCTTCAAAGCCTTCGGGAAAGCTTTGCCTTGGACGGAACCTACCGGAACTTCGCGCGCCGCGATCCGGACCTTGCCCTCGTGCACGAGGAACTCGGATCATGAGCTTCCGCTTTGATCCGGACAAGGCCCCGGATCGTCTGAAAAAAGCCTTCGCGGAAACCTTGGCCGAAAACCCGCGGGGTGGTGCCTCGTTGGCGGCATGGCGGGATGGCAGGCCGTGGATCTCTCTCCACGGAGGGGAATCCTCCCCCGGCATACCCTGGATCCCCTCAACCCCATGCCTCATCTGGTCGGCAAGCAAGGGGGTCGCCGCCGCCGTCACCCTGCATGCGCTGCAGGAAAAGGATATTCCGCTTGAGACGCCCGTCTCGGAACTCTGGCCGGAGTTCGCCGCCTCCGGCAAGGAGCGGATCACCCTGGCCGAACTTCTCTCCCACCGTGCCGGCCTTGCCGTGATCAACCGGACGGGACTTGCGATCACCGACCACGAGGCGGTCGCCGAAGCGCTCGCGGCACAGGCGCCGAATTGGAAATTCGACGGTAGCCACGGCTATGGCGCACGCACCTTCGGCTTCCTGCTGGATGAGATTGTGCGCCGCATTGCGGGAGAGGCCCTGGGCTCTTACTGGAAGCGGGTCTTCCGTGACCCCCTCGGCATTGATCTCTGGTTCGGACTACCTCCCGGATTGATCGACACGGCTGCCACCGTCATCGCCCCGAAGGTTCCCCCGGCTCCCGGCCCTTTCACGAAGGCCTTCGGTGATCCCTCCTCGCTGACACGCCGTGCACTGAGCGAGCCCAATTCCGCACAGGGAACGCTCACACCTGCGGTGATGAATACGGCCGCGATGCGATCGGCCTCCCTCCCCTCGCTCGGCGCGATCGCAACGGGCGATAGCCTCGCCCGTTTCTACAGTCTGCTGACGAAACCCGGCCCTCTCTTCACGGCCCAGACACTCTCGCTGATGAACACGACCCTTGCCAGGGGACTCGATCGCACACTTCTTGATCAGACCGCTTTCTCGGCCGGCTTCATGACCAATGATTTCGGGGCATACGGTCCCTCCGCATCATCCTTCGGCCACCCCGGTGCGGGCGGGGCGATCGCCTTTGCCGATCCGGAGCATGGACTCGGGTTTGCCTACATCCCGAGCGCCATGCATCCGGGCGCCCTGCCCGGCCTCCGCACCAGGAAACTGGTGGCGGCTCTTTACAGCACGATGCCGGATTGAGCAAAGGATGAATATGGAACTCAGGAAATCAGGAAGAAATGCAGGCTAATCGCTGTATCATCCCAGTCTGTTTTTCCAAAAGATAAGGTGGATCCCAGCTTTGAATCATTTCAAAAGCCCCCTTTTTCCTGACTTCTTGAGTTCCATATTTTTTAAATCATACCTGTCTTAAGCGATGTCACTATGTTGATGATCACTCTTTTGACTCGGTACCACTTCAGCATTCCCGATAATATCAAATCATGAGCGAGACACCCGCGACCGCACCGACTTCTCTTCCGTGGAAAATCGGGAACGAGAAACTCTGCCGTGTCACCGATTCGGCTTCCAACCGGCTCACCTCCCTCCTGACCAAGCAGGGACGCCCTGAGGGGGCGCTCCGGGTCGCCGTGATCGGCGGCGGTTGCTCAGGTCTTCAGTACAAGATGGATCTGGTGGACGGCCCGCTCCCGCGCGACATCCTTGTCCCTTCCAAGGGAGTGAACATCGTGATTGATCCGAAAAGCGCCCTCTTTGTCAGCGGATCTGAACTCGACTACAGCGACGACCTGCAGAAAGGAGGCTTCAAGGTGACCAACCCCAACGCCGTCGCCCACTGCTCCTGCGGCGAGAGTTTCTCCGCGTAACCAAGGGGATACTGAACACTGAGTTGTTAAATATGGAACTCAGGAAATCAGGAAACTGAAAGGGGATGAATCGGGACGACGTCTCAGAATTCTTTATGATTTGCTAGCTTGGCCGTTGCTTAGCATCCGTTGCATCTTGATTTCCACATTCTTTCTCAATTTTTCATTCCTCATTCTGCCTTTTTCTTTTCTCCATGGATCCATTCCAGATTTTAGGCCTACCGAGGCGACCGCTACTTTCCGAGGAGGAGATCGGACAGGCTTATCGCAGGCTCGCGGGGGAACGCCACCCCGATCAGGCCGGGGGGGATGCCGAATGCTTCAGGGAACTCGGGGAAGCAGCAGCCATCCTGCGCGAGCCTGCACGGCGGCTTAGGGCGCTTATCGCCCAACCTCCCTCCTCCTCCATTCCCGCAGAGGCGGCGGATCTCTTTCCCCGGGTTGCCTCGCTCCTGCCTGAAGCCGATTGCTTGATTGGCAAACACTCCGCCGCGACCAATCCCCTTGCGAAAGCGGTGCTCGCCGCACCCCTGAAAAAACTCGCCGCTGATTTGGAGAGTCTTCTCGGCATCCTTCACGGGTGGCGTTCCTCACTGGATGCACGCCTTGCAGAACTGGACGCCTCCTGGCCCGCGCACGATCCGGAAGCGCTTGCTTCCCTGGCCGATTCCTTTGCCTACGCCGCAAAATGGGAATCCCAACTCCGCGAGAGGAAACTCTCCCTCGACTGCCTTTGAGTCGTTGAATGTGGAACTCACAAAATCAGGAAAGACTTGTGCGCTTTTTTATTCTGACACCTTTTCTTGAGTTCCTGAGTTCCATATTAATCTTCAGTTATCACACATGATCGCGGGCATTGACCTAGGCACCACCAACTCCCTGATCGGGGTCTATGACAGCGGCTTTCCGACGCTTCTGGCCGATCCCGATGGAAACCGCCTGACCCCTTCGGTCATCCACTACGCGGCGGACGGGAGCATTCTGGTCGGCAGGGATGCCCTCCGCATGCAGGGCCTGCACCCCACGAACACCATCTCCTCGGTGAAGCGGTTGATTGGACGCCGCTTCGGCGACGAAGGAACGGAAGGCCTGAGTGGTGCAAAGGGCACCCCGGTCACCCTTCCGATCAATGGAAGGGACATGACTCCCGAGGAGGTCTCCTCACAGATTCTGAAGCGGTTGAAGACGATCGCCGAGGATCGCCTCGGCACGGAGGTCATCCGTGCGGTCATCACGGTTCCGGCCTACTTCAACGATGCCCAGCGGGCCGCGACAAGGAAGGCGGGCGAACTCGCCGGATTCTCGGTCGAGCGCATCCTGAGCGAACCGACCGCCGCCGCCCTTGCCTACGGGCTCGACAAGATCTCCGACCGCTCCAAGGTCGCGGTCTACGATCTCGGGGGGGGCACCTTCGATCTCTCGATCCTGCAGCTAGACAATGGTGTCTTCGAGGTTCTATCCACCCATGGCGACACCCGTCTCGGGGGGGATGATCTCGACGAGGCGATCGCGGGACTCCTGGCGCGCAAGGCGGGCCTCGACACCCCCTCGCCGGAAGCCGCCAGCAGGCTCAGGGAGGCGGCGCGCGAGGCTAAGGAGCGTCTCTCAAGCGAGGAATCACTCACACTCCGCCTCCCCTTCCTGACAGGCGAGAAGAGTCTGGAGATTCCGATCACCCGTGCGGAAATGGAGAGGGTCTGCGAACCGATCATCCGTTGCACCCGCGCCCACTGCCTCCGCGCACTGGAAGATGCCGGACTCAATGCCACGGATCTCGACCAGATCATCCTTGTCGGCGGCTCCACCCGGATACCCCTCGTCCGGAGGTTGGTTCAAGAGATCTTCGGCAGGGAACCGAACCTCTCCCAGCATCCCGACGAAGCCGTGGCACTCGGCGCGATCCTCCAAGGGGCAATCCTTGAGGGAAACCTCCGGAATATCGCGCTCCTGGACGTCACCCCCCTCTCCCTTGGCATCGAGACCTTCGGGGGGCTCATGAATGTCATCATCCCGAGGAACACGACCATCCCGGCCAAGGCCGGCGAGATGTTCACCAATGCCGTGGCCGGACAGAGCGGCATGACGATCACCGTCCTGCAGGGAGAGCGCGAGATGGCCGCCGACAACTGGAAGCTCGGTAGCCTCGACATCCCCTTCCCTCCTTCGCCCAAGGGTGTCGCACGGGTCGGCGTTCAGTTCAGCCTGGATGCCGATGGCATCCTTCAGGTCCTGGCGCGGGACACCGTGGCCGGTGCCGAGAAGATCGTGGAGATCCGGAGTGCCGTGGAAGTCTCCGATGAGGCGGTCGAGGCGATGCTTGCCGGATCGCTGGAGCATGCCTTCGAGGACATGGATGCGAGGATCTTCACCGAGGCAAGGCTCAAGGCGGAGGAGATGCTCCCGGCGGTGGAGGCGGCCTTGGCCCAACTAGGATCGGAACTTCCAGAGGCCGAGATCGCCGAAATTCACAAACAGACCGCGGAAGTCACCGCCGCACTTGCCACCAAGGAGACCTCGCGGTTGAAACAGGCCCTCGCGGCACTCGATCAGGCAACCCAGACACTGGCGACACGACTCATGGAACGGGCGATGGGGTGATGGCTCACCTTCACTGCCACTTCAACGCGTGCGGCGGCGTCCGTTCGGGGAGTCGCCCTCACGTCGCCATTGAAGGGGAGTCATCCCCGTGTGTTTCCTGAAAACACTGATGAAGTAGGAAGGGCTCGTGTACCCGCAGGCCCATCCGACTTCAGCGACGTTGTGCTCCGCCCTCTCAAGCAGACGGGAAGCCAAGGCGATCCGTTCGCGGGTGATCCAGGAATTCAGCGCCATTCCTCTCTCCGCACGGAAGCTCCGGGTCAGGTGATCCGGAGAGCAACCAAGTCTGGCAGCAAGCGTCCCCACGGTCATATCCTGGCGGGAAATTTCAACCCGGATGATTCTTTCAACCTCTGCAACCAGCGGCGTGGCTGAGGATTCCTGTTGCGCGGCGTCTGTATTCAAACCGGTCAAGACCGAGGCCAGGAAAGCCGTCACAAGCCCCGTCGAGAAACCTCGCTGAAGGCGCTTGGGCAGGCGGTGTTGATGGGACACCTCCTCAAGGAAGCGGAAGGCTTTTGTCGGAAGCGGAGACGAGAGAAAGTCACCGCTTTGGATGCGCCGTGACTCATCGGCCCATCCACGCAAAAGAATGCAGCCCGGCGCATGATTTATCAGCACAATCACGCCGTATGGAGTTCGCAAGTCGATGGGGGTTTCAGCGTGAGGCACTCCTGCAGACATCACGCAGACATCTCCGGTCCGAAGACGGAATGATCCGCTTGGGCACTCAAAGTCCGTGGCACCGCCTGTTTGAAGAAAAAACTCCGGTGTCGTGTGAAAATGGGAAGCGTGACGGCGTGTGTGGAGGCCTATGGGTTCGGGGACAAATAAACGCACCCTCCCTTCTGTGAAGCGCTTGATCAATCGCTCCAGCTCATTTGAAAACCGGCTGCGGAGGGCTTTTTCGCTCATATCGCTTTTTTAACATTTTAATCGTCTTTTTACAATCCGAGCGGATTGTTCATCTCAGCCCATCACAGGTAGACACATGGCAGTGTTCCGTGTGCATTTCCGCAGAACACGGAATCAACCATCGGAAAACCTATATGTCATCCTCCATCAAAACACTCGTCTGGGGAGAATTCCGCCACGAGAAGAAGAATCCCAAAGTCGCCGCAATCTACCCGAACGGCATGCATGAAACGATCGCCGACTTTCTTCGTCAGGACAAAAACCTGTCGGTTTCCACCGCCTGGCTCGATCAGCCGGAACATGGACTCACGACCGAGGTTCTGGCTGCGACGGATGTCTTGATCTGGTGGGGTCACATGGCTCATGGCGAGGTTTCGGACGAGGTGGTGGCACGTGTGCGCCAGCGAGTGCTCGAAGGCATGGGACTGATTGTCCTCCACTCGGGACACTACGCGAAGATCTTCAAAGCCCTCATGGGGACGACATGTTCCCTGAAATGGCGTGAATCGACCGACAAGGAACGCATCTGGAACATCGCCACGCACCACCCGATCACAGCAGGCATCGGAGAGTATTTTGAAATCCCAGCCGAGGAGATGTATGGCGAGCCATTCGGAATTCCAACGCCCGATGAGTTGGTTTTCATCTCCTGGTTCACCGGCGGCGAAGTCTTCCGCAGCGGCGCGACATGGCAGCGAGGCAATGGTCGCGTCTTTTATTTCCGTCCGGGCCACGAGACCTACCCGACCTACCACCACCCGCAGGTTCAACGCGTCATTTCCAATGCTGTCCACTGGGCCAAACCAACGGTCTGCATTCCCGATGACTGCCCGAACTCCCCTGCGATCGAGCCCTTGCCCGAGGACCCCGAGGCCGCGGAGCGCCCGACCGAAGGTTTCCGCTGAGCCAAGCCCGCATCAATTCACAACACACGACATGAAAAGCATTCCCTCGAAAAAGAAAACCACCCGCGCCAAAGCATCCACGAAGCGCGCAAAAAGCATCCGCCTCGCAATTGTCGGCACCGGTGGCATGGCCAACGCGCATGCCGAAGCGTTCCGCAAAATCCCCGGCGTGGTGCTGGCCGCTGTGTGTGATGTCGATGCGAAACGCGCGCAGGTATTCGCTGCCAAACACGGCGGCACTGCGGCGGTTTTCACCGACCTCGGCAAGCTCCTGCGCGAGGCCGATGTCGATGCGGTGTCGAATGTGACGCCAGACAATCTCCACGCGCCGCTCTCGCTTCAAGTGATCGCCGCCGGCAAACACATCCTTTGCGAAAAGCCGCTCGCCACGAACCACGCCGATGCCGTTCGCATGGCGCGCGCCGCACAAAAAGCCGGCGTCATCAACATGGTGAACCTCAGCTACCGCAACGCGCCCGCATTGCAAAAAGCCGCGCAACTCGTGCAATCCGGCAAGCTCGGCGAGATCGTTCATGTCGAGGCCAGCTACCTCCAAAGTTGGCTCTCCAGCAAGGTCTGGGGCGATTGGAAAACCACTCCTGCCTGGCTGTGGCGCCTCTCAACCAAGCACGGCAGCAAAGGAGTGCTCGGTGATGTCGGTGTGCATATCCTCGACTTCGCCTCGTTCCCAGTCGGCCCGGTTCGCCGCATTCAGGCACGCCTCAAAACATTCACCGCACTCAAAGGCAAGCGCCTTGGTGAATACCCGCTTGATGCCAACGACTCGGCTCTCATGCAGGTCGAGTTTGCCAACGGCGCTCTCGGCGTGATCCACACGACCCGCTGGGCAACCGGTCATGCGAATTCCCTTTATCTGCGCATCCACGGGACGAAAGGAGCCCTTCGACTTGATCTGGACAAATCCTACAACGAACTCGAGGTCTGCCTCGGCGCCGATATCCACAAGGCCGCATGGAAAACCATCAAGACCCCGAAAACACCAAGCATCTATCAACGCTTCATCACCGCCATCCAAACCGGAAAATCCGGCGAACCCGACTTCGCGCGGGGCGCGGAGATTCAGAAGGCATTGGATGCCTGCTTTGAATCCGAAAAACTCGGCAAGGCCGTGAAGCTATAGCAGGCCTGAGCTCGCGCTGAACGCCGGAATCCCGAATAGGCTCGGGTTAGCGCAGGTTTCTTGGCGGGCTGCCATAGTGTTTTCTGACCAGCTTGTTGAACTGCTGGAGATCGGTGAACCCG
>JBIIGI010000111.1:0-4710 GCA_044236545.1 Chthoniobacterales bacterium
AACCTCAACCCCCTCCTGATCACGGGCCAGCAGCCCGGGGGGCTCCTGACCACCACCTCGACCGTCGAGAATTTCCCCGGATTCCGCAACGGCATCGAGGGAACCGCCCTCATGACCGAAATGCAGGAGCAGGCGACCCGCTTCGGGACCCGGATCCAGTATCTGAGCAAGGTCGATTCCGTCGATCTCTCCGGAAGTCCGCTGAAGCTGACCGTCGAGGGAAAGGTCATCGAGACAAAGAGCATCATCGTCGCGGTCGGCGCCGGACACCGTCACCTCGGCGTGCCGGGCGAACATGAGCTCGAGAACAAGGGCGTCACCTACTGCGCCACCTGCGACGGGGCCCTTCCGATCTTCCGGAACAAGCCGCTCGTGGTCATCGGCGGCGGCGACTCGGCCTGTGAGGAGGCCAGCTACCTCACGCACTTCGCCTCACAGGTTTATCTCATCCACCGCCGTGACTCCCTGAGGGCCTCGAAGATCATGGCCGACCGCACGCTGGCCAATCCCAAGATCACCATGGTCTGGAATTCCGTCGTCGAGGAGGTTCTCGATGTCGCGCAAGATCAGGTGACCGGCGTGAGACTGAAGAACACCGTGACCGGAGAGGTCAGCACGCTCGACTGCGCGGGTGTCTTCGTGGCGATCGGCCACGTCCCCAACACGCAGATCTTCCAGGGCAAGCTCGACATGACCGACGCGGGTTATCTGGTGCTAGGCGAAGGGAGCCGCACGAATGTCCCCGGCGTCTTCGCCGCGGGTGATTGCGCCGACTCCGTCTACCGCCAGGCCATCACCGCGGCGGGCATGGGTTGCGCCGCCGCCATCGACGCCGAACGCTACCTAGCAGGCCTGAAATGATTCACAAGGGATGACGGGATGTCAGGCCCCATCACCTAGCTCCCAACTCCCATCTTCTAGCTGCCAGTTCCCAGCTTCCATGAAACCACTCGTCCTCATCCTTTGCACCGGCAACTCCTGCCGGAGCCATCTCGCCGAGGGAATCCTCCGCGCCGCCGCCGGCGATCTCATCGAAGTCGCCAGCGCCGGATCCAAGCCGGCCGGTTACGTCCATCCGAAGTCGATCGAGGTGATGAAGGAGATCGGCATCGACATCTCCGGCCACACCTCCAAGCACCTCGAGGAGTTCCTCGGCCGACCCGTCGACACGGTGATCACCGTTTGCGGGAATGCCGACCAAGCCTGCCCGATGTTCCCCGGCCAGCTCCACCGCTTTCATTGGGGCTTCGAGGATCCCGCGCACGCGACGGGCACCGAGGAGGAGGTTCTGAACGAATTCCGACGCATCCGTGACCAGATCCGTCTGGTGTTCGAGGCATACGCCGCGGGCCTCAAACGCGGAAAGACACTCTGACCCGAAAGCTCCCACACCATGGAGAACCATTCCCGTCCCGTGAAGAAGATCGCCTTCTTCGAACGCAACCTGACCCTCTGGGTCCTCCTCTGCATGGTCGCGGGGGTGATCCTCGGCACCTTGGCGCCCGGGACCATCGCGGCGATCAGCACCTGGGAGTTCGGCAGCGATTCCCATGTGAACGTCGCCATCGCCATCCTCATCTGGCTGATGATCTACCCGATGATGCTCAAGGTGGACTTCGGCGCGATCGGTGGCGTGGCCAGGAAGCCGAAGGGTCTTCTCGTCACCCTCTTCGTGAACTGGATCGTGAAGCCCTTCAGCATGGCCTTCCTGGGCTGGCTCTTCATCCAGCATCTCTTTGCCCCGTGGATCGATCCCGCGACCGCGCGCGACTATACCGCCGGACTGATCATCCTGGCCGCGGCCCCCTGCACGGCGATGGTCTTCGTCTGGTCCTACCTGACCGACGGCGACCCGGCATACACGCTGGTCCAGGTTGCCGTGAACGACCTGATCATGCTCGTCGCCTTTGCGCCGATCGTGATGTTCCTCTGCGGCGTCTCGGGCGTGGTGGTTCCCTCGTCCGTCCTGATCACCTCGGTGCTGGTCTTCATCGTGATCCCGCTTGCTGCCGGGTGGCTCACGCGAACCCTTCTTCTCAAGGCCAAGGGAAGCGAGTGGTTTGAACAGTCCTTCCTGCCCAAGTTCCAGCCGGTCACGATGGCGGCGCTCCTGCTCACCCTGATCCTGATCTTCGCCTTCCAGGCCCAGAACCTGACCCATCGTTGGATGGCCGTCCTCTTCCTGGCCGTGCCGATCATCATCCAGGTCTATTTCAACTCGGGCCTGGTCTATCTCCTGATGCGCTGGCTGAAGGTGCCGCACAACGTGGCGGCCCCCGGTGCCCTGATCGGAGCGAGCAACTTCTTCGAGCTGGCTGTGGCGGTGGCGATCACGCTCTTCGGACCCTCCTCAGGCGCCGCCCTCGCCACTGTCGTCGGTGTCCTCGTGGAGGTGCCGGTGATGCTCACGGTCTGCAGTGCCTGCAATGCCACGCGCCACTGGTTCCCGACGGAAGGAGAATAGATGGGAAATCACCCGGCTGACAGCCGGGCATTCCTCAGCCGGAGGGAATTCGCGATGACCGAAACCGAGCTGAGGCTCATGGCCGCCGCGGCGATCATCGGGCTGAGGAGGATCCCGAAGAGGGGATAGAGCAGTCCGGCCGCGATCGGGATCCCCAGGATATTGTAGGCAAATGCAAAGAAGAGGTTCTGCCGGATGGTCTTGAGGATCGCCCTGCTCAGCAGAATGGAGGAGACAATCCCCTCCAGCGAGGGCCTCAGCAGGATGATCCCCGCCGTCTCCTTGGCGATGTCCGACCCGGCCCCCATGACGATCGAGGCATCGGCGACGGCGAGCGCCGGGGCATCGTTGATCCCATCCCCCGCCATGGCCGTGCGGCACCCCTCGTTCTTCCAGCCGGAGAGTCGGGTCGCTTTTTCGGCAGGCGAAAGCTCCCCGTGGCATTCTGTGATGCCGAGTTCCCGCGCCACGGTGCTTGCCGTGCTTGCGCGATCCCCCGTGAGCATCGCGACGCGGATGCCCATCCTGCCAAGCATGTCGATGAGCCCCTTGGCCGATGGGCGGATGGTGTCGCGGAAGAGAAAGATGCCCGCCGGTTGGCCGTCGACCGCCATGGCGACCACCCCGTCGCCCGGTTCGGTGGTGATGGAATCGAAGAGAGCCGCGTCGACTCCCTGCATGGCAAGGAACGATGGGGAGCCAATCAGCACCCGATGGTCATCGACCGTTGCGGAGATGCCTCCACCGGGATGGGCGAGGAAGTCTTTCGCATGCGCCGCCTCGATGCCGCGACTCCGGGCCTGCCTGACGAGGGATCGAGCCAGGGGATGCTCGCTGCCGAGTTCCGCACCCGAAGCAAGGGCGAGGAGGCGATCCCCGGTGATGCCGCAATCGGGCAGGGGGATGACGGCGCGAAGTTCAGGGGTGCCTTCCGTGAGGGTGCCCGTTTTGTCGAGCGCCAGAAGATCAGTCTGCGCTAGGCTCTGCAGGGCCGAGGCTGAGCGGACAAGGATGCCGTGGTGAGCCGCGCGACCGATGCCGACGGTCACAGCCATCGGCGTGGCGAGACCAAGGGCGCAGGGGCAGGCGATCATCAGGACCGAGACCGCCGCGGTCAGGGCATGGTAGAGCCGAGGCTCGGGGCCCAGCAGCAGCCAGCCCGCAAAGGTCACGATGGCGATGCCCAGCACGACCGGCACAAAGACCGCCGCCACGCGGTCGGCCAGTTGCTGGATCGGTGCCTGACTGCGCTGTGCCTGGGCCACGAGGCTGATGATCCGGGAGAGCGCCGTCTCCGCGCCGGTCCGGGTGACGCACATGATGAAGCTGCCCGAGGTGTTGAGCGTCCCGGCCGAAACGGGCGATCCGGCGCTCTTTTCCACCGGGAGCGGCTCACCCGAGAGCATCGACTCGTCGAGTGAACTCCACCCCTCCAAGACCTCGCCGTCGGCCGGAAGCTTCTCTCCCGGCAGGATGCGCACGCGGTCGCCGATCCGAAGTTCAGTGACCGCAACAGGGCGGTCTCCTCCCGACTCCACCAGCAGGGCCGTGGCGGGGGTCAGGTCGAGGAGTCCGCGGAGGGCCGAGCCGGCACGGGCCCTCCCCCGCGCCTCGAGCCATTGGCCCAGAAGCACCAGCACGATGATGACCGTGGCGGCCTCGAAGTAGAATCCCTCGCCGTGCTGACCTGCCGATTCGCGCGGCAGGAGAAGGGTGGCCATGCTCTGCAGGAAGGCGGCTCCGGTTCCCAGCGTGATCAGCGAGAACATGTTGAGATTTCCGGAAGCGAAGGAGCGGAATTCTTTCACCCAGAGCGGCCATCCGCACCAGAAGATCACGGGAAGCGAGAGCAGCATCTGCACCCACGCCGAGAGCGATGGAGTCAGCGGGTGAAGACCGAACATCGGCATCATCGCGAGAAGAAAGACCGGAAGCCCGAGGATCACCGAGAGGGCGAAGCGACGTGCCAGTTGAGAGGTCTCCTGTTCCTCCCCTCCGTCAGGCAACAGGGGCTCCAGCGGCATCCCACACTTCGGGCAATCTCCCGGATCCCGTGTCAGGATCTCCGGATGCATCGGGCAGGTGTAGAGGGCGCTCTCCGCGGCGGGTTCCGCGGAGCGGGACTCCTTCCTGTGGTGATGACAGCAGTCGCTCATGGGGAGGGGGGCAGGGGGCAGGGGGCAGGGGGCAGGGGGCAGGGGGCAGGGTGCAGGGGGCAGGGGGCAGGCGGCAGGCGGCGGGCTGAA